>NZ_QUES01000015.1:0-147901 GCF_003478085.1 Eisenbergiella sp. OF01-20 | reverse complement strand
GAGGGGCACAGGACGGGGCGGCAAAGGCAGCCGCACAGGGAACCGGTAACAGCTAAAAGAAAAGGAGAGAAAAAATGCGTGTAATTATGTTTGACATCGACACCCTGCGGGCGGATCATATGGGGTGTTACGGTTATGGGAGGGATACGACGCCGGTTATGGACAGCGTGGCGGCAGAGGGGGTGTGTTTTGACCGGTATTATTGTCCCAATGCGCCCTGTCTGCCTTCACGGGCTTCGCTGATATCAGGGCAGTACGGCATCCATAACGGGATCGTGGGACACGGCGGCACTGCCGCGGATATGAGGCTGCAGGGCAGCAGCCGGAGCTTTACGGATGAAATGTCGGAAAACGGCTTGTTCATGCAGTTTCGAAGGGCCGGCTTCCATACCGTATCCTTTTCCACTTTTGCGGAGCGTCATTCCGCCTGGTGGTTCAATGCGGGCTTTAACGAGTGCTTCAATGTGGGGAAACGGGGCGGTGAATCGGCGGAGATGGTGACGCCTCATGTGCTGGACTGGCTGGAGCGTAACGGCTCCGGGGATAACTGGATGCTGCATGTACACTACTGGGATCCCCATACCCCATACCGGACGCCGGCGGATTATGAAAGCCGGTTCCAGGGGACGCCGCTGCCGGACGACTGGATTACGGAGGAGATATTCGAAGAGCATCTGCTGCATATCGGTCCTCACGGGGCAAACGAGATCAATATGTGGAATGACGATACCTTTGAACAATGGCCCAAGCATCCGGGGAGGCTGCAGACGAAAGAGGAGGCAAAGCATGTAATAGATCTGTATGACGATGGTGTGCGGTATACGGATGAGAATATCGGAAAGATTCTGGATTACCTGAAGGAAAAAGGTCTCTATGATGAAGAACTGGCGATCATCATCACTGCGGATCACGGGGAGGATTTGGGTGAATTCGGCGTTTACGGCGAGCATGGCATGGCGGATGAACCGGTGTGCCGTATCCCTATGATCCTGAAATGGCCCGGTGTGGAGGGCGGAAGGCATGTGGGAGGTTTCCATGACAACGTGGATCTGCTGCCGACCATACAGGAGCTGCTGGGAACGGAACGGTTCGGAAACTACCGTTATGACGGTGTTTCCTTTGCGGGCACGCTCCGGGAGGGAACAGACTGCTCCAGGTCCTTTGCGATACTCACCCAGTGCGCCCATGTGTGCCAGAGAAGCGCGCGTTTTGACAACTATGTATACATCCGCACCATACACGGAGGCTACCATCTGCTTCCGGATGAAATGTTGTTCGACGTGGAAGCGGATCCCCATGAGCTGCATAATCTGGCGCCGGAACGCCCGGATCTGTGTGCGAAGGGGGCTAAGCTGATACTGGACTGGAATGATGCCATGATGAAAACGTCGGCATATGATGTGGATCCTATGTGGACGGTGATGCGGGAAGGCGGGCCGGAGCACTGCAGGGGGAATTTGCAAAGCTATATGGAAAGGCTGCAGGGAACACCCAGGGAATACGGAATTGCATTATTGTTGGAAAAATATGCAAACGATTTGGACAGATCTGCACGGTAACAGTCCAGGTTTGCCTGCCTGTTGCAGCATAGAAAGGATTCGAATAAAAGGAGAAAAAATTATGTATTTTATACCACAGCCCATGAAAGTGGAATATAAGGATTCCGGGGAAGAGCAGAAGTCGTTTGTCCTGTCGTACCGCAGCTATCTGGTATTGGATCCCTCCTGCGGGGAAAAGCTTACGGGACAGGCGGGGCTTGTTCAGAAAGCGCTGGAGGAAAAGCTGGGTTTTGGCCTGGCTTTGACAAGAGGGGAAGGCCGGAGAGGCGATGTGATTTTAGAGCAATGCCCGCAGATGGAAAGAGAAGAGTACCATTTGACGGTTGATGAAGGAAATGTACGTATCTGCGGAGGAGAAGCGGGTGTCTGGTATGGCTGCCAGACGCTTCTGCAGATGGTGGAGCAATGCGGGGCAGTGCTGCCTTTTGCAGTGATAGAGGACAGGCCGGACATCCCCAACAGGGGCTTTTACCATGATGTTACAAGAGGCCGTGTCCCGAAGCTTTCTTTCCTGAAAAAAATGGCCGACCGGATGGCATATTATAAGATGAACCAGCTGCAGCTGTATATAGAACATACCTTTCTTTTCCGGGATTTCAGTGAGATATGGCGGGATGATACACCCCTGACGGCCGCTGAAATCCTGGAGCTGGATCATTACTGCGCGGAAAGGGGGATTGAGCTGGTGCCTTCCCTTTCCTGCTTCGGCCATCTTTATAAAGTGCTTAGTTCCAGGGGGTATTCCCATCTGTGTGAACTGGAAGGGGCACAGGAGATGCCCTTTTCCCTGCGGGGGAGGATGCACCACCATACCATCAATGTGACGGATCCGGAAAGCCTTTCTTTCATCAAGGGGAAAATAAAGGAGTTCATGCCTCTTTTTACCTCCAGACAGTTTAATATCTGTGCGGACGAAACCTTTGACCTGGGAAAAGGGAAGAGCGCAGCCGCGGCTGCGGAAAAGGGCGTGGATCGGATTTACATAGATTTTGTGAAAGCGCTGTGCGAATTCCTGGTGGAGAACGGCAGACGGCCTATGTTCTGGGGGGATATTATCTGCGGCTTCCCGGAGATGATTAAGGAGCTTCCGAAGGAAACCATATGTCTGAACTGGGGGTATGCGAAGTACCAGAGGGAGGACGAGACCAGGTGGCTTTCGGACGCCGGAGCGGTGCAGTACAGCTGCCCGGGTGCCTGCGGCTGGAACCAGTTCGTTTATCTCATAGAAAATTCCTATGAAAATATCCGGCGTATGTGCAGCTATGCGGCCAAATACCATTCCATCGGCGTCCTTAACACGGACTGGGGGGATTTCCTTCATGTAAACCATCCGGAATTGGGGATTGTGGGCATGATATACGGGGCGGCTTTTTCCTGGAACGGGAAGATACCTGCTTTTGAAGAAATCAACAGGCAGATCTCCCGGCTGGAGTTCGGGGATGAAAAAGAGCAGTTTGTGGGTATTGCCGCCTCCGCTGCCGGGGAAAGCGCCTTTGCATGGGAAACGGCCATACGGTTTAAGGAGTTGGGAGAGGTTCCGGAATTCACGGAAGATCATAAGGCCTACATCGCGGAGCATTTGGGGGAGATGGAGGATGTGGACGGGAAAAACCGGAGGCTTTCAGAGATCAGCCGGAAGCTTTACGGATGTATTGTGCATATGGAAGCCGGAAAAGCAAAACTGGTGAAGCCCTATCTGGTGGCGGTGGATGCCATACGGCTGTTTAACGAGCTGGGGAAGGTGGTTACCTCAAGGAATTACGGCCTTTCCTATGAGCAGCAGCCGGATGCCTGGCAGCTGGCGGAGGAACTGGAAAACTGGCTGTATCATTACAAAGAAATATACCGCAGGGTGAGCAAGGAATCGGAGCTTTCCCGTATCCAGGAGCTTATTGTCTGGTATGGGGATTACCTGCGGGCAGAGGAGGGAAAAGGATGACGGAAAAAACCTTGCATACGGGCTGGAAAATGCGGCGTTTGGGAGAAATGGAGTGGCTGCCTGCCGCCGTGCCCGGCAGTGTCTACGGCGATCTGCTTGCCGCGGGCAGGATGGAGGATCCTTTCTGGAAGGATAACGAGGACAAGGCTCTTGCGCTGATGGAATATGATTACGAATATTCCATGCAGTTTGACTGTCCGGAGGAGATTCGGGAAAAGGACAGGATCCTTCTGCGCTTTGACGGTCTGGATACCATTGCGGATGTTTATCTGAACGGGGAGCATTTAGGAAATGCGTACAGTATGCACCGGATCTGGGAATATGACTGCAGAGAGCGGGTAAAACCTACGGAAAACGAACTGAAGGTGGTGCTGCACTCCCCCAATCAATATATCCGGGAGGCGTTCCGGGAATGCCGCACACTGGGGAATGACGATACGCTGGAGGGATTTGTCCATATCCGGAAGGCCCATTATATGTTCGGCTGGGATTGGGGTGCCCATCTGCCGGATGCCGGTATTTTCCGTCCGGTGACCCTGCTGGGGATAGACAGGGGGCGTATTGATAATGTCCTGATCCTGCAGGAGCATGAACGGGTTCCGGAGGCGGACAGCGACAGGGCGATAGCCGCTCTCGGCAACCGCTGCGTCAGCCGGGTGAGACTTCAGCTGCAGGTGACGGAAGAAACGGCAGGGATTACGGACGGAGTGCCGAAGCGGATGGATGTTACGGGAGGCCGCGTGTTCGGAGGCTGCGGGCAGCATATGAGCTACACGGCTGCGATCACCGCTCCCGACGGGACCAGAACGGTTTATGAGGATTCTCCCAGGGAAATCATAATAGAGAATCCGAAGCTGTGGTGGCCTAACGGCTATGGCGCCCAGGATCTGTATACGGTAAAGGTGAGCCTGTATTCCGACGGCCGGGAAATAGACAGCTGGGAGAAGCGAATCGGCCTGCGCACCATGACTATGCGCAGGGAAAAGGACGAATGGGGAGAAAGCTTCGCCCATGAGGTAAACGGCGTCGCGGTGTTCGCCATGGGAGCGGATTATATCCCGGAGGACAATCTTCTGGGAAGAGTGACACCTGAAACCACGAGGAAGCTGCTGGAGAAAGCCAGGTTTGCCAATTTCAATGCCATCCGGGTATGGGGCGGCGGCTATTATCCAAGCGACTGGTTTTATGATATCTGTGATGAGCTGGGCCTTATGGTCTGGCAGGACTTCATGTTTGCCTGTGCGGTATACGAGCTGACACCGGCTTTTGAAGCCAACATACGCCAGGAATTTATCGAAAATGTCAAACGGATCCGCCATCACGCCTCAATGGGGCTTTGGTGCGGAAATAATGAAATGGAACAGTTTGTTTTTGAACGCAACAGCTGGCTCACCAAGGCCAGTGAGGTGCGGGATTATTTCCTGATGTTTGAGCGGATTATCCCGGAGATTGTGCATACCTATGATCCCCAGGCCTTTTACTGGCCGGCCAGCCCGTCCTCGGGCGGCTGCCTGGACGAGCCGAACGATCCGGATCGGGGCGACGTGCATTATTGGGCGGTCTGGCACGGCAACAAGCCGTTTTCCGAATACAGGAAGTATTTTTTCCGGTACGCCTCCGAATTCGGTTTCCAGGCATTCCCGTCCGTCAAGACTATGGAAACCTTTACGGATGATCCGGAGGATTATAATGCGTTCTCGTATATTTGTGAGAAGCATCAGCGCCAGTACAGTGCCAATGGGAAAATTATGGGGTATATGCAGCAGACCTACAAATACCCATCCGGTTTTGATACCTTTATTTATGCTTCCCAGCTGCTGCAGGCGGATGCCATCCGTTACGGCGTAGAGCACTTCCGGCGCAACCGGGGACGCTGTATGGGGGCCATATACTGGCAGCTGAACGACTGCTGGCCCGTGGTTTCCTGGTCCAGCGTGGACTATACCGGCAGGCTCAAGGCACTGCATTATTATGCGAAGCGTTTCTTTGCGCCCATCCTGCTGTCCTGTGAAGAACAGGGGATGATGAGCGCGGAAGCTAACATGAACCGGGAGCATTTTGCATTTGAGAAATCCATCCGTCTCAACGTAGCCAATGAAACCATGCATGAGGCGTTGGTTACGGTGCGGTGGGCCTTACGCACACCCGCAGCAAAAATCTGCAGAAGCGGCGAGGAAAGCCTATCCGTCCCCGCACTTACCAGCGTCTGGCTGGATAAGATCCTTTTCCCGGAAGCGGATCTGCGCACCAATTATGTGAGTTATGAAATGGAAATGGACGGCGTGATCCTCTCGGAAGGCACGGTTAATTTCTCCTATCCCAAATATTTCGCTTACCAGGATCCCGGGCTTACCTGCGAGGTGGATCGGGACGTGATTACCGTTAAGGCGCAGGCTTATGCGAAAAGCGTGGAAATACGGAATGAAGCGGATGATCTGGTGCTGTCCGATAACTTTTTTGATATGAATGCCGGCGTGCGGCAGATTCAGATTCTGGAAGGGAAGGCGGATAAACTTTCGCTGCGCAGTGTGTATGATATTAAGTGATGGATTCGGCAGGGAAGCGGAATGTTTTCTGCAGGAAGACGGTATTTACATCCGGCCCGTGAAAATTTTCATCAGGAATGATAACGATACATGAGATAGAATATGAGAAAAGGCGGCCGTTAGCGGGCGGCCTTTTCTTGTTGAATATTTGGGCGATAGCTTGCTAATTCCATATGAAAAAGGTAAAATAAAAAGTAACAGTTTAAGGGCGGAGGGATATGGATGACAGACGAAGAACAGATCGCGCAGGTATTCCGGGATTTTGAAGACGGCGGGCTGGTATCAAAGGATATAGGGAAGGTTCTTCGGTGTGTGGCCGGCAGCGTAATCGGGATAGGAATAGGGGAACAGGGATTTGTCAATTCCAGGGATCAGATACGGGAAATTTTTGAGAAAGGTCTGCGGGAGGCGGATATCGCTGTTTATTCCCTGGACTATGACAACATGGAGGTGCTGGTACATCAGGGCCGGTTTGCCAATGCCTGCGGTGCGATCAGTATCCGGAGGGAAGAAAACGGCAGTGTTATGACGAGCAGGCTTTTGCAGACCCTCGTATTCATCAAGGAAGACGGAGAATGGAAAATATGCGGGCTTCATGCATCGGCACCTATCGCAACGGAAGAAAATATGGAGGCATATCCGTTAAAGATAGCGGAAAAGCTGCTGTGCAGCCTGCGGGAGGAAATCGGTGAAAAGGCCTTTCTGGCGGAAGAACAGTTCCAGAAAGCGGTGCTTGCGGATACGATTGCATTTTATATTATCAATTTTACGAAAAACTGTTTTGAGAAGTGCCAGGTGAATGAAGAACTGTGTGCCTATGTGGAGCCGGGTACTCCTTTTGAGAAATTTGTTCAGGATAATATTTATAACTATGTCATTGACAAAGACTGCCCCGCTTTTTTGAACAGGCTTTCCCTGGAAAATATCAGGGAAGCCATCCGCAAAAACGAAAAGGAAATCAGCTGCGAATACCGGCTGCAGCGTCCCGATGGCAAAGCTTTCTGGGCGGTGACGGTAATCCGGCTGATTACAGACGGTGTGACCGGCGATTCGAAAGGAATTATGTATGTAAAGGATATTGATAAGCAGAAACGCCGGGAAATGGAGATGCGCAGCAGGGCGGAACGCGACGATATGACTTCCTTTTATAAAAAGGCGGCATTTGTCGCATGTGTGGAAAAACTGCAGGAGGGGCAGGAGAAGGGACAAGGGGCCTTTTTCATGCTGGATATCGACAATTTCAAGGCCATCAACGATACCTGGGGGCATCCGTTCGGGGATCACATTTTAGTGGCTGTGGCGGACATTATAAAAGACGTGTTTGGGGAGAACGGTGTCTGCGGAAGGCTGGGAGGTGATGAGTTCGGGGTATTTGTTACCGGGAGAAGCGCAAAGGAGCTGGAGAAGAAGGAAGCGGCGGAGCTGATGGAGCGGCTCGGGCAGATCCGGACGCCGGAGCAGACCTCTTTTCCGGTATCCTGCAGCATAGGGATAGCGGATGCACCCTGCGGCTGTTCCTTTGAACTTCTGTACCGGCAGGCGGATCAGGCTCTGTACCGTTCCAAACAGAAGGGGAAGAGGCGCTGTACCGTATTTACGTAACCGGTCAGGCCGGTCTGCCCATCTGCTGCCCGAACCGTAAGAAAGGCAGGCCTGCTTGCCCCCGGACGAAGGGTTGTGATACTATGGATACAGGAAACGAACGATTACAATGAAAAATCAGGGAGGAAAATAATGAGCAGAAGAAAGGTTTTATTTCTGATGACCGATTCCCAGAGGGCAGACATGGTGGGCTGCTACGGGAATCCGGATATGCATACGCCGAATCTGGACAGGCTGGCGGCAGAAGGGATCCGCTTTGATAAAGCGTATACCACCCAGCCCCTGTGCCAGCCGGCCAGGGCGGGTATCTTTTTGGGGTGCTATCCCCATTCCTGTGCATCCTGGTCCAATTCCATGGGGGTATCGGGAAATGTGCAGAGCATAGGAAAGCGCTTGTCCGATCACGGGATACATACGGCTTATATCGGCAAATGGCATCTGGACGGGGGCGACTATTTCGGACTGGGCAGGTGCCCGGAGGGCTGGGACACAAATTACTGGTATGATATGAGAAATTACCTGGAGGAGCTGACCCCGGAGGAACGATTGTTGTCCAGAAGGACCGACAGTATTGAAAAATATGATATCAAAGAGGAATTCACCTTCGGCCACCGGGTGGCGGACAGGGCGATTGACTTCCTGAAAAACTACAACGATGAGGATTTCTTCTGCGTGGCATCCTTTGATGAGCCTCACGGCCCCTTCCTTTGCCCGAAGAAGTACGTGGACATGTATGCGGATTATAAGCTGCCGCGGCCGAAGAATTTTGACGATACGCTTGCGGACAAGCCGGAATTCCAGAGGCTGTGGGCAAAGCCCTTCCGCCATTTGACACAGGATCCGCAATTCCGGGCATCCCATAAGGAATTTTTCGGGTGCAATTCCTATGTGGACTATGAGATCGGAAGGGTGCTGGAGGCAGCGGAAACCTATGCGCCGGACG
The DNA here is from genome assembly GCF_003478085.1 of Eisenbergiella sp. OF01-20. Lineage (NCBI taxonomy): Bacteria > Bacillati > Bacillota > Clostridia > Lachnospirales > Lachnospiraceae > Eisenbergiella > Eisenbergiella sp. OF01-20. The sequence goes on along the minus strand of NZ_QUES01000015.1, from coordinate 139,312 downwards.
CAGTCATTATCTATACCTCGGATCATGGGGATATGCTGTTTTCCCATTCCCTGATCGGAAAAGGCCCGGCACCTTATGAAGAGAATGCCCGTATCCCGCTCCTGATCAAAGGTTTTGGCAGCAGGGTGGACGAGAACCCGGTATCCCATATCAATCTGGCACCCGCTGTTTTCGAGATGATGGGCATTGACGTCCCGAAGGCATTTGAAGGGAAGAGCCTGTATCCCGAGCTGAAGGACGGCAGCGTGCGTGTGAATGACCACATTTTTGTGGAATACGGCAGGTATGAGGTGGATCACGACGGGTTTGGTTCCTTTCAGCCTATGCGCTGTATATTTGACGGCAGATATAAGCTGATAGTCAATCTGCTGGATACGGATGAGATGTATGATCTGCAGGAGGATCCGGATGAAATGGTAAATCTGATTCAGGAAGAAGGCGTGAGCGGTATCCGTGACCGGTTACATGAAGCGCTGATTGACCAGATGTACCGGACCAGGGATCCATTCCGTTCCTATCATTGGGAGGATCGGCCCTGGCACAGAATGGAACGTGACTGGGACAGCCGCCATATGACCAGACAGAGGGAAAATGAAGAGTATGAACCCAGGCAGCTGGATTATGATACGGGACTGCCGATGGAAACGGCGGCCAGGAGAAAATAGAAAACAGCTATAAAAAGGGAGGAAGCCAGTACCCTAGGGGTACTGGCTTGAGTTATGAAAAAGAGTATCTATATTGAAAAAGCGTTATTGGCTTTCTGTGATTATAGGATACCTTATAATTGTGACCTTTTTGTGTTATACGATTGAAGTTTCTGTGAAGTAAAACGAAAGAATTTACTAATTATTTATGAAAAAAAGGGGAAGATTTCAGGCGCACATATTGGATGGCGTTAAGAGATACCTTTCCCACAACCCTAAGATCGGCTGTGGCGTCCCTGGCAATCAGATAGGAAGAATAATCCGGATTAAAAGGAATGAGCTCGATCCTGTTTACATACAGCTTTATCATGCGGCAGACGGTTTTCCCGTCTGCCATAAATATACCAATTTCGCCGGAATCCAAATCCGTATGAGGGATAATTTCCAGGAACTCCTGGTTTTTTATGACTGGTTCCATACTGCCATCATCTGCAAATAACACATATGCTACCAATCTGTTGTAAGACGAAACGAAACCGGGAACCGCATCGTCTGCACAGGAGACCGGAAATTTCGAAACGGAACCAATGACAGGAATATTCCGCAGGACTTCCTTGGTATCCGCAGCTGTTTTTATTGTATGGTTAATTTCCGGATTTTCGGTGCGACCAAGTAGATAATCAACAGAACAGGAAAGAGAATCGGCGATTTTCGCAAGATTGTCGGCCTTTACCATGGAACCACGTGAGAGCATGGAGGAAATCGTATTTTTGCTCAACCCGCTGCTTGCCAACATATCCTTTTGCTGCAAATTTTTTTCCTTTAAAATCTTATTAATACGTTCGGCTACTTTTGCAGACTCGTACATAGGAAACTCCTTTATTGTATATAAGTAATGGTTACAATTCAGCCTGTGTTCAGCATTTCCTGTCTGATTTGTAACTTTAATCCAACAAATGAGATACCAAATATTTACAATCCATCATTTGTGGGATATACTGTTATTGTGGTAATATATAAACATATTACCACAGTAATAAACGGGAAAGAAGGGAAAATTATGTCTGTTGGAGAAAATATCAAGAAAAGACGGGAAGAAAAGGGGCTGAGTCAGATGGAGCTGGCCAGCGCTATCGGGGTAGGGCAGTCCTATTTATCACAGATTGAAAGAGGCACCAAGGCGGCGTCCATACAGCTTGGCAAAGAAATAGCTGAAATACTGGATTGTACGCTGGATGATTTGGCGTAGTACCGACTTGATGAATCGATGGAGAGATAGGAGGCACAAAAGATGAAGATTGCCGTTGCAAGCACCGGAAACCATGTAGCCAGGCATTTTGCCCTGTGCGAAAAATTTTGTATTTTTACGGTTTACAGCGGAAAAATAACAAAAGAATCAGAAATCTCGAACCCCGGATTCCGTCCGGCAGAAATACCGGCATATCTGGAAAGCCAGAAAGTGAATGTGGTACTCTGCGGCAGCCTGGGCAGCCAGACGGAAGAGCTTTTACATAAAAAAAGGATAGAAACCAAAACAGGCATAATTGGGGAATCCCGTACGGTGGCATTGGATTATCTAAGACAGATCCGTAACAGAAAAGAAGAGGACGGGGCTGGCGGTATGGAGAAAGAATCGGATGGAGTTTGTTTCAAATAAAGCTGAAAATAAAGCCGTGAATTTTACGGATGGATTGTAATATATATTTCTTTTTGTTATAATACTACATATTGTGGTTAAAATATTATAACTGAGAAAGGAACAGGTGAGTAGAATGAGTAAGTATGTTTGTGATGTTTGCGGTTATATTTATGATCCCGAGCTGGGAGATCCGGATAACGGAATCGCACCCGGAACCGCATTTGAAGCTATCGGGGACGATTGGGTATGCCCTCTGTGCGGCGTGGGCAAGGATCAGTTCTCTGTAACGGAATAAGTTAATAACAAAAGAGGTTACTAACAAAAGAGGTTACTAACAAAAGAGGTTACTAACAAAAGGAAGCCCATAACAAAAGAAAGAACGGCGTCTGCATTTACAGTGCAGGCGCTTTTTTTATGTCCCGGGGAGGATGATTGTGACCGGGGCGGAATGAAAATGGGTTAAATGGTATATTGAGTATAAAATAAGATTTATTTGGTATATGTCTTGAAAATGCACAAGGTAAATGTTATTTTATTTACATAATAAATAAGAGTATGTATCGGATATTAAAGGGGGAACGCAATTATGTCTAAAAATATACCTGATTTGTTACTGTTTCAGTCAGGATTTATAAAAAGGATATATGGTATGAATGGTATGTTATGACAGCTACGGTATATTGTGAATTGCATAAGGGAGAGAGGATATGGCAAAAGAGAAAAAGAAAAAATACAATATCATTACGGACGTACGGAAGAACAAGGTATCGTATGCGATGCTGATCCCGGCGGCGCTGTATACATTAATTTTTGGTTACTTTACGATTCCCTATATGGTGATTGCCTTTGAAAAATTCAGTTTTAAAAAAGGGATTTTCGGAAGCAAATGGGTGGGGCTTAAGAATTTCGAGTTTTTCTTTAAATCCCAGGACGCGGGACTGATAATCGGGAACACGGTGAAGCTGAATCTGCTGTTTCTGCTGTTTACCATAACGGCGGCGGTGACCCTGGCGATTATGATAAATGAGATCCGGAATAAATATTTTAAAAAAGTGGCCCAGTCCACGTACCTGCTTCCCTATTTCCTTTCCTGGATTATTGTGAATTACATCCTTTACGGAATTATCGGAAGCAAATATGGCCTGCTGAACCATATCCTCACGTTCTTCGGTGGGAAGCCGATCAACTTTTATAACGAACCGAAGTATTGGACAATCATTCTGGTTATCCTGAAGGTGTGGAAGGATTTGGGGATGAATATGGTTATCTATCTGGCGACCATCACCGGTTTTGATGAAGAACTTTATGATGCGGCGGCGGTGGACGGCGCAAGCCGGTGGCAGATGTGCAGGAGAATCACCATTCCCATGCTGATGCCTACCGTGATTATGCTGGGGATCATTTCCGTGGGAAAGGTGTTCTATGGGGATTTCGGTATGATTTACGCCCTGGTAGGGGATAACGGGGTGCTTTACCATAAGACGGATGTTATCGATACCTATGTATTCCGTACCCTGCGGACAACGGGGAATCCGTCCCAGGCCATGGCGATCAGCCTTTTCCAGGCAGTTATGGGATTTATCTGTGTATGGGGTTCCAATTTTCTGGCTAAGAAGAAATTTACGGAAGGAGCGTTGTTCTGATGAAAAAAAAGAAATTCTCATGGGGAAAGACCCTGATTTATCTGTGCACCTCGCTGACGGCGGCCTTCTGTGTCCTTCCGCTGCTGCTTATCTTCATTGTTTCGTTTACCAAGGAATCCGCGATTGTAAGAAACGGCTATTCCTTTTTCCCCCAGGAGGTGACCCTGGAGGCTTATGCCATGCTGTTTGAGAATGGGGCGGAGGTATTAAGGTGCTACGGGAATTCCATTTTTGTTACCGCGGTTGGTACGGTACTGGCGGTGATGATTACGGCGATGGCCTCCTATTCCCTGGCCAACCCTTCCGTGAAATACAGGAACGGGATCGCCATGTTTTTCTTTGTGACCATGGTGTTCAACGGAGGTATGGTACCCTGGTATATGATTTGCAAAAAAATAGGGCTTTCCGAAAATTATCTGGCTCTTTTGATCCCTAATCTGATATTTACGCCTTTTAACCTCTTTCTGGTACGTAACTATATGAGTGAGATACCAACGTCCCTGATGGAATCCGCGAAGCTGGACGGGGCCAATGACGGACAGGTGGCCTTTACGATTTATTTTCCCCTGTGCAAACCGATTCTGGCTACGGTGGGCCTGTTTTACGGAATCGCTTACTGGAACGACTGGTGGAACTCCATCATGCTGGTATCCGACGCCAAGTATTATCCGATCCAGTACTATCTGATGAAGCTCAAATCGGATTTGAATTTTATGAGGAACCTGCAGAGCGCCGGGGTTGCCGGAGGCGGCTTTACCCCGACGGAGTCCCTGCAGATGGCTACCGCGGTGGTCACCATCGGCCCGATTATCCTGTTATATCCGTTTTTACAAAAATACATAGTGAAAGGTCTGGTTATAGGAGGTGTTAAGGGATAGGGCGTATGTAAACATGCCCGGGGAAAAGCAAACGCACAAAACAACCTTCCGCGGAAAGCGGAAAAAAAGGAGCCGTTCAGAACTGACCGGACGGTTCCAAAAGGAAAAAGCGGCAGCGGCCGCAGAAATGTCAAAAGACATAAGGAGGTACTTATGAAGAGAGTATTAGCGTTGGTTTTATGTGCATGCATGTCTTTCACATTGCTTGCAGGCTGTGGAAACACGGCAAAGGAAACGGCGTCAGAGGCGCCGGCAGCGGCAGAGAGCGCCGCGGGAGAGAGTACGGCGGCAGAAGGCACCGGGGAAGCGGAGAGCGCCAAACCGGAAGCCTCGGGAGAGAAAACAGTGATCACCTATCTGCGTCCCGGTACGGAGGTGGATCATAATGCGGAGCTTGTGCAGGCCATCAACGACAAGCTGGATGCGGACGGAACGGGCCTGGAGCTGAATATCATGTATATTCCTTCCGATGTGTTCCAGGACAAGCTGAATATGATGCTGTCCTCCGGCGAAGAGTTTGATCTGCTGTGCATTATGGAGGATCAGAAGCCCTTCACCTCATTTATCGCCAATGAAGGGATCGTTCCGATAACGGAATATGTGAATGCAAGCGAAAACCTGAAACGGGTGATTCCCGATTATATGTGGGAATCCGCAACCATGAACGGGGACATTTATACGATTCCCGCCAACTGGTGTGAAACCGCGGATCAGAACAACTGTATAACTATAAGACGGGAAAAGCTGGAAGAATACGGCCTGGAGGATCCGCAGACCATGGATGATCTGCTGCATATGTGCGAGGTATTCACGGAAAACTGGGACGGCGAGAATAAGCCGGTGGTAATCCCCATGTTTAAAGAGCCTTTTACCTATCTGTTCCGCACACTGGATACCTATCCCTTTACCGTACAGAAGGATTTGATTTTTATCGACCAGGAAGGCAACGTAAAGAACTGGATGGAAACCGATGAGTTCAAGCAGTGTGCCCAGTTTTTCAGAAAGCTTTATGAAGGCGGCTATGTTCCTGAGGACGTGCTTTCTTCCGGCTGGTCAAGCTGGAACACCATGCTGACCGGTGATTTCATCTGGGTTGATCAGTGCCAGCTTTGGGACACGGAAGAAGTATGGAAGGAAAGGATCCCGGGCGTTGAACTGGATTCCATTTATCTGAACCAGGATGCAAAGCAGTTCCGTCCTAACTCCTTCCGGAATGACACGGCGGTTTCCGCTACCTCCGAACACCCGGAAGAAGCAGTTAAATTTATGGACTGGGTATATTCCTCCCAGGAAAATTACGACCTGATGGTATACGGTGTGGAAGGCCTTACCTGGACGGACGAAGGGGAAAAATCATACAGCAAGATCGATCCCGCCTTTGAGTTCAATGCGGACTGGATGATCGGCAATATGGAATATGAAAGATACCAGAAGGGAACCTATGACAAGTTCATTGAAATCATGGGCGAGGAAAAACCGGATGCGGAAAACAGCATCGTGCTGAACTTCACCTTTGATCCCACCAACGTGGCCGACGAGTATGCGAACTGCCAGGCAGAAGTGGTGCAGAGCATTTATCCCATCAAGCTGGGCCTGGTATCCTATGAGGAAGGCTATGAAGCGGCCCTGTCCAGGATGAAAGCGGCAGGAATCGACAAGGTTGTGGAAGAATACCAGAGACAGGTTAACGAATATCTTGGAAAGTAAGCCGTTCCGGTGAGCGTCCCGCTGCAGGCGGACGACAGGAGTAAGACAGAATTATTGCGGCAGAATGCAAGTATTTCCAGGCCGGGGCTGCCCGGCCTGGTTATTCGGCATAACATACGGGAGAGATCCGCCGGGGCGGATAGGGAGAGACACTATGAAAGTTACCGGGTTAGAGGGAAACTATAAACTTAAAATTTACGATTATCATTCCTTTTCTATCGATGAAATTACGAGTCCTGCATTTTACCCTGATGACTGGATGGATACCAGGGTGCCGGAGGATGTCAGGACAGTCCTGAAAAGGTATGGTTATATTGACGGCTATTATTACGGCAAGGATCTGGATAAAGAAAGATGGATTGAAGAAAAGGACTGGGTGTATTACCGGTCATTTTATATAGATAAGGATCTGGAAAACAAGGAGAATACGCTTTGTTTTGAAGGGATCGATACGATAGCCCGAATCTGGCTTAACGGCATCTGTTTAGGGCTGTGCAGGAATATGTATCTGGAATATGCCTTTGATGTGACGGATTTGCTCCGCTATGGGGAGGAAAACTGTCTGGTGATCCAGGTGATATCCCCTCTGGGTTATACCGCGGAAATGTCCAGGGAAGGCATCTATCCGGAGGACGACACCACCAGAATGCTGCTTCGTAAGTCCCAGATGAACTGGGGATGGGATTTCTGCGGCCATTGCCTCACTACCGGGATTTGGAAGCCGGTACTGCTGAAAAGCCGGGATCATGCCGTCCTTCATGAGACGCAGCTGGTTACGGAAACGCTGGAAGAGGACAGGGCGCAGATGAGCCTGCGGTGCCGTGTCCTGGACTATGGGGAAGGGGAACAGGAGTATACCGTTCTGGTGGAAATCGGCGCCGGAGGCGAGACGGTTTTTGCCAGAGAGCTATCCCGTAAGGAGGCGGAAGCCTTTTCCTTTTCCCTGGACAGCCCCAGGCTGTGGTGGCCCAGGCCCTATGGGGAACCGTTCCTGTATGACGTGCGCATCAGCCTGAAGGGACAGGAGGGTGTGCTGGATGAAAAGAGCTTCCGGTTCGGCATACGTACGGTGGAGCTGATTCAGGAAAAGGACGAGGGCGGGAGAAGCTTTCTCTTCTGTGTTAACGGAAAGAAGCTTTTTATCCGCGGGGCCAATTGGGTGCCGCTTAACAGTGTATACGGGGAAATACGGGAAGAAGAATACGATTATTACATCGGCAGAGTGGTGGATTCCAACCTGTCCATGCTGCGTATCTGGGGCGGCGGTATTTATGAGTCGGAGCATTTTCTGGACCTGTGCGATGAAAACGGGATTATGATCTTCCAGGATATGATGCTGGCCTGCGGGATTTTTCCCCAGGACGCCGGGTTCCTGCAGGAGGTTTATGAAGAAACCGGCGTTATCGTAAGAAAGAACGCCAACCGGACCTGCATCCTGATCTGGTCCGCGGATAATGAACTGGATGAAGCGTACCGGTGGTATGATATGCTGGAGCAGTTCCCGGAGAATAAGGTGAACCGGGTTGCGGTCAGGAAAGGGGTGGAGGAAAACGATTCTTCCAGGCCCTTCCTGGTCAGCTCCCCCTGCAGCCCTTTTGCACAGGAGGAGGGCGGAGAGGATCCCAATTCCGACAAACAGGGGGATATGCATCTCTACCTCACCCGTTTCCTGAAAAACGATGACTATTATTATAAGAAAATAAGAGAATTAAAACCTCGTTTTATGAGCGAATACGGATTCAGCAGCCTTCCCTGGGAATCTTCCTATTACCGGTTCAATTTCCGCAGGGAACCGGTGGATCTGGTGCGCAATCCCTGGCTGGCCCAGCTGGACTGGCTGCGCGAGGTGGGGGAAAAAGGGGATGTATCGGAGATTATCTACTATTCCCAGTTCACCCATGCCCAGGGGCTGAAATACTGGATTGAGTATCTGCGTTCCCTGAAATGGCACTGCGGCGGTACCCTGTACTGGAAGTTCAATGATCCGGTGGCGCCCAACCGGGAAAATATGCTGTTTCCGTCCCTGATGTCCTGTATCGATTTCTTCCGCCTTCCCAAGCTTGCCTATTATTATGCAAGAAGGGCCTATGAGGACAAGATACTGGCATTCCGGGAGGATATGGAAGGGAATCTGGCCGTGTACGGCTGTAATGAAACGGATGACGCCCCGGAAGGCAGCCTTTGTGTTTCCCTGAAAACCTACGGAGGGGAAACGGTGTGGAGCGATACCGTTACATGTGTCCTGGAAAAGGATAATGCTTCCCTGCTTTACTCCGTTCCGGCGGAGCGCCTGACGGCTGTACAGGGAAATTCCTGTTACCTTCATGCGTCGTTCACCGCAGGAAAAGAGTACCTTTCCAACCTGTTCCATCTCACCGAAGTGGGGGAATGGAACCAGGTGCAGATGCCTCCGGCGGTACTGAAGGCGGAATGGAAGGAAAGGGGAGACGGTATTTTCGAAATTACCGTAAGCACGGATTCCTTTGCCCAGGATGTGACCATTGAAATCCTGGATGAGGATGTGTATTATTCGGATAACAGCTTTTGCCTGGAAAGCGGGGAAAGCAAAACGATACAGGCAAGGATTACGGCGCCGGCCGGAAGCAGAGGCGCAGGGAAAATGCGTATCCGGGCCTATCATGCAAAGCCTTTGTGCTTCCGCTTTACGCGGGGAGGAAATGGATATGAAATTCAGGCTTGTTAACTGGAGCGGTGAGGATTGCCGCTGCTTTGATGAACTGGCGGCGGATCTTCCTCTGGAAAGGGCGGAGGAGGGGATCCCGCTCCGCCTGGAGAAAGCGGAGAAACCGGGGTGTTATATGCAGAAGGCCGGGGCGGTAATCGCTTATTCCGCCAGGCATCAGATCTGGCGGGAGCTGGGGCTGCTGTGTGAGAAGCTGGAAACACAGGACTGCTTTTCCTGTACCGAGGAGCCGGCCTATACAGAGCTGGGCGTTATGCTGGACTGCTCCCGGAACGGGGTGCTCACCACGGCTGCGGTAAAGGATATCACCAGATATCTGGCGCTGATGGGCTATTCCTCCATACAGCTCTATACGGAGGATACCTATAAAATCGAAGGGCAGCCTTATTTCGGCTATCAGAGAGGTGCATACAGCAGGGAGGAATTCCGGGAAATGGATGATTACGCTTCCCTTTACGGAATCGAACTGATTCCCTGTATCCAGACGCTGGCCCATCTGGAATGCATGCTGCGCTGGAAGGAATATGACAAAATCAGGGACATTGACAATATCCTCCTGGCAGACGAAGAAGCGACCTATGATTTCATCCGGGAAATGTTCAGGCAGATGGCCGGAAACCTGAAAAGCCGCAGGATCAACATCGGTATGGACGAAGCCCATATGCTGGGCTTGGGCGCGCATCTGGACAGGCATGGCTTTGAAAACCGTATGGATATCATGCTCCGCCATTACAGACGGGTCATTGAAATCGCACAGAGCTTCGGTTACCGGCCTATGATGTGGTCCGACATGTTTTTCCGTCTGGCGACCCATGGGGAATATTATACGGAGGAAGAGCTTGCCATCGACCCTGGCGTGGGGGAAACCCTGTCCGATGATGTGACGCTGATCTATTGGGATTATTATACCCTGGAAGAAAAGAAGTACCATAAAATGTTTGCCAGCCATAAGAAAATAACGGATCGGATCGCTTTTGCAGGCGGCGCGTGGAAATGGGAAGGCCCCTGTCCGAATTCCTGGTACAGCAGGGCGGTCGCTCTGCCTGCCCACAAAAGCTGCAGGGAAAACGGCATCAGTCAGGTGATGATTACCGCCTGGGGGGACAACGGGGACGAATGCCCGCTGTATGCGGTGCTTCCGGCTTTCGCACAATGGGCCGAACTGTGTTATGCGGACTGCTGTGCGGATTCCCATATGGAACGCCGGTTCCGCACCTGTACCGGCGCGTCTTATCAGGCGTTCCTCCATCTGGGAGACGCTGCCGTCATGCCGGATAACCCGCCTCCGGGACGCTGCGGCGTGAATCCGGTCAGATATCTGCTGTACCAGGATCTTCTGGGGGGCCTGTTTGACGCCCATGTGGAGGAAGCGCAGAGGGATTATCTGGAAGACTGCGCCCGTCTTATGGACGAATACAAAGAGGCCGCACCGGATAAATGGAAATATCTGTTTGAAACACAGGGCTCCATAGACCGGCTTCTTGCGGGGAAATGTATGCTCGGCGTGGAAATCCGGAACGCTTACAGGGAAGGAAAGCGGGAAGCGCTTCTTGCGTGCATCGGACGGATACGGACCTTGCAGGCGCTACTGGAAACCGTGATAAGCGATGTGCAGGAGCAGTGGTGCCGGGAAAATAAAATCTTCGGGCTGGATATTTTACAGCAGCAGCTGGGAGGCCTGAAGCAGAGGATGCTGTTTGCCTGTGAAAGGCTGGAAGGCTATGCACAAGGCCGGTACGACACCCTGGAGGAGCTGGAAGAGGAACCGCTCCCTTATTACGGAAGGGAAACGGAAGGAAAAGCGGTGGTATCCCCTTCCTGGAACCGTATTGTATCGGCGGGAAACCATTAATGACTGGAAAAGGGAGCAGAGGGTACGATGAAACAGGTTCCGCTTTATGAACAGATTTACAGGACGATTCTGCGTGATATCGAGAACGGGGTGTATTCCCCGGGGGAAAAGCTGCCGTCGGAAAAAGAACTGGCGGATATCTATCATGTCAGCCGGATTACCTCCAAAAAGGCCATGGGTATGCTGGCGGAAGGGAGCCGTATCATACGGCTTCCCGGAAAGGGATCCTTTGTATCGGGAGAAAAGTCCTTTATAAAGTCGGAAGAAAAAGAAGCCGGACAAGCTCCCAGGCTGATTGGGGTAATCCTGGACGGCTTCAGTCCCAGCTTCGCATGCGGCATTCTGAACAGCATCCAGGAATCCTGCGAGGAAATGGGGTACAGCATGGTGCTGCGTTGTTCGGGAGGAAGCCTGGGCAAGGAAACACAGGCTATTGAGGATCTGGTAAACCTGGGGGTATGCGGATTCATCATCATGTGTGTGCATGATGAGAATTATAATGAAAGGATACTCCAGCTTGTTATTGAACATTTTCCCGTGGTGACTATTGACCGCCAGCTCAAGGGGATTTCGGTCCCTTTTGTGGGGACGGATAACGTGTCCGCATCCCGGGAACTGACCGGATACCTGCTCGGGAAAGGCTGCCGGAAAATCAGTTTTGTCAGGCCCGAGGCCCATGAAACCATGACGCTGATGGATCGGCAGTACGGCTTCCAGCTCGCCTTCAACGATTATGGACTGATTGCGGAGGAAGCCCTGTGGATAACCAACCTGCGTTCCACGCTGCCGGAAACGATGGGGGAAGAATATCTGAAACAGGATATCGCCATTGTGGACCGGTATCTGCGGGAGCATGAGGATATAGAGGCATTTATGGCAAGCGAATACAACCTGGCCAAGATTCTGAAGTACTGTCTGGAAAAGGCGGGCAGGTATAAAGAGGATAGGATCGTCTGCTTTGACGGGCCGGAGCTTTTCCTGGGGGAAGCGGAATTCACCCATGTGGCCCAGGGAGAGGAAATCATAGGCAGGATGAGTATGGAGCTGCTGCTTAAAACCATTCATGGGGAAGAACGTCCGGGATCCGTAATGGTCCCATACCGGATCATAAAAAGATATGAAAGAAACTGGGGATAAAATTATGGAGATACCCGAAATACTGATGAGGAAAGCACAGGAGCTGGAGGCGTATTACCGGGAGCATTGCCCGGAAGCGGTGCCTCTGGTAAAAAACTGCTTTTTAAATACAATCGAGACGACCGTCAAACAAACAGGGGATGACTATTTCGTCATAACCGGGGATATCCCGGCTATGTGGCTGCGGGATTCCACCGCCCAGATCATGCATTATGTCAGGTATGCGGGAGAGAACGAAAGCCTGCAGGAAATCATAGAAGGCGTGATCCGCCGGCAGGCCCGGATGGTTCTTACCGATCCGTATGCCAATGCATTTAATGAAAAGCCGGACGGCAGCTGCTATGCCTGCGACCTGACGGATATGGGCCCTTACATATGGGAGAGAAAATACGAAGTGGATTCCCTGTGTGCACCGATATATCTGGTATACCGGTATTGGAAGGCCACAGGGAAGACAGAGATGTTTGATGAACAGATACACGGGATGCTCCTTCAGATCCGTACGGTGTTCGGCAGGGAACAAAACCACGGAGAGTCTGAATATACCTTCGAACGCAGGGACTGTGTGGAAACGGATACCCTGCCCTGCGCAGGAAAAGGCAATCCCACCGGATATACCGGTATGACCTGGTCGGGCTTCCGCCCTTCGGACGACCGGTGTATCTACGGTTATCTGATACCGTCACAGATAATGGCGGTGAAGGCCATGGAATACGCGCGGGAAATATTCCTTACTATTTATAAGGATGAGGAACAGGCGGAATTCTGCGGGAAACTCGCGGGAGAAATAGAAGAGGGCATCCGAACGTACGGAATTACGGAACGAAAGCCTTATGGGCGGATCTATGCCTATGAAACGGACGGACTGGGGAATTATGTCTTTATGGACGATGCGAACTGCCCCAGCCTTCTTTCCCTGCCTTATCTGGGCTATTGTGAGGCGGACGAGGAAATTTACAGGAATACCAGGGCGTATATCCTGTCGGAAGACAATCCCTGTTATTTCCGGGGAAGGGTGCTCCGTGGCGTGGGAAGCCCTCACACAAAGAAGGGGAATGTATGGCCTATCGGCATTGTCATGCAGGCCCTTACCTCCGCGGATACAGAGGAGATTAGGGAATGTACGCGGATGCTGCTCGCCAGCCACGCAGGGACGAATTATATGCATGAGTCCGTCAATGCGGAGGAACCGGAGGATTACACCCGAAGCTGGTTCGCCTGGGCCAACAGCCTGTTTGCGGAGCTGCTGATCCGGGAGAAAGAGCAGGGGATATGGGAGGATGTCCCGCAGAGCGTGGCGGGCAGAGAAGCAGCGGGCACGCTCTAAGGCTCATAAAATTTCTTTTCGAACTCCTCCCAGGAACGGCTGAACTCGTGGTTCATGAAGGCTTCCTTCAGGCCGGTGATCTGCTTCAGGCGCAGCACCTCATCCAGATCCATCCCGAGCTGGGCGCATATTTTTTCATCGGACCAGCCGGAACGGGTGAGATCCATGATAATGGCGCTCATGGGGCGTATGCCGTGGGTCCCTCTGGCACGGTTATGCCGGATGGTGGCGGCGATCCGCTGATCCAGGGGCTTGTTCAGGGTGGTGACGGGGAGGTAGCCGTGTATCCGGTGGCGGATATCCGGATATTCCCTGGCGATTCGGTTGCGGTGGAAGCCGTCTACGATTTCCCGGGATCCGTTTTGCATGTCATAGGTAACGATAGGCATGGTATAGCCATCCTCCCGGATACTGGTATGCAGAAGCTGCATTTCCGGGGAGGATACATAGTTGGGATTGTATTCGTTTGCCTGGACGGTTTCCTGCCTGACCCAGAGGACACAGTCCGTGGGTTCCCCCAGGAAGGGGCTGACCTGGGATATGCCGTCCCGGATCCGGTTGATGGCTTCCACCTTTTCGTCCAAATCTTCTATGGAAGAAATCATCTGTTGTATTTCTTTTATCAGGTTGTCGATATCCATTCTGTCTCCTTTTGCTCCTGGCTCTGCGGCGGCGTTAACCGTTCCGTTTTTTCCGGGATACTGCGCGGATAGCCCTCTGCCAGATTAATAAAGGTGGCGGCATACTGCCCGCCGCTTTGTTCAGGCCCGTGCCCGGTATTCGCGCATTCCATGGTTAAATAACAGCCCCGCCTGGATAATTCCCGGAAGCCGTTCTTGCGGAGATGGGTGATGAGACGCGGGTTGGAGGTGGTCATGCGGATAGAGGAAAAAGAGAAAATCATATCTTTTACCATAACGGCGCATACCTCCGAGTGCCGGAATGCGGACAGGACATAAACACCCGACACACAGGTCTGCCCCTTTTTCTCCTCATGTCCATAGAAGCCTGCCAGCGTGTCCCCGTAATAAAACAGCCTCCATTCCTTTTCTTCGTTGTTAATCAGATAGGGCATTTCATCCCTGTATTTCTTCTCTGCAAAATATTCTCCCATGACAGAATAAAAAGCAACCTTATCGTACCCTTTGTTAAACTCCTTCTTTTGTAAGTTCATCTTCAATCCTCCCCACTGCATCACGAAGCTGTTTGTTTGTGGACTGGATATCCCGGCGGATAATGCCGGCATATTTTTTTTTCAGTTCAAACAGCCGTTTCACATCCCCTTTTGTTTCGCTGAAGCTCAGGCCGGACATCCAGAAATCGTTTTTTTCGATAGCCCTCGCGATCCGTTTCCAATAGGGGGCCTGGCGGAAGCCCTGGATATCCCATTTGTCATCGGGCATGGCGGAGGGGGTAATCCCCGCTTCCTTTTCCCACCAGGCAAAAAATTTCTTGATTTTATAATAATAGTGATCTCTTACTTCCGGGGCGTACAAGCCCAGGCTTTCCAGCAGAAAGACGGCATACTGCTCCCATGACAGGGAATCCGGCTTTTCGGACTTGATGTTGCCAAGGAGGCTGGTCCGGCAGTAAATGTTGCCGAAATTGACTCCTTCCACCCGGTGCAGCACCTTTTCCCAGGTTTCCGGTTCCAGGTACCGGAACTGATCCAGGCCCTTGCGCTGGTCGTCCCCGTATGGCTGGCAGAGGCGCTGTTCACTGATGGAGACACCGTTTTTGTACATAAGCTCGTAGATGTAATTAAATTTCAGATCGTATCTGGCAACCGCAGTCCAGTCATCTGCAGCCGACCAGTCATAAATAGGATAGAAGTTCCAGCAGTCCGTGGGCCTGTCGTGGATTTTGACCCTGGTGGTCCAGGGATAATCCAGGTAGCGTTCCTTGGTGTTGCTGATAATGGTGCGGAAGCGGTTCAGGCTTTCATCCGAGCGGATGCCGATGCCGGCTGCTGCGGGGCCTTTCCTGCTGACGGAAAACCATTTGGCGAAATAAAGGATAAATTCCTCAAATTCCATACCCCGGCGGAACCAGCTCCATTCCCTGGGGTACTGATCCTCCGTTATCAGGCAGATATCCTTCCGGCCCGGATCCGGAAGAGGGCGTACCCATTTATCCCGGTCCTTTTTATCCCAGCAGATCCATTTCGGACAGATGGCGGAAGCCGCATTTCGAAGGGAGAGGGGCAAAGCCACCCAGTACCAGCTGTCTGTCACATCCGCAGTACATTGGATAAGCTCCTCCACATGTTCGATGGTGGACTTATACTGGGCTTCCAGATCGATGTAGAGGACCGACAGCTTTCGTTTCAGCCGGCGGGCTACCTGGGCGGCCAGCTGGAGCATGACAGAGCTGTCCTTTCCCCCGGAAACCGAAAAATAAATATGGTCGAAATACCGGAATACGGTCTCATACCGTTCTATGGCGGCCTCATATACATTTTTGTCCGAGTAAATCTTAGGCATGGCGAGCTTCCTCCAAATCATCGCAATCCATCAGCCCACGGTCCTGCTTCCGGCAGTAAATCCATTCCGCGATGCGGTTTTTATTTTCCATGTTTTTAATATCGTTCCGGAAGGCCTCCAGCAGTTTTTCCTTCCGGTACAGACAGCCGAGGATCCGTTCATCCAGCGTGTTGTAGGCACAGATATCCCGGATACGGATATCCTGTTCCTGGCCGATCCGGTGTATCCGGTCCTCACTCTGCAGCCGCGTGGCCAGATCCCAGCTGTTGGAGTAATAAATAATGTTGTGGCAGAACTGCAGATTCAGGCTGTAGCCGGCACAGTCACGGTTGGCTATCAGGAAATTGGCTTTGGCCTTAAAGGTTTCCAGATTCTGCATCCTTTTTTTCATGGGCAGGGAGCCGTCAAAGCGGGCTACGTTTTCCCCGCCGTATTTGGCGGTCAGAATGCGGCACAAAACATCGATTTCGTAAGTATAGTTGCAGAAAATAATATATTTGTTCCGGTTGTCAATCACGGAAAGGAGCCTTTGCAGCCGGGGATTGTCCGAAGGGTTTTCAAAAAAAGGCTGGGTCACAATGTGCTCGTATCCGCTTTCACTCCTGCGGAAGGAGACCCGGAAACCGCTGGTAACGGCCTGCAGCCCGGCAAATAACCGGTAGATGCTTTCCGGGTGCAGCTCGTTCAGATGGAAAAGGAGAACGTCCGCAACGTGGTTGTAATGCTCGTTCTGCCTCCGGGTGAGGGAAAAATAATTAATGGAATAGCTTTTGTCGGGCAGGACAAGGCAGTCCTTCTTGGTTACCTGGACGGTATAGGGGGAAATCTTCCTGGCAAGATAATCCGTATTCAGGCACCGGATAATTTTCTGCGGGATATCCGGGTCGAATTCTATATGGTTGGCAGCAAAGGACCAGTAGGTCTTATAGCCCAGGATCCGCCAGTCAAGAATATGGAACTGGGCATACAGGTCCGCCTGGTTTTTGGATATCGGCATACCGTTCAGAATCAGCTTGTAATCACAGTGGGAGGAAAGGTAATCAATATTCCTGGTGCGGTAGGCATAAGGGTTCTTGATCAGCAGGCTTTCGTCCACCACAAGATAACAGCGTTCCCGTTCGGTCAGCAGGCGCAGGTAGCTGTTGGCGTGGATGCTGCGGGAAAGGGTTTCAATCCCGCAGATCGTGGTGCGTTCGAGGATTTCCCTGGGAGCGTGCTTTATCAGCTCATCCTTGAGATTCTGTTTGGTGGAACAGGGACAGAGCCAGAGGATGTGGCTGATCTTGTCCGCTTCCAGGCGCAGGCGGCACAGTTCCAGCGCCGTAATGGTTTTGCCTGTCCCCTGTTCCATAAACAGTGCCCCGACCTTTACTTTTTTCAGTTTTTCTACAGCCTTCTCCTGGTAGTCCAGAAGCTTATTATGTAATCGCATAGTCAGTCATTATCCACCAGATCATCCAGGATGGCG
Source organism: Eisenbergiella sp. OF01-20 (assembly GCF_003478085.1). Classification (NCBI taxonomy): domain Bacteria; kingdom Bacillati; phylum Bacillota; class Clostridia; order Lachnospirales; family Lachnospiraceae; genus Eisenbergiella; species Eisenbergiella sp. OF01-20. Next base: position 121,830 of record NZ_QUES01000015.1, on the reverse strand, counting down.
CCGGATGATTCCAGTATTTTGTGCAGGTTATTGATTTCTTCGGCAGGCTTCGGGTTGACGGGGGATACATGGGGAACCTGCTGCAGTGTATCGCAGTAGGCGCGCAGCAGATCCTCCGCTTCCCGGTCAAAGCGGAAGCCATACATTTCCGCAAAATCCTCCAGTTCGGCATAATGGGCGGGTTCTATGAATATGCCGCCGGAATGGTAGGCAGCGGTAGGTATCTTTCTCAGATTCAGGACAATTTCCCGTGGAATGGAAGAAGAAAGAGGGATAAAAAAGAAAATTCCTTTTTTACTTTTGGTAATCCAGCGCTTATGCTCGGGGCTGAAATCGCCGGTTACCGCGCGTTCCCGCGCCTGCTCATCCGGTATGGATACGGTAAAGCCGTTTTTCAGCAGGATATTGCCCAATTCCGCGGCACGGTCCCGGAAGGATCCGCGGAAAGAGGTGAGCCTGCGGAACCAGCAGCGTCCGTTCCATTCATAGTCCATCTGTCTTATGATTTCACGGAATCTATCGTTTTTCTCATAGGATGCTGTAATTTCTTCCTGGCTCCCCCGGATCTCCACGATTCCGGGGAACTGGGGCCTTTCCGGGGAAAGGACGGAATCCCCGCGGATAAACTCCGTTTCCGCTGCCGCTTCCTCGGGGCGGCACCATTTGCACCATTCCAGATATTCCGGGATAATCTGTTCCAGATTGCACAGCTCCCTGTTAAAACGGTTATTGATCCAGTAGGCGGCCTTCGTTTTCTCGTGGATGAGATATTGTACGATTTCCTGAAGCATAAAAGGAAGGTTTTCCTCCGAAAGCTCCAGAGGCGTCATGGCTTCATAATTCAGCCGCAGGATAATCAGACGGATATTCCCCGGTGTGTCAATAAAAGCCTGCAGCCGTGTCAGCGCATCCACCCGCAGCGTTTCCGCCCAGACCACCTGTTTTCTTGTCCCTTCCAGGGGAGGAAGCTCCATCCTGGATGCCGCTTTCCGGGCGGCCGTGTTTTTTTCGCTCCGGCTTCTTATAAGCTCTGCCTTGCAGCAGGCAGGACACAGTCCGGAAAATTTATACTCCTTCATTTTTTCCCTGTTACTGGCAGGACCGATGATATTAACGTAGCCTTCATGCCCACAGTAAAAAGTGCCGGCATACCATGACATATAAGCTCCCCCTTATACCGGCGTCCGGATATCCCCATACCCGGTCCCGGTAATTACTCTGCTGTCGAATGTCCAGTTTCTGTCTTCGTAAAACATGGAATACGTAACCCTTCAGACAAAGCGGAACGGTTACCGGAAAACTGCTTTTTTTCCATATTTTGGTAAATCTATTGTAATGCATCACCAATTTATAGTCAAATGGTTGCGCGTTTTTTTCTACAGAAATGTTTTGTTATCGTTTCCGACACTGTGGGTTCCCCAGTCCGGCGGAGGAAGCATCCACGCGCCGCGGGCCGTCTTTTGTTCAAAAAAACAGCTGCTTCCTACCGGTTTCATCCGATAAGAAACAGCTGCTGACAGGACATGGCCCCTCTTATTTTCTTTTGCGGGCGGCGGGCTTCTGGAGAAGGGATACGGGTATCTGGTCATTAACGACTGCTGGTCCCTCCGGGAACGGGACAACCGGTGGAAAGAAAAGCAGCAATGGAACAAATAAAAAAGAAGCCTGATATAATCAGGCTTCCCAACTAACAGGAGCAGTAGGAATCGAACCCACATCGATGGTTTTGGAGACCACTGTTCTACCCTTGAACTATGCTCCTACAACCGGCTCTCACCGAACCGACGAATTGTATTATAGCATAGCCGGAAGGGGAAAAGCAAGCCCTTTTTGTATAATTTTTTGTCGTATTATGACAGGGGCGTCTGAACTGTTTACAGGGATTTCCATTCACAGGGCTGTTGGTAAAATTTATGTAATTTTTAAAAAAATATCTATGGAAAATCTCACTCTTATAGTAAAATAGACAGAAAGCGCAGAAGATAGAACATAGGATATGCGCGGCGGAGTGCCGCAGACAGATGAGCCTGTGTATTATTATAGAAAGAAAGGTGGTAACGGTTCAGGATGGATTTTGGCAGCGGCAGTGAAGATACGGAACGGTTACCAAAGGTTAATGGGAATGACAGACAATATAAGAGTGATTGCCAGTGATTTTGACGGCACGATTTTAAAGGACGGTGCACAGCATGTGGACGAGGAATATTTTCCTCTTATCCGGGAACTGAAATCCATGGGGATCTCCTTTATCGCAGCCAGCGGCAGGCAGTATGCCAATCTTCGCAGGCTGCTGGCGCCGGTGGCGGACGATATCAGTTATATTTGTGAGAATGGTGCGCTGATTGCCCAGGGGGGCACTATCCTGTACCAGAATGATATTGATAGGAATATGGGATTGGCCCTTATACGGGATATGCAGGAAGTCCCGGGGACGGAGATCGTGGTATCGGGGGCGGACGCCTCTTATCTGGTGCCGGTGGATCCGATGTTTCCTGTAATGCTGCGGGAAAAGGTGAAAAACCAGGTTGCCGTGCTGGAGGATTTCCGGGATATGTTGATCCCCATGATTAAGATCTCCATCTACTGGCCGGACGGAATCCCGGGGGATAAAGAGCGGTGGTTCCATGAAAAATACGACCGCTGCCTGAATGTGGTGGACGGAGGCAACGGGTGGCTGGATTTTACCAATAAAGGGGTGGACAAGGGAAGCGCACTGAAGCTGCTTGCGGCGAAGGAGCAGTTTTTTCTGGAGGAGGTACTGGCGTTCGGGGACAGCGAAAACGATATGGCTATGTTAAAGGAAGCCGGTCTGAGCTTTTGCATGCATACGGCGAAGGATCACGTGAAGAAATGTGCCGACCGGGAATGTAAAATGGTGAGCCGGGTTCTGGAGGATCTGATAGCCGGCAGGCTGTAACTTTATCGATTGTGTTTGCGGCTTCAGGCCGCGGAAGGGAGGATACGAATGAATGAAGTGATTAAAAAATATCCGCGCCTGCTCCACGGCGGGGATTACAACCCGGAGCAGTGGCTGGACAGCCCCCAGGTTCTGGAAGAGGATGTCAGGCTGATGAAGGAAGCCCATGTAAACTGTGTTTCCCTGGGGATTTTTTCCTGGGCCAGGCTGGAGCCGGAGGAAGGGGAATTCCATTTCGGCTGGCTGCGCAGGATTATTGACAGGCTGTATGAAAACGGTATTTATACCATCCTGGCTACGCCCACCGGCGCCATGCCCCACTGGATGACGGCGAAGTATGAAGAAGTGCGGCAGATGAGTCCGGAGGGGGTGCGTAATCTTCCGGGAAGGAGGCATAATTTCTGTTATACCTCACCGGTGATGCGAAAGAAAATGAAAAAGATCAACCATGAGCTGTCCCGGCATCTGGGCGATCATCCGGGAGTGATCCTGTGGCATATATCCAATGAATACGGCGGCAACGGCTCCGATGCTTCCTGCCACTGCCCCTGCTGCCAGCAGGCGTTCCGGGAATGGCTGAAGGAAAAATACAAAACACTGGACAACCTGAACCATGCCTGGTGGACCACCTTCTGGAGCCATACCTATACCGACTGGTCCCAGATCCACAGCCCCGTGCCCAATGGGGAAAGCAGTCTGCATGGCCTGAACCTGGACTGGAAACGTTTTGTGAGCCATCAAATCCAGGATTTCTGCCTGGAGGAAATCAAAGCGGTTCTGAAATACAGCGTCCTGCCCGTAACCACCAATATGATGGAATATTTCAAGCCCCTGGACTATTTCCGGTTCGCTCCCCAGCTGAGTATCATATCCTGGGACAACTATCCGGAATGGCACAGCCAGGAGGACGAAATAAATGTGGCCGTACGCACGGCGGCCTGGCATACGATGATGAGAAGCTTGAAAAAAGCGCCGTTCCTGATGATGGAAAGCACGCCCTCCATTGTAAACTGGAAGGCGGTGAATACCCAGAAGCGGCCCGGCCTCCATGAGCTGTCATCCCTCCAGGCTATCGCCTGCGGCAGTAACAGCGTACAGTATTTCCAGTGGAGGAAGAGCCGGGGGAGCGCGGAAAAGTTCCACGGTGCGGTGGTGGATCACCGCAACGGAAGCGATACCCGGGTATTCCGGGAGGTTTCCGCTCTCGGAAGCCGTATGGAACAGATATCCGATACGGTATATGCCACCTGCAACCGGCCGAAAGCAGCACTTGTTTTTGACTGGGAGAACTGGTGGGCGGTGGAGGATATCCAGGGCCCCAGAAAAAAGATGGGATATACGGACACCATACTGGCCCACTTTAAGCCCTTCTGGGAAATGGGCATTGATGTGGATTTTGTAAATGAGGACTGCGGTCTGGAAGGCTACCGTCTGGTAGCGGCTCCGCTGAACTACCTGTATAAAAAAGGCTATGCGAAAAAGGTAAAGGATTACGTGGAAGCCGGCGGCTGCTATGTAACCACCTATTTCAGCGGCATGGTGGACGAGACGGATCTCTGTATCCTGGATAAGCATCCGCTGGAGGAAGTTCTGGGAATCCGTACGGAAGAAATGGATGCCGCGCCTGCCCACCGCACCAACAGCATCCGCTATGAAGGAAAATCCTATCCGACAGGCTGTCTGCGGGAAATTTCCCATGTGGTTCCCGGGGGAGGAACGCAGGTCCTTGCCTCCTATGAAGCCGATTATTATGCGGACTTCCCGGCCCTTACCCGGAAAAATTACGGAAGCGGGAAAGCCTATTATCTGGCCTGCGAAACGGAAGAAGGATTTCTGAGGGATTTCTATGCCGCATTGGCGGAAGAAACCGGCATCCGGACGGAGTTTACCGGCAGCCTGCCCCATGGAGTGACCGTGTCCCGCAGAGAGGGCGCAGAAGCCGTCTGGTTTGTACAGAATTTTAACGAAACGGAAACGGAAATAAATCTGCCCGGCAGTTATGCGAGAGTGCCGGACGGGGCACCGGTAAAGGGCCGTGTGACATTGAAGCCCTTTGCGTGCCTGATTCTGAAGGCGGCAGACTGATGGACGAAAGCCCGGGAGGCAGTTCTTTCAGAATAAGGCACGTCTAGTCTTCCTCCGGCCGGTTTTCCAGGGACAGAGGGCGGAATATGGTTTTTCGTCCGATAAAGCAAAGGAGCCGTGTGATTTCGATCCCGGCAAAAATGCCGATACTGTCAATCAATACATCCCTGGGGGAAGGGGAACGGCCGGGCACGAAGGACTGGTGCCATTCGTCCAGCCCGGCAAAGGCCACACAGAAAAGACCGGCCACAAGCAAAAGCTTCCAGCCGCGTAAACGGTAGACATATAACGGAAAGGACACGAAGGCGGCCAGAAGGAAATACTCTGTAACATGTGCCATCTTACGTACGTAGTGCTCGATCCGTTCCGCATAATGGAGAACCTGGGCATCGCTCCACTCCTTGTCCAGCACCTGGCCGCATACCTGTACGAAACGCAGGCTCACCGTACTGCTCACCGCGCTGGAGGAGACGCCTTCCTGGGCTGAAAAACTGAAAATGACGTACATTATTACCAGCGCCGGCAGGAAGGAGAGCGGCTTCAGTACATACCGCAGCAATTTCTTCAGAAACAATTTCATATATTTCATGCGTTTTCCCTGATTCACTTTCTGATTCCCTATCTGATTAATGTGAACATAGTAGCATACAAAAATTCAGAAAAAAAGAAAATACCTGTAATTTTAAATAAAAATTCAGAAATTCCGGGCATACTTCTGTTACGGTCGGTCCCTAAATGCAACTTTATTTTTCAGGGTTTTTATGGTACGATAAACAGAGGCGGGATTTCAAAGGGGTCTTTTTATGGGAGAAAAATCAGAGCAGAAGAAACAATTTATAGTGGATACGGCACGGCAGGTTTTTGTGGAAAAGGGCTTCAGGGATGTGACGATGAAGGATATTGTGGATGCCTGCGGTATCAGCAGGGGCGGCCTGTACCTTTATTTTGACAGTACGGCTGCGCTTTTCCGGGAGGTGCTGGAAGCCCAGCAGATGGAAAAGGATGATATCTTTACCGGGGAAATTCCGGAGGAAGCCACGGCGACGGATATCCTGCTTGTCTTTCTGAAGGAACAGAAAAAAGAGATCCTTCTCAGGAAAAACAGCCTGGCGGTTGCCGCCTATGAATATTTTTTCGCCAATAAACCGGCTAAAAAGGATAACCTCCTGCGCAGAAGGTTTCTTCAGGCCGTGGAAATACTCATGGGGCTGATCGAGGCCGGTGTGGAAAGCGGGGAATTCATCTGTGAGGATCCGCAGGGGGCGGCACAGAATATCATGTTTGTGCTGGAAGGGCTGCGGGTGTGCTCGCAGACGATGGGGTTGTCCGAAAGCAGGCTGGACAGCGAACTGCTTTATCTTATGAAGGACCTCGTATACGAGGAATTATAATTGCATTGAAAAAAAACGCAGATTTTGTATAATAAAAAGAGAATGCCCGCCTGCAGGCCTGTTTTTTTGTGTCCGCAGGCTGGAGTATGTTTGAAAATCCATTCCGGCAATCATCAAACACACTCTGAAGCAGCCGGCGGCTTGGGAAGATAAAAATGCCGGCCACAAACATTTGGAGGAGCCATTCATGGGAAATGTAAGACGTATCTATGTAGAGAAGAAAGCCCCTTTTGCCGTAAAGGCGAAGGAACTGAAAGGCGATCTGAAGAACTATCTGAACCTGAAAAGGATAGAGGACGTTAGAATGTTCATCCGCTATGATGTGGAGCATATCAGCGATGCGGTATTTGAAAAAGCCTGTAAAACGGTCTTTTCCGAGCCGCCGGTGGATGATCTCTATGCAGAGCGGATTGAGATTCCGGAAAACGGAAGGGTATTTTCCGTGGAATTTCTGCCCGGACAGTTCGATCAGAGAGCGGATTCTGCCCTGCAGTGCGTAAAGTTTTTAAACGAAGAGGAAGAACCAATTATCAGGACCGCAGTGACCTATCTGATTATCGGGGAACTGACGGATGAGGAATTTGACCGGATAAAGGCTTACTGTATTAACCCTGTGGATTCCAGGGAAACGGGTATGGTCAAGCCGGAAACGCTGGAAACCAGATTTGAGGAGCCGGAAGATGTGAAGATTTTTGACGGCTTCCGGGACCTGGGAGAGGACGAGCTTATGGTATTGTACCGGTCCCTGGGTCTGGCAATGACCTTCAAGGATTTCCTTCATATTCAGAATTATTATGTTAAGGAAGAAAAGAGAGACCCTTCCATGACAGAAATCCGTGTCCTGGATACCTATTGGTCCGATCACTGCCGTCATACCACTTTTTCCACAGAGCTGAAGGATGTGGAATTCGGGGAAGGCTATTACCGGACACCCATGGAAAGCACATATCAGAGTTACCTGGATACGAGAGAGGATATATTTAAAGGAAGAAAGGACAAGTTCGTCTGCCTGATGGATCTGGCCCTTATGGGAATGCGTAAGCTGAAGAAGGAAGGAAAGCTCCAGGATATGGAGGAATCCGATGAAATCAACGCCTGCTCCGTCATCGTTCCTGTGGAGATGGATTACGGAGACGCGCCCGTTACCGAAGAATGGCTTATTTTCTTCAAAAACGAGACCCACAACCATCCCACTGAAATCGAACCCTTCGGCGGTGCGGCCACTTGTCTGGGCGGTGCCATCCGTGACCCTCTTTCCGGGCGCGGCTATGTATACCAGGCCATGCGTGTGACCGGCGCGGCGGATCCCACCGTTCCCGTGGCGGATACCTTAAAAGGCAAGCTTTCCCAGAAAAAACTGGTGCGCGGTGCGGCGGACGGTTACTCCTCCTACGGCAACCAGATCGGGCTGGCTACCGGTTATGTCAAGGAAGTATACCATCCCAATTATGTGGCAAAGCGTATGGAAATCGGTGCGGTTATGGGAGCCGCACCCAGGAAGAATGTAATCCGTGAAACCTCTGATCCGGGTGATATCATCATCCTTCTGGGCGGACGTACCGGAAGGGACGGCTGCGGCGGTGCTACCGGATCCTCCAAGGTACATACCGAAGAAAGCATCGAGACCTGCGGTGCTGAGGTGCAGAAAGGAAATGCGCCCACAGAGCGTAAAATCCAGAGGCTGTTCCGCAGGGCCAAGGTAAGCAGGCTGATTAAGAAATGCAACGATTTCGGGGCCGGCGGCGTATCCGTAGCCATCGGCGAGCTGGCAGACGGGCTGCGGGTGGATCTGGATAAGGTGCCCAAGAAATATGCGGGCCTGGACGGAACGGAGCTTGCTATTTCCGAATCCCAGGAAAGAATGGCGGTTGTGGTATCCCCTCAGGATGTGGATGCTTTCCTGGGCTATGCAAAGGAAGAAAACCTGGAGGCCGTAAGCGTTGCGGTGGTGACCAGGGAACCCCGCCTTGTCCTCACCTGGAGGGGCCGGGAAATCGTAAATATTTCCAGGGCTTTCCTGGATACCAACGGCGCCCATCAGGAGACCGGCGTATATGTGGATATCCCGGCAGAGGGCACCAGCTACTTTGATAAATACGCCGTTCCTGAAGCGGGCGAGGCTCTGGAAGCGGGCGAAGTGAAGAAAGCCTGGCTCACCCTGCTTTCCAATTTGAATGTGTGTTCCCAGAAGGGCCTGGTGGAAATGTTTGACTCCTCCATTGGAGCCGCCAGCGTGCTGATGCCCTACGGCGGAAAGTACCAGCTTACGGAAACCCAGGCCATGGTGGCAAAGCTGCCTGTCCTGAAGGGTAAGACCGATACCGTAACCATGATGAGCTATGGCTTTGATCCTTACCTTTCTTCCTGGAGCCCTTATCACGGAGCTATTTATGCAGTAACGGAATCCATGGCAAGAATCGTGGCAGCCGGCGGGAATTTCCGTAAAATCCGTTTTACCTTCCAGGAATATTTCCGCAGGATGACGGAGGATCCCAAGCGCTGGAGCCAGCCTTTTGCAGCGCTGCTGGGCGCCTTTGACGCACAGGTGGGCTATGGCCTCCCTTCCATCGGCGGCAAGGATTCCATGTCGGGTACCTTTAATGAAATCGACGTGCCTCCCACCCTCGTATCCTTTGCGGTGGATGTGGCGAAGGAAACGGATATCATCACCCCGGAATTCAAGCGGCCGGGCAATAAAATAGTACGGTTCTGCATGGAGAGGGATGAATATGATGTCCCTGTTTATGACAGTGTTATGGAGCTTTATGACAAAATCACGGAAATGATCCGCGACGGCGTTATCGTATCCGCATATGCCCTGGACAGCAAGGGCGCCGCGGCAGCCCTTCCCAAGATGGCCTTCGGCAATCACCTGGGTGTGGAACTGAGTGATGATGCGGATTTGGGAGAACTGTTTGAAAATGCGCTGGGGGATATCATGGCTGAAGTTCCCGCAGATAAGATCAATCTGATTGATACGGCCTATGAGCTTATCGGTACGGTTACCAAAGAACCCGCAGTGACCTTCGGCGATGTGGAAATTGATCTGGATGATATGCTGGCGGCATGGAAAGGGACACTGGAAAAAGTATTCCCCACCAAAACGAACGGGGATACGGCGCCGGTGGAAAGCAGCATTTATAAAGCGGACAGCATATATGTATGCAGACAGAAGGTGGCGAAGCCCGTCGTATTCATCCCTGTGTTCCCCGGAACCAACTGCGAATATGACAGCACAAAGGCTTTTGAAAGAGCGGGGGCCGGCGTGGTGACTAAGGTATTTAAAAACCTGAGCGCTGAAGATATCCGTGAATCCGTGGCGGAATTTGAAAAGGCAATTAATGATGCCCAGATCATCATGTTCCCCGGCGGATTCTCCGCAGGCGATGAGCCGGACGGAAGTGCTAAATTCTTTGCTACCGCCTTCCAGAATGCCAGGATTAAGGAAGCTGTCATGAAGCTGGTAAATGAGCGTGACGGTTTGTGCCTTGGTATCTGCAACGGCTTCCAGGCCCTGATTAAGCTGGGACTGGTGCCCTTCGGTGAGATTGCGGTACAGAAGGAGGATTCCCCTACCCTGACCTTCAATACCATAAACCGTCATATCTCTAAAATGGTTTATACCAAGGTGGTATCCAACAAGTCACCCTGGCTTGCAGGTGCACAGCCGGGCAAGACTTATGTGACTCCCGCATCCCATGGCGAAGGCCGTTTCGTGGCAAGCAGGGAATGGATACAGAAGCTGTTTGAAAGCGGACAGGTGGCAACCCAGTATGCGGATCCGGAAGGAAATGTTTCTATGGATGAAGAATGGAATGTTAACGGATCCTATGCGGCGATTGAAGGAATTACCTCTCCGGACGGACGTATCCTGGGCAAGATGGCCCATGTGGAAAGAAGAGATGCTTCTGTCGCCATCAACATTTACGGCGAACAGGATCTTAAGATTTTCGAATCCGGTGTAGCCTATTTTAAATAAACATATAACCGCCCAGTCCTTCACATTTACGTAAACCTAATGAATCGCTTATTTTACAGACCTTGTATAGAGGGGAAGACCTTTATACGAGGTCTGTTTATACGGGGGAAAAAGCTATTCATATAATAAAAAAATGGATTGAACCCTCATTTCATTTGTGATACAATTAATCGATTATGGGAAAGGATGTGCAGATGAAAATGAAGGCATTTTTGATACTGGAAGACGGCACGGTATTTGAAGGAATTCATATCGGGGCCGAAAAAGAGATAATCAGCGAAATCGTTTTTAACACGTCGATGGCCGGTTATCTGGAAGTGTTGACAGATCCCTCTTATGCAGGACAGGCCGTATGTATGACGTATCCGCTGATCGGCAATTACGGCATATGCAGGGAAGATTGCGAATCAAGAAGACCATGGCCGGACGGGTTCATTGTGAGGGAACTGTCCAGAATGCCCAGTAATTTCCGTTCAGACTGTACCATTCAGGAGTATCTGGAAAGCTACGGCGTACCGGGTATCGCAGGTATTGATACAAGGGCGCTGACGAAGATCCTGAGAGAAAAAGGAACCATGAACGGGATGATTACCACCAATGCCGATTACCGTCTGGAGGAAATCCTTCCCCGCCTTTCGGTCCTTGTTACAGGGAAGGTTGTGGAAAAGGTAACCTGTGAAAATAAATATGAAATCAAAGGTGCGAAGGATCTGGCGGAAAACGGGCAGGTGTCCGGAAGCACCGTATTTAATAAGGAAAGCTTTTTGGCAGGAGCCAGGGAAAAGAAGCCTTCCCTTGTAAAGCAGTTAAACGGTGCCGGCAGCAAGGTGGCGCTGCTGGATTTGGGGGCGAAGGACAACATCGCCCGTTCCCTTGCCATGCGAGGCTGCGATGTAACCATATATCCGGCGCTCACGCCGGCAGAGGAAATCATAGGGGATAAGCCGGACGGCATCATGCTTTCCAACGGCCCCGGGGATCCCAAGGAATGTGAAAGCATTATTGCGGAAATACGGAAGCTGTATGAGACCGATATACCGATTTTTGCCATCTGCCTGGGACATCAGCTCATGGCGCTGGCGACCGGAGCCGATACCTTTAAAATGAAGTACGGGCACAGGGGCGGTAATCATCCGGTAAAGGATCTGACCACGGGAAGGGTATATATTTCCTCCCAGAACCATGGTTATGTGGTGGATATGGACAAACTCGATCCCCAGGTGGCGGTGCCCGCTTTCATCAATGTAAACGACGGTACGAACGAGGGCTTAAGCTATACGGGAAAGAATATTTTTACCGTCCAGTTCCATCCCGAAGCCTGTCCCGGACCGCAGGATTCCGGTTTTCTGTTTGACCGGTTTATTACGATGATGAATGGAGGAAACAAGGATGCCTAAAGATCCCAATGTAAAAAAAGTTATGGTCATCGGCTCCGGCCCTATCGTTATCGGACAGGCCGCCGAATTTGATTATGCTGGCACACAGGCCTGCCGTTCCCTGAAAGAGGAGGGGGTAGAGGTAATCCTGGTAAATTCCAATCCGGCCACGATTATGACGGACAGGGATATCGCAGACAAGGTTTATATTGAGCCTCTTACTGTCAAGGTGCTGGAACAGCTCATCGAAAAAGAAAAGCCGGACAGTATTCTTCCCACACTGGGGGGACAGGCCGGGCTGAACCTGGGGATGGAGCTGGACGAGTCCGGTTTCCTTGCTTCCCATGATGTGAAGCTTCTTGGCACCACCTCACAGACCATCCGCAAGGCGGAGGACAGACAGGAATTTAAGGACACCATGGAAAAAATAGGCGAGCCGTGCGCTCCCTCCCTGGTAGTCAGGAATATAGAAGACGGCGTTGCTTTTGCCAAAAAAATCGGTTATCCGGTGGTTCTGCGTCCTGCCTATACCCTGGGAGGATCCGGCGGCGGCATCGCCCACAGCCAGATGGAGCTGGAAGAGATCCTGGCGAACGGCCTGCGTCTTTCCCGTGTGGGCGAGGTGCTTGTGGAGCGCTGTATCGCCGGCTGGAAGGAAATCGAATATGAAGTGATGCGCGACAGCGCAGGAAACTGTATCACGGTCTGCAACATGGAAAACATTGACCCCGTAGGTGTGCATACCGGGGACAGTATTGTTGTGGCGCCTTCCCAGACGCTGGGCGACAAGGAATACCAGATGCTGCGCAGCGCGGCTTTAAATATTATCGACGAGCTGCAGATCACCGGCGGCTGCAACGTACAGTTTGCCCTTCATCCCGTCAGCTTTGAATACTGCGTCATTGAAGTGAATCCCCGTGTGAGCCGTTCCTCGGCCCTGGCAAGCAAGGCTACCGGTTATCCGATTGCCAAGGTTGCGGCCAAGATAGCCCTGGGCTATACGCTGGATGAGATTAAAAATGCCATAACCGGAAAGACATATGCCAGCTTTGAACCCACCCTGGATTACTGCGTGGTGAAGCTGCCCCGCCTTCCTTTTGACAAGTTTATCACCGCCAAACGGACACTGACCACACAGATGAAGGCTACCGGAGAGGTTATGAGTATCTGCAACAGCTTTGAAGGCGCCCTCATGAAGGCTATCCGTTCCCTGGAGCAGCATGTGGACTGCCTCATGAGCTATGATTTTTCAGCCCTCTCCGCAGAAGAACTGAAGGAGCGCCTGAAGAGGGTGGACGACCAGCGGATATATGTGATTGCAGAAGCTATCCGTAAAGGAATCGACTATGATACGATCCATGAAATCACCATGGTGGATCACTGGTTTATCGATAAGATTGCTATTCTTGTGGAAATGGAACAGGCCCTTGCCAAAGGCCCCCTTACCCCGGAACTGTTGCGGGAAGCGAAGCGCATCGAATTCCCGGATACGGTTATCAGCCGCCTCACCGGAATCCCGGAAGCCCAAATCAAACAGCTGCGTTATGAGAACGGCATTGTGGCGGCCTATAAGATGGTGGATACCTGTGCCGCGGAATTTGAAGCGAGCACCCCTTACTATTATTCCGTATATGGCGGGGAAAATGAGGCCGTGGAAACCTCGTCCCGGAAAAAGGTACTGGTTCTCGGTTCCGGCCCGATCCGGATCGGCCAGGGGATTGAATTTGACTATTGTTCCGTACATGCGACCTGGGCGTTTGCCGCGGAAGGGTATGAAACCGTGATTATCAATAATAACCCGGAAACGGTGAGTACCGACTTCGATATTGCGGATAAGCTGTATTTTGAACCTCTCATTCCTGAAGATGTGGAAAATGTGGTGAACATGGAGCATCCCGACGGGGCGGTGGTACAGTTCGGCGGCCAGACAGCCATCAAGCTGACGGAAAGCCTGATGAAAATGGGCGTTCCCATTCTGGGCACCAGCGCAGAAAATGTGGATGCTGCCGAGGACAGGGAGTTATTTGATAAGATTCTGGAGGAGTGCGGGATACCAAGGCCTTCCGGCGGAACCGTATATACGGCGGAGGAAGCCAAAGCCGTGGCAAACAGGCTGGGTTATCCGGTTCTGGTGCGTCCTTCCTATGTGCTGGGCGGCCAGGGCATGCAGATCGCCATTTCCGATGAGGAAGTGGAAGAGTTCATGGAAATTATCAACCGCATTGCGCAGGATCATCCCATCCTGGTGGATAAATATCTGCAGGGCAAGGAGCTGGAAGTGGACGCGGTCTGCGACGGGACCGATATCCTGATTCCGGGAATCATGGAGCATATGGAACGGGCCGGCGTGCATTCCGGAGACAGTATTTCCGTATACCCTGCCCAGACAATCAGCGAAGGCGTGAAGGCGACCATTGCGGAATATACCAGAAGGCTGGCGAAATCCCTTCACGTAATCGGCCTGATTAACATCCAGTTCATCGTGGTGGGCGAGGATGTCTATGTGATTGAAGTAAATCCCCGTTCCTCCAGAACGGTGCCTTATATCAGTAAGGTGACAGGCATTCCTATTGTGGATCTGGCTACCCAGGTCATCATCGGAAAAACGATCCGCGAGCTGGATTACGAGCCGGGGCTTCAGCCCGAAGCCGGATATGTGGCGGTTAAGATGCCCGTATTCTCCTTTGAAAAGATCCGCGGCGCGGAAATCAGCCTGGGGCCGGAAATGAAATCCACCGGCGAATGTCTGGGAATCGCCAAAACCTTCCATGAAGCCCTCTATAAGGCTTTCCTGGGAGCCGGCATCGATCTGCCCAGACACAAGCAGATGATCATTACCGTAAAGGATGCGGATAAGGGAGAAGCGATTGAAATCGCCCGCCGTTTTGAAAAACTGGGGTATATTATCTACGCCACCAGAAGTACCGCCGCAGCCCTGAAGGAAGCGGGAATCAAAGCCCGTAAGGTGAATAAAATCAACCAGGAGTCGCCGACGGTGATGGATCTGATTCTGGGACACCGGATCGATCTGGTTATCGATACCCCCACCCAGGGCAGGGATAAATCCAGGGATGGTTTCCTCATCCGCAGAACCGCCATTGAAACGGGCGTTAACTGCCTCACCAGCCTGGATACCGCGAGAGCCCTTGTGGGAAGCCTGGAGACAAAAAGTAAAGAATTGTCGCTGATTGATATTGCAAAGCTGAAATAAAAATTATGAATAAAGTGAACTATCAGAAGCGGATGGAGGAAATCCTCCGCGGGCTGCCGGAAGAAAACGACGGAGGCGGCGTTTCGCAGGCCGGGCCTGTGACCGGGAAAAAAAAGCTGCTCCTCCACAGCTGCTGCGCACCCTGCAGCAGCTACGTGCTGGAATGCCTGCGGAGCCATTTTGCCATTACCGTCCTGTATTATAATCCCAACATTACACGGCGTCAGGAATATGACATGCGGATGGCGGAGCAGAAAAGGCTGATTGAAGAAATGAACGGGGAAGCCCCATCCTTTATCGCCCTGGAAGCGGGTCGCTACGAACCGGAGGTGTTTTTTGCCGCGGCAAAGGGCCTGGAGCAGCTGCCGGAGGGCGGGGAGCGGTGCTTTCGCTGTTATGAATTACGGTTGCGGGAGACCGCCCGGCTTGCCGGGGAAAAGGGCTTTGACTACTTTACCACAACTCTCACCATCAGCCCTTTAAAGAATGCGGACAAGCTGAATGAAATCGGAGAAAGGCTTGCCGTGCAGTACGGTGTCCCCTTTCTTCCGTCAGATTTTAAGAAAAAAAACGGCTACAAGCGTTCTGTGGAGCTATCCGAACATTACGGACTGTACCGCCAGGATTACTGCGGATGCATTTTTTCTGAAAAGGAGCAGCACACGCAACCGTTCAGACAGCTCTGAACGGTTGCGCGAAAGGCGGGAAGAAATGTGCAGGCGGCAGGAAAACCAGCCTGCCGCCCCGCAGGTTATGCCGGATTAACAACGAAAAGAGCAGCAAAGTGAGGTTGGTATCATGAAAAAAATTCTGGAAGCAATTTCCGAAGAAATGAAAAAAGCATTTGCGGATGCGGGCTACGACGAAGAGCTGGGGAAGGTAACCCTTTCCAACCGCCCGGATCTGTGTGAATACCAGTGCAACGGCGCTATGGCCGGGGCTAAAAGGTATCATAAAGCCCCGATTGCCATAGCCGGCGAAGTGGCGGAGCAGTTAAAGGACAGTCCGGTCTTTTCCCAGGCGGAAGCGGCGGCCCCGGGATTCCTGAACCTGAAGCTGTCTGATGACTTCCTGTGCACCTATCTGAAAGAGATGCAGGCCTGTGATAAATTCGGCATGGAAGCCCCCGATAAGGAAAAGACCATTATCGTGGATTACGGCGGACCTAACGTGGCAAAGCCCCTTCACGTGGGCCATCTGCGTTCCGCGGTCATCGGGGAAAGCATCAAGAGGATTGCCCGTTTTGCGGGCTTCAGGGTTATCGGCGATATCCATATGGGAGACTGGGGCCTTCAGATGGGACTCATCATAACGGAACTTCAGGAAAGAAAACCGGAGCTGGTGTATTTCCAGGAGGATTATACCGGCGAATATCCCAAGGAGCCTCCGTTTACCATTACAGAGATGGAGGAAATCTATCCCACAGCCAGCAGAAAATCCAAAGAGGATCCGGTTTATAAAGAAAAGGCCATGGAGAATACCTTTAAAATCCAGCAGGGTGTGAGGGGCCACCGGGCATTGTGGGAGCATATCATGAACGTGTCCGTGACGGATATGAAGCGTATTTACGATAAGCTGAATGTGGAATTCGACCTTTGGAACGGAGAATCCACCGTACAGTATCTGCTTGCGGATATGGTAGAGGGGATGAAGAAGGGCGGATACGCCCATGAGAGCGAAGGCGCGCTTGTGGTGGATGTGAAAGTGGAGAGCGATACCAGGGAAATCCCTCCCTGCATTATCCTCAAATCCGACGGGGCGGCGCTTTACAGCACCACGGATTTGGCTACTATCAGCGAACGTGTGACAAAATACGATCCCGACAGCATGATTTATATTACCGACAAACGGCAGGCCATGCATTTTGAACAGGTTTTCCGCTGCGCCCGCAAGACAAAGCTGATAGGCGAAGACGTGAAGCTGGTCCATATCGGCTTTGGCACGGTGAACGGCAAAGACGGAAAACCGTTCAAGACCAGGGACGGCGGTGTGCCCAAGCTGGAAAAGCTGATAACGGATATTGATGAGGAAATGCTGCGTAAGATTCTGGAGAGCCGTCAGGATATGTCGGAAGAGGAAGCCCGGAAAATTGCAGATATCGTAGGACTGGCTGCACTGAAGTACGGGGACCTGTCCAACCAGGCCGCCAAGGATTACAGCTTCGATATTGATCGCTTCACCTCTTTTGAAGGGGATACCGGGCCGTATATCCTGTATACCATAGTCCGTATCAAATCCATTCTGGCAAAATACCAGGAGCAGGGCGGAACGCTGGAAAACACGCAGCTCAGCCCGGCTGTCAGCCCGGATGAAAAGGCCCTGATGATGGAAATTGCCAAATTCAATACCATGATGGAGGCCGCTTTCACGGAATGTGCGCCCCACAAGGTATGCGCGTATATTTATGATCTGGCGAATGCCTTCAACCGTTTTTATCATGAAACGAAGATTATCGCGGAGGAAGACGAAGCGAAGAAGGCCGGTCTGATCGCGCTGCTTGTCCTGACCAGGGAGGTTTTGGAAACCTGCATTGATCTGCTGGGATTTTCGGCCCCTGACCGGATGTAAACAACGGATTCCGCGTTTTGCCGGGTTAGTTTATAGTAGAAGGTTCCGCTTCCGAAAGGTGGGAAGCGGGACCTTTTTTACAAAGGAATGGTCAGATTGTTTTGATTTTCTTTTATAAAATAGATATCCGCATATTAATAAAAGCTTTTTTTGGTCGATGTATAATATATTATTATTTTGATAAAGGCAGAAAAAGCGAAATGAAAAAGGCTATGAAACAATCAACCATCATTCTTATTTTGAATGTTATCTCTGTTATTTTATTGTTGGGATGTGCAGCTACATTTATTTTGACTGCATATGTTACGGAACAAGTGAATCAGGCCAATGCCGATCGTTTTGATCTCACTTACAATGCTAACCGGTTTATGGATGGTTCCGCCTATCTGACGAATGAAGTCAGAGCGTACGCAACTACGGGGAATACGGAGCATTATGATAATTACTGGGATGAAGTAAACAATAAGAAAAACAGGGATATTGGCATCAGTAAAATGAAGGAAATCGGCATAACAGATTCCGAACAGGATATGATAGATGAAATGTCGGCTTTATCTAATAAATTAGTCCCTTTGGAAGAAGAAGCAATGCAAAATGTGCAGAAGGGAAATATGGAGGAAGCTGTCAATTATGTGTATGGGACAGATTACAGTGAAGAAATAGCCAAAATCAATCAGATTAAATCGGATTTCCTGAGTGAATTGGATAAACGTGCGGCGGCTGAGGTGGAATGGAGAATTGGGCAAAACAAGATAATCAGCCTGATTGAGATGATATTTATAGGTTTGATCATCATTCTGCAGGTGGTGACGAACCGAGTAACAAAGTCTCAATTGATACATCCGGTTATCCTTATTGAAGAGGAAATGTATAAGATATCACAGGGAAATATAAAAGGCGATTTTGCGATGGAGCCGGATACCTCCGAAATAGGAGGGCTGGTTGCGGCAATCCATCATACGAAGAAGGAATTACAGAAATATATAAGTGACATTACTGTGAAGCTTGAAGAAATGGCTGCCGGTAATATGAATCAGAGCGTGCAATTAAAGTATGTAGGGGATTTTGCGCCTATTCATGATGCGCTTGTTACTATATTGGATTCCATGAACCATACCCTGAGCCAGATAAGCCGGGCGGCGGTTCAGGTAGACGGTAGTTCGGAGCAGGTGTCTTCCGGGGCACAGGCCCTGAGCCAGGGGGCGACAGAGCAGGCAAGTTCGGTAGAGGAATTATCTGCCACGGTAAATGAATTGACCGGTGATATGGGACATATAGCAGAAAGTGCGGACAATGCAAAAAAAATATCTCTGCAGGCAGAAAATGTTTTGGAAATATGCAATGAGAAGATGCATGATATGCAGCAGGCTATGAAAAAAATGTCAGACGCATCCGGAGAAATCGGTAAGATAATAAATACGATTGAGGATATCGCTTCTCAGACAAATATTTTAGCCCTGAACGCGGCGGTAGAAGCGGCCCGTGCCGGTTCGGCGGGGAAAGGTTTTGCCGTGGTGGCTGATGAGGTTAGAAATCTGGCAAATAAAAGTAAGGAGGCATCCAAGCAAACGGAAGCCTTGATTGAGAATTCCATTAAGGCAGTGGAAGTAGGAGTAAAATTGGCGGAGGATACGCGTCGGACATTGGAGCAGGTAGTGGAAGGTACCAGGACCTCCTCTGAGCTGGTAGAGAAGATCGCGGCGGCCTCCGGGCGCCAGGCGGATGCTTTGTCCCAGGTGAGTATGGGGCTGAACCAGATTGCCGGAGTGGTGCAGAATACTTCGGCTACGGCTGAAGAGAGTGCCGCTACCTCGGAAGAACTCAGCAGTCAGGCCGGCCAGATGAAGCAGTTGGTAGAGGCATTCCGGCTTTCTGTTGAGTGAATGATGATTGGTTAGAAGGTTCCGCTTCCGAGGCGTGGGAAGCGGGACCTTTTATATACGCGGGAAACGAGCCAAACGGACGCATTCATGCGTCCATTTGACTATAGTCTTACAATTTTTTATGATAGAGCTTTTGGTATTCTTTCGGTGAATAAGAGGTAAATTTCTTGAAAATTTTAGAAAAATATCCCTGGTTCATAAAACCGCATTTTTCACCTATGCTCTGAATGGAAGCGCTTTCTGAGCGGAGCAGTTCCTTTGCTTTATCCACACGGGTGCGGTTCAGATAATCGGAAAAATGCTCCTGTGTATTCTGATAGAAAACGGTGGAGAGATAGGTGTAATTCAGATGGAATTGTCTGGCAAGGTCATAGAGCTTCAGATCCTGGCTGCAATTTAACCGGATGTAATCCTCTATCCGGTTAAAGATAGTATCTTCTTTTTCTCTGGTGCCTTTCCGTACGATTTGGTACAGGGCTTCAAAGGTTTCATCCAGCACCCGCTTCAGGGAATTACAGTCATTGGAGAGATCCATCTTTTTAAATAACATCACTTTTTCCGCATTGATTCCGTCGGTGGGGAAGGATGCGTCGGCGAGGGCCTGAATCAGGGTATATACCGCATTTTCCACCTGTTTTTTCAGGGTGAAAACGTCCGTGCCCGCTTCTCTTTGCGCCTCATTGATATAGCTGCAGAGGAGGGAATAGGCAGTCTCCGGCTGAAGAGGATCCAGGCATTTGGCAAAAAGAGCTTCCGGGAAGGGAGTCTCTTCTTTATGGATATCCCCGGAGGACAGTACTTTTTTCTCCGGGAAATAAAAACCATAGGACAGCAGGCGGCACATTTCCCCGTAGGTTTGGGAGAGCTTTTCCAAAGAAAAGAATGGGAGCGAACGCGCGAAAAGGAACGTGCTGCCCAATTGCCGCTCCAGCTTTTCTATGAAGGGATATAGTTCCAGGCTGGCTGGAAGCCGGGAACCGGAGGCGGGCTGGAGGAGGATACACAGATATCCCTGGTTGGTGATACAGGAAATACAGGGAAAACCGGGAAAACACTCCAGGCAGGCATTGGTTATGGAAGGCAGAATCCGGTGAATGGGGACGGTGCCTTTATAGGCGGTGACCAGCAGGGTATAGGGATTGGTTTCCTGGAAAAGGATCCCCCGTTCGCGGAATTCCTCCAGGCACTGGCTTTCCTGCATGGTATAAAAGGTGAGTACCTCCTGGAAAAATTGGGAGGCTGTGCTTTTTTTATCGGCGGGATTGGAGGAGGCACGCAGCTTTTCCAGCAGGTGCAGCAGGTCGGAGGCTTCCAGCTCCGGTTTCAGCAGGTAATCGTCTATGCCCAGTTTAAAACCGGATTTTGCATAGGAAAAATTATCGTAGCTGCTCAGGACAATGATGTGGATGTCGGGAAAATGTTCTTTTATCCGGGCGGTGAGACTGATTCCGTCCATTCCGGGCATGACAATATCGGTAATGACGATATCCGGCCGCAGCTGTTCCACGAGTTGAAAGCCTTCGATTCCGTTTGCGGCCTCTCCGGCTATGGTAAACCCGTGGGATTCCCAGTTACACAGGTATTTCAAACCGTTTCTCAATATCATTTCGTCATCAATGATGACTATTTTCAACAAATTTTTCATAAGAAATCCCCTCCGGCGGAAACGGTTACAGGCAGGCTGATGGTAACCTGTGTGCCATAGCCCGATGTGCTGGTTATGGAAAGCCCGTAGTCCGGCCCGTATATCATTTTTATCCGATCTTCGATATTCTTTAAGCCGATTTTAGTCAGGCCCTGCCCGGTATTATGCAGGGACACATCCATGATATGGTCCAGGATGGCGGGCGGGATTCCGCTCCCATTATCCATGATTTCCAGTTTAAGCAGCCCGCTGCTTATGCAGGCATAAATGCTGATGGTACCATTTGGCGTATTCGTGGAAAAACCGTGGAATATGGAGTTTTCCACCAGAGGCTGCAGGAAGAATTTGGGGACCGGCACCGACAGGCAGTCCTCCCGGACGTTCAGGTTGAGCCGGATTCCCTCTCCGTACCTGAGCTGCTGGATTTGAAAATAATCCCGGAGCAAGTCCAGCTCCTGGGATAACGGAATCGTTTCCCGGATGTCCCCCAGCGTTTTGCGGAGCAGCTTTGTGAGGGAATTGATGCCTGTGATGACTTTATCCCGCTGGCCCGCCATGGATAAATATTTGACGGACGTCAGGGTATTGTAGATAAAGTGGGGATTGATCTGGTGCTGCAGGGAATTCAGTTCCGCCGTATGCCTTGCCGCCTGTTCCTGCATCAGCGTCTTGGTATAGTATTCCAGCCTGGCAAACATTTCATTGAAGCTCTCCCCCAGCAGACGGGCCTCTGAACAGCCTGTAAACCGCATGCGCTCCGGCCGGTAGAGCAAATCCCTGTCCGATACGTTCTGCATGGCGATGGATAGCTGATGGATGGGCCTTGTTATTTTTTTAAACAAATATACGAGTATGGCGATGACAAGCAGCTGGGCGAGGCAGCATAGCCCGATAATCTGTATAATAGAAGGGGAAACCCGGGAGGTAATGGCACTGTACTTAGTCAGCTGGAGAATATAAAAATCAAAGTAACCGTTGTAAACAGCGCTGGAAATCCATTTTTCCCCGCTATAGGTCAGGGAGGCGTCGGCATCCTTTCGGGCAATGGAAAGAAGGGCGGGATCGGTACTGTTCAGCAGTTCCCGTTTGCTGTCTGAGATAATAAGTCCATCCCCGGTAATAACGGAAAAATGGGTATTATCCTGTACCAAATCCGAGTACAGCCTGGAAAAACAGGATTCGTCTATCACGATCAGGATGGTGCCGTAATAGCGGGAACGATAGGGATCGTATAAAGCGTGGGCAATATACATGTATTCATTGTCCGCCGTATTGGGGGTCAGGCCGGGATGAAAATAGGATACTCCCAGACGGCGATGGTTATTTTCCGCTTTTTTTATAAAATCCTCTTCCAGGATACCGGTATCTTCCAGATGCAGCGTTTCGTTATAGCTGGTATAGGTCTGGCCGTTTTCCCCGTAAAGGATAAGATGGATATTGGAATTGGGGAAAAAACCGATATAAGTCTGCAGAAAATCATGGACGTATCTTTGCATCTGATAATATTCAAAATTGTCCTCCGGTTCTTTCGTGAGATATTGTTTTAATGTGGAATCCCCTGAGAGCTGAATCAGGATGTAAATCAGCTGCTGGTAAAATACATCAAAGCTTTCATTGAGCTGGGTGATGGAATGCTGCTGGGATTCCTGCATGATATCCGTTACGTTCCGGTAATACAGCTGTGTGGTAAGAATGGAGAAAAACAGGAATAAAACCACAAAGGATACGATAACGGTAATGATGATCTGAAACGAAATACTCTGCTTGTTCTGCATAACTTCCCCCCGGTATGTAACCATCCAGACAGGTCTGAAGGGTTACCTTGATTTGTACTATATTTATTATATAATACAAAAGTGTAGTTGGTAAACATCTTGCCATGGATAAAGTGCACAATCCAAAAATAAGAGAAAACATTCGAAAAATATTTCAAAAATAATTGTGCACATAAAAAACAGGTGGGATAATGCGAATATATTTTAAATTTACCAATAAATAGAAGAAGTTTTTCCGCCGGGTAAATGATAACATGGATTTACAAGGGATGAGGGCCTTCGTCTTATGAAAAACAGGAAGGAGAGGGAATTATGAGGAAAAGAAAATATAGCAAGAGGATTTTGGCGGCTGCGCTGAGTGCGGTCATGCTGGCGGGATGCGCAGGCAGCAAGGATGCATCGGACACTGTACAGGGCAGCAGTGCGGCACAAGAGGCGGCACCGGATGAAAAACAGGCGGACAGCGGGGAACAGATAACCATCCAGTATTGGCACCAGGGGACTTCCCAGATAGATACGGAGTTTACCCAGAAGTGTATTGACTCCTTTGAGGCAAAATATCCCAATATCAAGGTGGAAGCCACGGGGATGTCATCCACCATTTCCGATCAGGAAACAAAGCTGAATGCAGCAGTTTTGAGCGATACCTACCCGGATGTAATCCAGCTGGTGCTGGCAGAGGTAGGATCAAGAGGGGCGCTGGGGGATTTTGAAAAACTGGACAGCTATATAGAAGGCTGGGAAGAAAAGGACGATCTGTTTGACAGTGCCTATGAAATGGGCAAGTATCAGGGGGATCAGGTCGCGCTGGGGATTTTCCCGATTCCCCAGGTTTATACGTTCCGGAAGGATAAATTTGAGGAAGCCGGCCTGGATCCGGACAATCCGCCTGCCACCTGGGAAGAACTGAAACATGCGGCACAGCTTTTGACGGAGAGGGAAGGGGACAAGGTGGTCTTTGCCGGGATGGATATTCCCTCCATTGACAGTTCTCTTGTATTTACGGAGCCTTATATGCGCAGCGCCGGTTCTGCGGTGATCGATGAATTAAATCAGAAACCGGCTTTTACGGATCAGGGGGCTTTGGATGCTTTCACTTTTCTGGGAGAGATGGCACAGATGAATGTATCCATTCCTCATGATCAGCAGAAGGGGGATGAAAGGCCTTTTATGAAAGGCATGTCTGCTATCAGCAATCTGTCCCCCCAGCAGATAGGCCAGTTTATGGCGGATAACCCGGAGGTGGAGCTGGGATATCTGCCGGTGCTTTCCAAAGACGGGAGCGAACCCGGCGTAGCTTTCTGCGGATATAACCTGATCGCGATGGGGGCCACCTCCAAACATAAGGAAGCGGCATGGCTGTTTATGCAGCATATGCTTTCCAATGAAACCGTATGGATGAGAACGGAAGATTTCAAGATGCCTATCGTTAAGAAGTCTCTGGAAGACAAGTATATCCAGTCCGGGGATCAGGATATGAACAGCGCTATTATCAGCTATGTGGAAAGCGGAAAGGGAAAAGCCACGGTTCCCTGGATCAGTGTGTATAACAAATATGTCTCCGTCGCTTATGAAGAAGTGATTAACGGGAAAAAGACGCCGGAGCAGGCTTTGCAGGATGCTATGGATCAGCTGGAAAAGGAAATCCGGTAAGTTGGCGGGGGTCGGAATGAAAAAGAAAAAAAGTGTTACGACGGACAGATGTGCTTATTGGTTTATCACGCCCTATTATCTGTTTTTTGTCCTGTTCGTATTATTTCCAATCGTAGTGAATATCGTTTTAAGTTTTACCGATTTTAATTTAAAAACAATCTCTTTTACGGGTTTCCAAAATTATGTGGATCTGGCCCGGGACGGCCTGTTCTGGAAATCGGTGGAAAACACGCTGATTTATGTGGTTTTTACAGTCTTTCTGACACTCGTTATCGGTTTTGTCCTGGCGCTGGCCCTGAATAATGCGGCGCTCGCGGGGACCCGTTTTTTCAGGGGCTTTATCTATCTGCCTTATGTTACCTCCATGGTATCCATGTCCATGGTCTGGCTCTGGATGTATGATCCCACCCACGGGGTATTCAATGTCATACTGGAGGCGCTGGGACTAAATGCCAGGCAGTGGCTGTATGATGAAAAACTGGCGCTTGGTGCCGTGATTGTCATGGGCGTCTGGAAGGGAGTGGGCTACTATATGACCCTTTATCTGGCGGGCCTCAATAATATACCCGGCTATCTGTATGAAGCGGCGTCCATAGACGGGGCGGGCAGTCTGCAGAAGGTTTTTCGCATTACCATACCCATGCTGCGTCCTGTAACTTTTTTTATTGTTATCACCGGGGTAATTAATGCGTTTAATGTGTTCGAACAGGTGAATGTGATGACGGGAGGCGGGCCTATGAATGCCACCACCACCATTGTACATCAGATTTATACCCGCGCTTTTACGGAATACCGAATGGGATATGGGGCAGCGGAGGCGGTTTTCCTGCTGTTGATAATATTGGTTTTTACGTTATTGAATTTTAAATATGGCAACCAGGGCCAGGATTTGGATATCGGATAAGGGGGAATGGATGTATGAAAAAGAAGAAGGCCGCCCGGTTCCTGTTATTTTTATGTATGCTGTTTTTTTGTATCTTGATTATCGTGCCTTTTCTCATCATGTTTTTTACGTCATTAAAAACCCAGGCAGAAATATCGCAGGCCGCATTCCGGCTGCTTCCGGAACAATGGCTGTTCTCCAATTATATAGAGGCCATGCGGTCCTCAGATTGGGGGCGGTTTTTCTGGAACTCTTTTTATACCACGTTTTTGGCTGTGGCGATAAGCCTTGTGATCAATTCCCTGGCAGGTTATGCATTTGCCAGAATGGAATTTAAAGGAAAGGATCTATTATTTCTCCTCGCGCTTGTGGGGATGATGATTCCCCAGCAGGTCACAATGCTTCCCAATTTCGTGGCTATGAAGTACGTGCCGCTGGCAGGGGGCAATAACCTGTTGGGGCAGGGAGGGACGGGGCTTATTAATACCTATGCGGGGATGGTGGCTCCCTATATTGCGGGAGCCTTCGGTGTATTTTTATTCCGCCAGTTTTTTATGAATTTCCCAAAGTCGCTGGACGATGCGGCCAAAATAGACGGACTGGGCAGGCTGGGGGCTTTTACCCGGATATATCTTCCCCTGAGCAAAGCTATATTTGCCACGCTGATCGTTTTCAAGACAACAAGCACCTGGAATGAGTATACCTGGCCGCTGATCATCACCACCAGGAAAAACATGTGGACGGTGCAGCTGGCCCTGAGTGTATTTCAGGAAGAATTTCTCACCCAGTGGAATTATCTGATGGCGGCCACCACTCTGATCATGCTTCCTCTGCTCGTCATGTATGTATTTATGCAGAAGTATTTTGTGGAAGGGATCGTAACAACGGGAATAAAAGGGTAGAGGGAGTATAAAAATGAAGACGATACTGGTATTGCTGGATACGCTGAACCGGAGATATTTAAAGACCTATGGGAAACATGCAAAAGGGATAACGCCGAATATGGATCGCTTTGCAGAGGATTGTGTGGTATACGACAATCATTTTATCGGGTCGGCGCCATGTATGCCGGCAAGGAGGGATATTTTTACAGGGAGGATGCAGTTTCTGGAACGGGGCTGGGGAGGCGTGGAGCCGTTTGATATCACCCTTTTGTCACGGCTCCGGGAAAAAGGCATCTTTACGCACATCACCACGGATCACACCCATTATTTCGAAATCGGCGGGGAAAATTACTGTTATTTATTCAACACCTGGGATTATCACAGAGGGCAGGAATTTGATACCTGGATTTCCCGGGTCAGACAGCCTCCTGTTGACTGCGAAAGCTACGGGAAGAAGTCATCCCAATATTTGCTGAATAAAACGGCATTTGTTTCGGAGGAAGAGTATCCGTCCCCCAGGACGTTCCGTTCGGCCTGTGAGTGGGTGGAAAACAACAAGGGATGCGATGACTTTTTCCTGATGGTGGAAAGCTTCGATCCCCATGAGCCTTTTGATTGTCCGGAAAAATATCACCGGATGTATGAGGATACCTACAGCGGCCGGGAATTCTGCTGGCCTTCCTATGCAGAGGTGACGGAGCCTGCGGATGCGGTGGCGCATCTGGAGAAATGTTATCTGGGTACCCTGAGCATGGCGGATTACTGGTTTGGGAAGCTGCTTGACACGCTGAAAAAGAATGGAATGTATGAGGACACGCTGCTTATTTTTACCACGGATCACGGACATATGCTCGGGGAGCATGGCTTTACCGGAAAAAATATCATGCATGCCTATAATGAAATGGCACATATCCCGCTGATGATCCATTTCCCCGGGAACGAGGGGGCGGGGCAGAGGGTAAAGGCCCTGACACAGAATATTGATTTGATGCCCACCATTCTGCAGCACCATGGGTGTGATATTCCGGACCGGGTAAAGGGGAAAAGTCTGCGGGATATCCGTGACGGGATTGCTGCACCCAGAGAACAGGTGATCTACGGATGGTTTGGCAGGGCCGTCAATGTTTATGACGGGAGATATACCTATTTCAGGGCCCCCGCAAGCGTGGAAAACAGCCCGCTGTATCAATACTGCGGAATGCCTTCCACCTGCTGGCGCTATTTTGATGAAAGATATGCGGAACGTATGGAGATGGGGCGTTTCCTGCCCTTTACCCGGTATCCGGTGTATCGGATCCCTGCGATGTATCCGGAGGATTACTCCGGGAACATAGAGCTTGTTATGCAGTCCCTGCTTTTTGATCTGGAAACGGACTATGCACAGCTTTATCCCCTGAATGACCGGGAAATCGAGGCGGATATGTGCAGGAAGCTAATTGCAGGCATGCGGGAAGCAGAGGCGCCGGGGGAGCAGTACCGCAGGCTGGGACTGTAAACGGTTCCGGCGGATAAAAGGAACAAAGGAATCAGCTCTCCAGCCATATTTTCCCGCAGATCCCCATGGGATGCAGCCCGGTATTCACGGAAGGATGATCCTTGACGTAAGGGAATACCGTGGTGACATTTTCAATGATCAGATGGTTTTCCCCTTCTTGCAGGAAACTTCCCACTTCAAAACGGTAGGGAGGGCCGATGCGGACGGGGGCTTCCTGCCCGTTCAGGCGCAGGGTGACGATTTCATTGGCACCGTCCAGGAAAATGGTTTCCTCTCCGGTGTGTTCTCTGCCGGCGTGGAAGAAAAAGTCCAGCTCATACCGGAGGGTACCGTGAAAGCGGAGAAAGCTTTCCGTCATGGCTAAGTCGCAAAGACGGTCCAGGGTTCCTTTCGGCTGAAACGTTTCCTTATTCTGCATTTCTTTATCCGGTGCGGAGGAAGCCGAGAGGCGGAAAGGTCCCTGCAGCTCCTGTCTCTTTTTCAGCCGGTGTCTGGGCGGTTTGGGAGCGGCGGTTTCGTCGGCCGGGAACCCGGAAATATAAATCCGGGCCTCTCCGGGTTCCAGATCCAAAGGAAGGCTGGTATCCGTTTTAGCTATTTCATATAATCTGTTTTCATAGGCATCGTATTCCATAACCGGATCCATGGAGGTAAAGGCAGCCTTGTCATGGACGGCCCTGCCTGTGGATTCGTTCATAAGCATGACGCATTCATAGCCCCGGCCTGTATACTGATAGGCGCGCAGATCCTTATACTCCATACCGGAGGGGAAGGTGACGACGGGGAGGGAATGCTGCTGCAGGTAATCCTTTATGGAAGCAAGGGGCATTACAAGGGCTTTCTTTTCAAGGATATCCCGTTCTTCTGTTATATCGCTGCCTTCACTGGAGGCGGAGGGCAGGGCGTCCGCAAAGAGAACCGGAAAGCCGAGGGAAGAAAGCTGCGCCAGGCAACGGATCAGGTAATGGGGCAGGCGTCTTGCATAGGGGATGATCAGACAGCGCAGGGTCAGATCGCCTATGGTCAGCTCACACCCTTCTGTCAGGCCTGCGGTCAGGCTGCCGGCATCCCGGAATAAGTCGGCGGGAATGACGTCATAATCGGTCTGGCATTCCAGGCAGATACGTCCCGGTTTCTGGAACAGCTGGGCCTCCCCGGACCATTCGGCTTCCCCATGATAAAGGATGCCGGTACGGGAAGCGCTTTTTCCGCCGCTCAGGATATGGGACACCCGGTTCATATAACGGAATACATATTTCAGATAAGGGGACTGCAGGTTATTCCCATGGGCATAAAAATGGGGCGGACAGTCCGGATCCGGGAAGCTTCCCGGAGAAAAGGCATGGGGGACAAAAACATTGATGCCTCTTACCAGCATGAAATCCGTCAGCCATTTCATGAGCTGGGCACCCTCCGACCAGCCGTAATTGCCGAATATTTCACACATGGCCCGCCCTTTTTTCTTCTTGTCCAGGTGGGCGTCGCTGGCGCCAAGCTTGGAGAGGGCGTAATGATAAAACTCCCCGTCCGCTTCCGTGTTCAGGGCGGCATTGGTGGTATGGGTATTTATCCGCCCGGGAAGGATCTGGTTGGTCACCACATCGATGCCTGCCATATCCTGGCCGGTCATAGCCCGGAAATAGTGGCCGGCACTGGGGCCAAGCCGGGAGGAGGAATTGTTGTCCTCCAGGATGTGGCCTATGTATTCCACGCCGTGCGCCCGGCACCAGTTTCCCAGCTGGAGGGAAAAATTCTTTTCATAAAGCCTGGTTACCGTATCCATATACCGGTAGCGGAAAGCGGCATCCTCATCGGGGGAGACGTCATACCAGAGGCGTATCCAATCTTTGCAGGTCCTGCCGCCGGCAAAAAGAAGCTCCTCCAGCTCCGGGGACCAGGGGAGCGGCATTTTTTCTTTCCCGATTACGGCATGAAAATTAAAGAGCGTATCAATGCAGTTATAGAACCCGGGTTCGTCGGAGAAAAAGCCGGCGATGGTTTTGCCGAAATCCTCCTGATATCGCTTGAAATGGGGTTCATAAACCGCATCCAGCAAAATTTTTACGGATTCCTTTTGCAGCAGATTGATGTAGCTGTTGTTGGCAAGCCCCGCATTCCGTGATTTATATACCAGAAACAGGCGGTAGAAGCCTTCCGGAAGAGAGAGAGGCAGCAGGCCGTTTTGCAGGGAATCGGTTACAAGCTTGCCGCCGGGACGGAGGGCGTTGGAATATTCGTCCCGGCGTTCATATAATACCGCACATAGAAGCTCTTTCTTTTGGGAAAGGGGGCCGTCCGGAGGCAGAGGAAATCCAACACCTAAGCCGGACAACAGGGAATCCACATCCACCCGCAGGTCGGCGGGGCCGGCCAGATCCACCATCAGGTGGTAAACCGTCCATTTCTGCAGATCTTCATCCGCATCCGCCATGGCTCCGTTGGCGTAGCCCGTGGGAAAATGGCAGTCATCCAGAATCCATACCTTCATGTCCCTGCGCCTTGCCTCTGAAAGGATCACGTCCATATCCTCCCACCATTTGGGGCCGGCAAAATCGGGATGGGGGCGGGATTCCAGGCAGACGGCTTGAATGCCCATATCCTGGATAACTCCCATGTATTCCCGCAGGGTTTCTTCATCCTCTCCATGCTGCCAGAAGAAAGGGAGTATGTAGTTTCCCTGTTTTCCGGCCAGTGCTTCGTGAATTCTTGTTTTCATAAATCCTCCTTTTGATTGGTTATCCCCATCGGTTGAGGGGAAATGCTACGATGGATTTCCTTTTTTCCTATATTCTCCCGGGGTCATATCCGTGTATTTTTTGAAAAGGGTATTGAAATATTTATCGTTCCTGTAACCTGTCTGTTCCGAAATTTGTTTGGCGGATAAATCGGTGTGCAGCAGTAATTCCTGTGCTTTTTTCAGACGTAGGCTGTTTATATAATCCGTAAAGGTGCAGCCAGTTTCCAGCTTCAGAATCCTTCCTAGATACAGCGCGTTTAAATGGAAGGTTTCCGCAATGGTTTTCAGATTCATATCTTTCGTGTAATTTTCGTTCAGATACAGAAGGAGCTTTTTCAAATTGGTGGCGCCGGACGGAGCTTTCTCGGATGGGTTTCTTTCTTCGTACACAAAAATAGTATGTATGATATCTCTGGTCCAGCGGTATATGGAATCGTAATCCCCAAGGGTGTAAGCGTCATCCAAACGGTTTTCCAGCCTGAGTATCTCCGGATCGTGATCGGAACTGTAAGCCCTGCTATTGGAGTAAATTTTGGAGACTATCATGGAGGCCAGCATCTGCAGTCCGTCCAGAGGGATAAAGCGGTTGGTGGAAAATATTTCGTCTACGATGGACACGATATCCTCCTGCTTTTTGTACAGGAATTTTTCATTCAGCTGCATCAGCTGGTCAAATTCTATGTGCGGCAGTAGAAACGCCTCATTTTCACAGGTATCCTCCGCCCAGCGTATGCTGCTGGCACTGTTGAAGCCGGCAGTATTAATCAGGGCGGATGCCTTTGCGTAGCTGTTGGGAATGGTATAAATGCTGTCTGCTAATGGGCCTGCGGCGGCAAAAGCGTGGAAAGGGGAGGTTGCCAGGACATAGTGGATGATATGCTCTAAATCGGCTCTGACGGTTTCCCTGGAACTACATATGCCGCCTTCACCGCAGAAAAGCAGAAACAGCAGCCTGCCGCCGAAATCCGTGACGGCGTGGATGTATTCCTTTTGCTCCAGATGACGGAGAACGGACTGGATCGGAGGTTTTTGCTGCCCGTGCCGTGTGGTGTCCGGGTTTTGGGGCAGGAATTTCAGGATGGCGACACGGCATAAGCAGCTGTCAAAAGGGATTGGAAGATATTCCTTTCTTTCCTCCATTTCTTCGTAGGAAATTTCCCCTGTCATCAGACGGTAGAGCAGATTGTTGCGCAGGATCCGGATCCCTTCATCCAGCAGTATTTTATTATGCCTTTGGGCTTCGATTTTCCGCTTTACCTGGAGCAGGGTCTGGGACATTTCCAGGGTGTCTACTGGCTTCAACAGGTAATTTTCGATGCCAAGCCTGGCAGCCATCTTTACATATTCAAAATCGGAGTAGCCGCTGAGAACAATAAATTTCACCAAAATATTCTTTTTTTGGCATTCCTGCATGAGCTGGATCCCGTTCATGACCGGCATTTTGATATCCGTGATAATAACATCTGCGGACTGCTTTTCCAGATACTCCAGGGCGAGGGAACCGTTAGGAAAGACAGCCCTGACCTGCATCTGGTACTCCTTCCAGGAAAAGAGCTTGACCAGCCCGTCCCGGATCAGAGGCTCATCGTCTACAATAATTACATCAAACAATTTCCGAATCTCCTTTGTATATAAATGAAAAAATAATTTCAGTTCCTTTTCCATATTCCGAGTAAATCTGCAAATCGCAGTCCTCACCGTAAAGAAGCTTCATCCGCTGGTAAATATTCTTTAGGCCGATTCGTTCCACCGTATCTATGGATTTTTCCAGGAAGGAGAGACGCAGCTTTTCCAGTTCTCCGGTTTTTATGCCAAAGCCATTATCCACGATATGGAATACAGCAAATCCATTTTCCACGACGCCGGTTATGCGGACATAATTATCGGTGCGGTTGCTGTCAAAGCCATGCATGATGTAATTTTCAATTATAACCAGGAGGGCATGCTGGATAATAGGTTCCGGCAGCAGGGCGGGTTCCACCTGAAATTCGTAACGGAAGAGGTTTTTATATTCGATATCACACAGGCGGAGATAATTTTTACAGTTCTCGATTTCCTGCCGGACGGCAAGGATGCTTTCATTTTTTATAGAGTTCCTGAAAATTTTGGAAAGGATATATATCATTTCTCCGATTTCCGGTTCCTCCTGCAATACGGCCTTCATCCGAATGGCTTCCAGGGTATTATAGAGAAAATGCGGGTTGATTTGGGACTGCAGGGCCTTCAGTTTGTAACGCTGGTTTTCAATTTCCGTCTTGTAAACTTTGTCAATGTACAGATTGAGGTTGCGGAGCATGTCGTTAAAAGAAACGGAAATATCAACCAGCTCGTTTTTATGCTTGTTGTCAACGGGAATATAGGAGTCTAGCTCCCCATTTTGTATCCGTAGCATAGTGTGGTATATTTGGTTGAGCTGCCGGGAGCTGCTGTTTAAGTAAAGGTATATGCCGATACAGGTAAGGATGGTCACACTTGCGGTTGCGAACAGCATTAGGGCGATATTCCGACTGATATCTTCGGAAAGTGTTTTTCCGGATACCAGGCCGATTACCCGGATATTGGGATAGGAATGCGATTCCATGTTAACAAAGTAATTTTCATACTCCAAGGTGACAGGAACGTTATCCAGCTTCTTTGCTGAAACAAATGTTTCCGCATAGGGGAAGGGCTTGTCATACCAGACGCCTGTGGTATCGAAAAGGACGTTGCCCGCCATATCGATGACAAGGAAATCCCCCTTTACGCCCGGGTAATTGGAGGACAGGAAATTTTCCACCTCCGCCACACTGTAGTCTGCCTGGATGGCGCCGATGTTGACTTTGGTAATGACATCCCTGAGACAATAAATGAAGCTGTAGCCGCGTGAGGTGTCCAGGACCCGGGAAGAGTGGGACGGCATCATCTGCAGGACGGTATATGGATTTTCATAGCAGGCTATGAGAGGTGAAAATTCGGGCAGGGAGGCTGAGAAATTCTTCCGTACCTGTTTGGTTACCGAATAAATCTGGTGGTCGCTGGCGGCGTATAAGGTAAGGGAATTCATTTCTGAACTGGGCGGAAACGATTCATTTAGAAAGCGGTAAATATTCTGACGATAAGGGAAGGATTCATGCCGGGTGGAATTCAGGCAGGAAAAAAGTCCTTCTTTATAAGCGTAATAAGATTCATAGGTATTGTTGAGCTGCTGCAGAAAATAATGTTCCTGATCCGCGATCAGCTCCTTGAGTCCTTTTACTGCGGACATATTGTAGTCCAGGGTGTATTGATGGTTCTGCCTGGAAAAATTGTAGTTGATTATCAGAATCAGCATGGTGACGATAAGAAGAATGAGAAAAATAATAAACCGGTATACATTGGATATAAAATGCATTTTATGGTAAGTATGTTTTTCTCTCTGCATGATTCTCCCCGTTGTTTGTATTATAAGATCGTAATAGTTCGGACAAGTATGAACTATTACATATATAATTCTCATCATAGACTTGCTACATTTAGATAGTATCACTTGTGTCATAAAAATTGAATTATAAAAACCATAGGTTGCGTTACAGAAAAAATATTATATTGGGTAAAATGCTGTATAAATATTGCAAAACATATTAAAAGTTATGTTTTTTATAACCGATTATATGGTTTTTGAAATAGAAGATATACAAAATGCATGCGATAATGGCTTTAGACATGAAACGGACATATAGGATTCCGAAAATTTAGAATAAAAGGAAGGAGACGAGGAATGGGGACAAAAGGACAGAGCCTCCACGAAAAGGCTCATATGACAAAAGGGAAACTGACACTGCTGTGTATGACAATTCCATCAATTTTGTTTATTCTTGTATTTTCCTATTTTCCCATATCGGGCTGGATCTATTCTTTTTTTGATTACAGGATCGGATATAAGCTGTCCAAGTGTGAATTTGTGGGGCTGGATAATTTCATATATGCGTTCGGCGATCCGTATATCATCACCGTGATTTTGAATACGCTGATCATCAGCGTTTTGGGTCTGCTGGGTCTGCCGCTGGCTGGAATGATCGCCATTCTCCTTTCGGAGGTTAGAGGAAAAAAATTTAAGAAAACGGTACAGACAGCGATTACAATCCCTAATTTCATCAGCTGGATCATTATCTACTCTATTATGTTTTCTCTGTTTTCCAATGACGGACTTCTTACAACCTTATTCCGCGGCCTGTCAGGAAACCGGGATTCTACGGTGACACTGCTTACGAATCCGGGGAGCGCGAAGCTATTTATGGTGATGACGAACATCTGGAAAACCGTGGGATATAATTCCATTATTTTCTTTGCGGCGGTCACGGGGATTGATTCTCAGCTTTATGATGCTGCAGCAGTGGATGGAGCAGGACGGTGGCAGAAAATTGTTCATATTACGATTCCCGGGATTCTGCCTACTTTCATAACACTGCTGATAATATCGGTGGGAGCCATACTAAATAATGGATTCGAACAGTATTATGTGTTTGTAAATCCTATGATTCAGAAAAATATCGAAGTGCTGGATTATTATGTTTACCGTATCGGTATGCTGAACAACGATATTCCTGCGTCCACTGCGGTAAGTATGATTAAGACATTTATCAGCGTAATTCTTGTATTCAGTGTGAATAAGTTGTCTAAACGTGCGCTGGGACAATCTATTTTATAGGAAGAGGTGTGGGAATGAATAAAAAGAAGCTTCCCGGAAATGAAATCGTATTTCAGTTACTAATGGTTATTTTATTCACTTTGTTGTTTTTAAGCTGTATTTATCCGTTTTATTATATTTTTATTGCTTCCATCAGTAATCCGGAAGCGGTGAAGAGAAGTATGATAACCTGGTATCCTCTGGAACCCACCTTTTCAAATTATATCCAGGTTTTTCAACTGAATGGGATTTTAAATGCGTTTTTTATTTCGGTAGCCAGGACTTTTGCAGGAACGGCCGTGACTTTATTCTTTACTAGTATTCTTGCTTATACTTTAACAAAAAAGGAATTACCGTGCAGAAAAGTGTTTTATTCCATAGCAATTATTTCCATGTACATTAATGCAGGATTGATTCCTTGGTACCTGACGATGAGGACAATCGGACTAAAGGACAGTTTTTTTGTCTATATTTTACCCACCGCAGTATCCGCATACAGCATGATTCTGATAAAAACATACATGGAATCAATAACGGGAGGAATTGAAGAGTCAGCCATGATTGATGGCGCAGGATATTTTACTATTTATCTGAAAATTGTTATGCCCATTTGTAAGCCGGTATTGGCGGCAATTATTGTTTTTACTGCAGTCGGACAATGGAATTCATGGACGGACAATCTGCTGTTAGTAAACAATATGAATCTCAGGACATTGCAGATGACATTGCTGGAGTATCTGAACCAGGCCACAAACGTTGCAAGTATGGCCAGAACGGGAGGTGCAAGTGCGGTTTCGGGAACAGCAATCAGTCCATTTACTTTAAGGATGACAATCACTATGGTGGTTACCGTTCCTATACTTATCGTTTATCCTTTTATGCAGAAATACTTTATAAACGGTATTATGATTGGAGCTGTAAAAGGCTAAAAAAATTCACCATACAAAAACGTATGGAAAAGGAGGGGTTTGATGAAACGGATATTAGGAAAAAGCAGAAAACGTATTATAACAACAGTAATGACAGCAGTACTTATGGCTGGTGTCATGGCATGCGGAGGAGGAAAGGATTCTGCGGCAGTATCGGGAACCGATTCCGGCGCAGTACAGGAAGAGAAGAATCAGTCAGGGGAAAATGAATTAGAGCAGGTGACAATTGATATCTTTATGGATTCTGCCAGTGAGAATCCGGTTACTGCGGGAATACAGGAAGATCCGGTAGCACAGTATATTAAAGAACAGACAGGAGTTACCTTGAACGTTGTTTTGTTCAGTAATGAAAAACAGCAGGCTATGGCGGCAAGCGGGGATCTTTACGACGTTACCCGTATGGGATTGCAGTATATAACGCCTTTAATTCAGGCGGGCGCAATACAAAGTCTGGATGAGTATCTTGCTATTGCTCCCAATATGGCTGAAGCTTTTCCTGAAATGGTAAATTACAGCAGAGGATACTTGAGCAACGGAGAAAACAAAATGTATGCAATTTGTGCCAGGGGGAAAAATAATCCATCACCTTTGGCAACCTCAAGATATGGAAACTTTATTCGTTGGGAATGGTATAAAGAAGCAGGAAGCCCTACTATTGGATCCATTGATGATTTTCTGGACCTGTTAAAAACAATACAGACCAATCATCCGCAGACAGAGTCCGGGAAAAAGACATATGGGATTTCGCGATTTAATGACTGGGGACTGAATCATATGCTCTCTGACCCGGTTATTTGGAAATATTGTGCACAGTATGGCCTTAATGATGTATGTTCTTTCAATATCCCCGATTTAAAGTACATCGACTTATATGATGACAACCATATGTATTGGATTACTGCGGATATGTATTTTAAGGCAAACCAGATGGGACTTTTGGATCCCGAAACTTATACCCAGAAAAATGAAGATTATGGGCAGAAGATAAGGGAAGGACAGGTTTTCTATAGCTCTATGGAGTGGGATTTTGACGCGGGTAATCTGGATCTGAATAAAGCCGGAGGACAGGATAAGTATGTAGACGTACTTTGGGATGATATTCCTGATTTTCCCGCATGGGTTTCCAGGGCTTCAGAATTTGGTATGGCTCCAAGAACCTTTGTCGTTTCTTCCAAATGTGATGAAACCAAGATGAAAGCTATTATGCGTTTGTTTGATTTCCTGTTCTCTGAAGATGGTTCCCGTTCTATTATGATCGGACCGAAAGGAGTTACCTGGGACTATGATGAGAACGGAGTGGCCGTTTTTACCGATGAATGCCGGCAGAAACTGAAAGAAAACCCGGAATATTTGCTGGAACAGGGGGCATACAGATATATTGGGCTGGTTGGTCAGGATTACGATGCATTTGCAGCCAGCCAGGCAAATGAAGGAAAATATATTGATTTACGACTTAATAGTGACTATATAAAGGAAAGTATGACAGAAGCGGACAAAGATTATTGTGAATTTTATGGGGTGGAAGTTCCTTTGGAAGCTGCCACAAAAAGGGAAAATCAATCCACGATTTATGAAGGCTACATTAATCTGATGCCAGCTGAAAATCCGACAGATATACAGAGAAGCATGACAAAAATCAGCGATTATCTGCAGCAGGCCGTACCGGATATGGTATTCAGTGCAACTTCGGAGGAATATGAGGAAAAATTCAGTCAGATACAAGCGGAATTAAAGAATATGGGTTATGATGAAGTATCTGCGTATTTTGAAGATGCTTGGAATCATGCAATTTCCAACTATAAGGAACTGACGGGGAAGTAAGGAGCGGAAAAAGAAGAAGTAAGTATGTAAAAACATATATGCCGATAAATTGATGCAAAAGAGGATTAAGAGGTAGGGGAAAGCAGGGCGCAAAGGGACTTGGAATGGTAATTATTGTTCCCTGCTTTACCCACATACCTATGACATGTTTTGTGGAAAATAAAAATAATATATAGTGGACAACTATTCAGACAGGAAAGACGATAGTCACCTTAAATGGAGGCAGTCGTCTTTTTATATGTGTGACAACTTAAAAGACAGCGGGGAACGATAATGCCAGTTATGAACTGGAAACAGCCAAGTATGCATTCCGCCTTGCATTCTAAAAAAGCCCACTCTATAATTGATGTGAGGAGGTGGTGTGACGGTGCTGATTATCGGAATATGTGACAGTGATACGGCGGTGCGCGTCATGCTTGCCGATTTTATCAAGCGTTATAAATCGGAAACGGGATTGGCTGTACAGGTACTCGCTTATGATAATGGGGAAAAGCTTTTACAGCATTATTCGTTTGAAATGGATCTGATTTTTCTGGAAATATCATTTGCTAAAATGAGTGGTATTGAAATCGCAAAAGGTATCCGTAAAGTGGACAATAAGGTTGGAATCGTATTTTTGACCACGCTTCTCAATCATGTGCTGGAGGCCTATGAGGTGCGTGCGGATAATTACCTGATTAAACCGCTTAAATATTCCCGTTTTCTCAAAGAGGTGGAAGAGGCCAGGGCCCGTAAAGGGCAGAACCGTTTTTTTATTGAAGCAAATGCAAACGGCATTTATAAGATTTACACACAATCTATCCGTTTTATTGAAACGCAGGAGCATAATACCCGTATCCATACCGAGTCAGATTCGATCGTAAGCTATAAAAGGATGAAAGATCATGAGGCGGCATTATATGAGCCGTATTTTGTACGGTGTCATGCAGGGTATATTGTGAATCTTCTTTTTTTCGAAAAACAGGAAGCCAATCATATGATTCTGATGTCTAACGGGCCGGCATCCGGCGAGATTATACCGGTTAGCCGCCACAGGCGGGCGGCCGTTCTGGAACGGATCAGGCAATTGTTCCCATGAACAACGAACCGGTCGGATGCACACGTATACCCGTTTAACCTGGCGGCAGGGGACAGAGGCAGAGTACGCGCCGGAGTGCGCAGATAGGAGTAACGGTGAAAAAGCTTGCGGAAAATATCCGGACAATCGGCTGGTCAGTAAAGCTTGCTTTGCAAATCAATGCAGGTGTATTTTTGCTGTGGGGGACGTTGGGAATCGGGCTTTCCGTACTTCCCTCCATTGCCCTTTATTTTAATCGCCGGACCGTATCGATATTGTCTGCTTTTTTACGTACGGGGACAGGAACGTTCGGTGATGTGTTGCCGTCTGTCATCAGCCTGGGTATTATTTTGACAGCTGTCGGGTTGTCAAAGCGTGTCAATGGAAATTTCCTGTATTTCATCATGTACGATTCTTATTATTTCGGACTGGAAGAGTATATGATGGATGTGGTGAAAAGAATAGAGCTTAAAACGCTCATGGATAAGAAATACCGGGATGAGCATTGGTCTGTAATGGGGCGGTGCGGAGCGCTTGCCGATTTCATGAGTTCAGGCTGTCTTTTTCTTACAAAGCTCACGGGTGCGGTTTCTCTTCTTTTTGTGGCAGCAAGGATATCCTGGGTGATATTTGCTTTTTCTTCCCTTTATATAGCCGCAGTGTTGGTGCTTAATATACTTACTGCCGATAGGCTCAGGTGGGACGGACGTGTGTATAATGAAGCATCCCGCCTTGCGGATTATTATCAGGAATCGGTGATGGAACCCGGAGCTGCCAAAGAATTGCGTGTTTATGATTTAGGCGCGGAAACTCTCCATAAATGGGAGAACGCTTATGAAAAGGTGGAAAAAATCGACAGGCAGTATGTAAAAAACCGTCAGATAGTAGCTTTTTTCAGCAGTCTGGTGTTTTATATTTTTATAGCTGCAATGATGGTTTATTGCATTTATCAGGTTGCGGATGGGAGGATGTCTGTAGATGTATTTTTAATGCTGTATGCTTGCGGGCTGAGTATAAGCGAAGTGGTACAGGTCCTATCTTCCAGCTTTCAGGAAGCTGACCGGGGACTCTATTTTCTGAATCTGCAGCGGAAGTTTGTACAGGCGGTTCCGCAGACGGCGGCGGATTGGGATGAGGGGTTTGTTCCCGCCGAAGCGGATACCGTTTTCCGGGCGGATAATATTTCTTTCTCATATGACGGTCAGACGGAAGTATTGCATGACCTTACTTTTGAAATCAAAAAAGGGGAAACCATCGCCCTTGTAGGGGTAAACGGCAGTGGCAAAACGACACTTGTCAAGCTGCTGATCGGCTTATTTTCCCCGACTAAAGGCAGGCTTTCCTTTTATGGCAAACCCTATGACAGCCGCACCCGGGGGGCGGTTATCCAGAGAGTGGGAATGTTTTTTCAGGATTTCTATATATTCCATGCTACGCTTCGTGAAAATGTGGGGTTTGGTGATATAAAAAGTCTCGCCCAAATCCGGCGCATAAAGCTTGCCATGGAGAAAGGCGGTGCCGATAAGCTTCCGGATCGTTTCCCTAAAGGGATGGAGCAATGGCTGCTGAGAGATGTTATCAAAGACGGAGCCATGCTTTCCGGAGGGGAAAAACAACGTGTTGCGGTATCTCGTGCTCATATGAGTGATAAAGAAATCTTAATTTTCGACGAACCTGCGGCAGCGCTTGATCCCATTGCGGAGATGAAACAGTTTTATGCAATCCGGGAAAAAATTGAAGGGCGGACTGCTGTTTTAATCAGTCACAGGGTGGGATTTGCCAGGCTTGCCGACCGCATTCTGGTGCTTGACGCAGGACACCTTGTGGAGAATGGTTCCCATGACAGCCTGATGCAAAAGAACGGTATATATGCCGGTTTTTTCAGGGAGCAGGCACAGTGGTATGAAACGGAGGAAACAGCGGATGAGTAAACTTCGTACACTGCTTAAAGCGCTATGGATCAGTATAAAAATCAAAGGGCCTGTTTCCGTGATAATCAGCCTTCTGGGATTTGCTGCGGCTTTTTTACCA
This sequence comes from Eisenbergiella sp. OF01-20, assembly GCF_003478085.1. NCBI lineage: Bacteria > Bacillati > Bacillota > Clostridia > Lachnospirales > Lachnospiraceae > Eisenbergiella > Eisenbergiella sp. OF01-20. The sequence continues at coordinate 80,865 of NZ_QUES01000015.1, read as the reverse complement.
GTATTGCTTGCGGGATATCTGCGGGCATTGACCGATGCACTGCAAATGCTGGCAGGAGAAGGCGGCGTTCCCGGGAAAGCGCTGAAGCTATTTTCCGGAATCGTTATGCTGTATATCGTACAGGTCGTTATAACCAACGTGCAGCAATATACAGTCGGGCTGGATGAGATAAAGATGGAACGGTACTTGAAACGGACAATAATGCGCCATAAATGTGAGGTACGGTATCAATATGTGGAAAATTACGATGACTTTCACAACCGTCTGGCTTTTATTGAGGAATATGCAGGAAAGCAAATGGCCAGGAGTATCACTTATATGATAACGGTTCTGCAGCTGTTGCTCGCATTTTGTGCGGCAGCGTTTACCCTGTGGAGTGTAAGCCCCTTTATTGTCCTGATTCTGTTTATAACCAGTATTCCTGCCGCCCTGCTGTCTTATTTCCAACAGGAGGAAACCTTTCGCTATAGGGCGAAATGGATGGAAGAAGGATCCCTTGCCATTCATTATTTCCATATTATCGGAGGGGGCGGGTATTCCTATGATGGCTTACAGGAGATCAGGCATTTTGCCCTGTTTGATTATCTAAAAGCACGCTGGCGTGCCATTGCCGACGAGTATATCGGTAAAAAAAATAAAATAATGGCCAGACATATCAAGTGCAATATGGCGGCTGACTTTCTCCGCAGTATTGTTTATCTGGCCGTTTTATTCATTGCAGCAAGGGCAATTTATCAAAATCCGGTATTGGGGCTTGGAACCTTTACCCTGGTATTCACACTTTCCGGACAACTGCAGAATACGGCGAGTGAATGCCTTGTGGACATTATGGTACTGGCACAAAATATACCTTATATGCAGGAGTTTTTCTATCTGGATAAGCTGGAGCGCGAAGTCTGTTCGGCAGACAGCCCGGAAGAGGGCACCGGTGAGATTACTTTTGAGAATGTTTCTTTTGCTTATCCGAATTCAGATAATAAGGTTTTACAAGACATAAACCTGCGCATCCGCGAAGGGGAAAAAATTGCTGTTGTGGGGGAAAACGGCAGCGGAAAGTCCACCTTTATCAGTCTGCTCTGCGGAATGTTCGATCCGTTGACCGGACGTATCCGTGTGGGCGGTGCAGATGTGGGTTCCCAACCGGCGGCAGCGCGGAAAGCGGTGTCCGTGGTTTTTCAGGATTTTGCCCATTATGAAACAAGTATCCGTGAAAATATTACAATTTCTGATAAACATAGAAATGCTGCGGATCAGGAGATTATGGAGCTGCTGCAGAAAATAAATGTGGATGATGTTGTAAAGGAGCAGAAAAACGGCCTTCATGAACTCGTGGGATCTTTTTCTGAAAAAGCAAATAATCTTTCGGGCGGTCAATGGCAGAAGATATCTCTGGCCCGTGCCGCCTACCGGAACAAAGCGAAAATAATGATTTTAGATGAACCCACATCAGCCCTTGATCCGGTTGCGGAGGCACAGCTGTATCATAATTTTACGGCACTGACGGAAGATAAAACAACGATTTTGATTTCACATAGGCTGGGGATCACTTCCGTGGTGGACCGTATCCTTGTATTTAAGGAGGGAAGAATAATAGAGGATGGCTCCCATAAAGAACTGATGGCAAAAAAAGGGTATTATGCGCAGATGTATCACGCACAGGCGCAATGGTATGTCTGATAGTATTTGTGTGTGGCCGCGTGACCACATATTTCGCTATTGTAATCCACAGGAACATAAGGGTAATATAAAAATAAAGATATGGCAGGTCTGCGCCGAGCGTAAGAGATGGTAACGCGGCAATTCTGCTGAAGGAAGGAAGCACATGGTCACCAGAAAGGAAGTAGCCCGGAAAGCAGGGGTGTCGGTCTCCGTGGTATCCCGTGCGATGAACAACAGCGGGTACGTGGAAGCGGAAAAGAAAAAAAGGATACTGGAAGTGGCGGATAAACTCGGCTACTATCCCCATCCTGTCGCAGAGGCGCTGCAGAAACGCAGGACAAAGCAGCTGCTTTTTTTCTGTAAGGATCTGCGGAATTCCTTCTATATTGACATGTACCAGGGGATGGTGGAAGCCGCAGGAAAACGGGACTATATGATGGTTTTTAACGGCAGTATGGATTTTGAGAACATACGCAATGCCATGATCGACGGAATCATCATGCCCAACGAGGTGATCACCCGGCATTATCTGGACACGGTGGGAAAGAATTACCGCCTTCCGGTGGTGAGTGCTTCTTATGGAAGTCCTGTCCGCTTCTCCCGTTCGGTTCCCCGCGTGGAAATCGATATGGAAAAGGTGATGGAGCTTGCGGTTAAGGAACTTCGGGCCAATGGCCACAGACGTCTGGCCCTGGCAATGCCTTATCCGTTCCGGTGTACGGATGTCAGGCGTCTGGCCTTCTGTTCTCTCATGGAAGAGGTGTACGGAGACAGGATGAAGGATTACTATATTGGTATACATAGGGAAGATCTTGCCGGGGACAGCCGTATCCTTGCCTTTCTGGAAGAAGAGGAACCGGAAAACGGTATGCGTCTGCTGGAAGAGGATTTCTTCGGAAAAGGAGAGCTGGCGGCCCAGTTGTTTGTGGAACGAAAAATTGACGCCACAGCCGTGGTGGCTTTTAACGATGAATTTGCCCTTGGCATGTGCAAACGGTTCCATGCATTGGGAATCCGGGTGCCCCGGGATATTTCCCTGATAGGTATAGACGGCAGCTCCGCCAGAAAATACCAGGATCCCTGTCTCACCTCGGTAGGGCTGTTTCCGGAAAAACAGGGGGCAAAGTGCGTGAACGTCCTGCTGGATATGCTGGAGGGGAAAAAAGTAAAATATATATCAGGGTCACCGGTGAAGCTGGTGAAAGGGGAATCCGTAAAAAAACTGGATTAAAGCCTGTCTGGCGCAAAAGGAATGGAATGAAGTAAACAAGGGAATCAAGGAGGAAAATTCCTCTGCTCGTCAGAGGACTCGCATTTTGCTCCGCAAAACAAGGAGGAAAAAGGAATGGAACGAAGTATGAAGCTTGACAAAATTACATTGGGAACCTGCTATTACCCCGAGCACTGGCCGGAGGAAATGTGGGAAGAGGATCTGCAGCGTATGCTGGAAAACGGGATTGAGGTAATCCGTATAGCGGAATTTGCCTGGAGTAAAATCGAACCCCGGGAAGGGGAATTTACCTACGGATTTTTTGACCGTTTTCTGGAAAAAGCGGAAAAGGCCGGCATGAAGGTTATCTTCTGTACGCCCAGCGCCACACCTCCCGCCTGGTTAACGAACAAATATCCGGAAGTACTTAACGCCAATATGGACGGCGTCCTTTACCGTCATGGCTGCAGACGCCACTATAATTACAATTCTCCCAAATACCAGGAGCTGGTTACACGGATCGTGGAAAAATCCGCCGCCCACTATGCACCCCACCCTGCTATTATCGGCTGGCAGATTGACAATGAACTCAACTGTGAAAAAAATGAATTCTATTCGGAGAGTGACACGATAGCTTTCCGCGTGTTCCTGAAGAAAAAATACCATACGCTGGATGCGCTCAATGAAGCGTGGGGAACCGTTTTCTGGAACCAGACCTATACGGATTGGGAAGAGATCTATGTTCCCCGCCCGACACCAAGTAATGCAACCAATCCTCATGAAGTCCTGGATTATGTCAGATTTGTGTCCGACAGCACCTGCTTTTTTGCAAAAATGCAGAGTGATATCCTGAAAAAATATGTGAAGCCCGGTGATTTTATCACCACCAACGGTCTGTTCGGCAACCTGGACAACCACCGCATGACAGAAGAAAGCCTGGATTTCATCACCTATGATTCCTATCCCAATTTTGCCTACTGCCTGGATTCCTACGAGTCGGAGAAGGACGGTCTGCGGGACAGGAAATGGAGCAGGAACCTGGCGGAGGCAAGAGCCGTATCCCCTGTGTTCGGCATCATGGAGCAGCAGTCCGGGGCAAACGGCTGGAATACCCGTATGGAGGCTCCTACTCCTAAACCGGGACAGATGACCCTTTGGACCATGCAGAGCATCGGCCATGGGGCGGACTATGTGAGCTACTTCCGCTGGCGTACCTGTACGATGGGGACGGAAATCTACTGGCACGGGATTCTGGATTATTCCGGCAGGGACAACAGACGTCTGGCAGAAGTAAAGCAGATACATAAAATGGTCGGTGCGCTGGAGCCTGTGACCGGATCCCATTACCGGGCCGAGGTAGGTATTGTGAAGGATTATGATAACCTTTGGGATGCCGGCCTGGATATGTGGCATCAAAGAGTGGACAGAGAGAGCAGCAAGTCCTTATTTGCCGCCTGTCAGAAAACCCATACGCCTTTTGATTTCTGTTATCTGGATCATATGCGGGCTGAGGACTTGTTCCGGTATAAGGTGCTTTTTTATCCCCATGCCACCATAGTAACCAGTGAAATGGCAGAAAAACTGACGGCCTATGTGGAGCAGGGAGGCTGCCTTGTACTGGGATGCCGCACCGGTTACAAGGATGAAACCGGAAAATGCGTGATGAGCAGGCTTCCCGGGCTGCTGCAGCCCCTTACCGGTACGGATATCCCCGAATACACCTTCGTGTCCCCGGCGGACGGTACGGTTTATGCGGATTGGGACGGCGTGCAGATCGAAGCCTGTATTTTCAATGATTTGCTGGAACCCCTTACGGAGCAGGCCAGGGTGGAAGCAAGATACGTTTCCAGCTATTATGCCGGAACACCAGCCCTTATCAGCAATACAAAAGGGAAAGGACGTGTTTATTATTTCGGAGGCGCCTTTCATGAGCACACGGCCCGTGTATTCCTGGAAAAATTGGGAGTTGCACAGCCATATGGGGATATCCTCACCCTTCCGGAGGGCTGCGAACTGACAGTAAGGGAAAGTGCGGACGGAAGCCGGTATTTCTTTGTGATGAACTACCTGGAGGAAACTGCGGAAATCTGTCTGAAGGAAGTATTCCTGGATTTGTTTGAAGGAAAAGAAGCAGAAGGGAAACTGGAGCTGCCCCCTTATGGGACAAAGGTACTGGCAAAAATAAATAGTATAAACCGATAATTTCATACTGGAAAAAAGTTTCAAAAAATGTGTTGACAAGTTGTCCCATTTTTTGTATACTAATCAAGCAGGTTACGGGTGCGGTCAAAACACTTCAAAACTTGTTTGATTATGGGATCTTAGCTCAGCTGGGAGAGCATCTGCCTTACAAGCAGAGGGTCATAGGTTCGAGCCCTATAGGTCCCATATATTTCGGCGAGATAGCTCAGCTGGCTAGAGCACACGGTTCATACCCGTGGTGTCGAGGGTTCAAGTCCCCCTCTCGCTACTATGTTAAGTACAGCGGAAATGCCCTGTTGGGGGATTTCTGCTGTTTTTTATTGCAGTAACCGGAATACAATTGAGTAGGGTCAATTTTACAATAGAAGGTTATTCCTGGCCGCCCGGATCCATTCCGGTTCGGAGCAGAAGGACGGAAAGGGCGTGTTTTTTCCGGCATCCTTTGTGTAGAAAAAGGATATACCTTATGGTACAATGGCAACAATACAGGCCTGTGAGTACAGCGGGGAATCATCAAAACAACGTGGGCCGGATGCGGAAAAGTATCAGATAAAGAATACTATTGGAACCTGCAGAATGGGGAAGCGAAAAAAAATGTGGAAAAAAGAGATTATTTACGAAGCGGCAAAACCAATCCTCTATTACCTGGTGAAGGAAAACGGAGAATTGTTCCTGAAGCATACTTATGACTGTGACTGTGAAAATCCTGTAGTGGAGGAATGCTTCATTCTCCCCTCACAGGAATCGGAGAACAATAAAGCCTGCCGCATCACTGCCAAACGCCCGTTTCGGGTCGCGGCAGATGAGAAGCACCACAGGGCGGAGATCCTGTTTGACGGCACGGAAGAAGAAATCAGCCTTTCCTTCTATCCGGGAATTCCCCATTGTGACATGATGGGAAATGCTATGATCCTGGAGTTTGAAAATGGGCAGGAGTTTGAAGAAGCCGTTTATCAATTTTACTGGAAGACACTTCTTCCCTCTGTTGCAGAACGAACGGCCGGGGCAGGCTATCCGGTACGGGACGGTTATGTTGTGAGCACACTTCAAAAAGAAGTATATGCAGGAACCTATCCCGATGTGGATCATGAATTCCAAATCAAAGGCCGGGCAGCCATGGGGGATACCTTTGAACTGGGACTGATCCGGCGGATGCTGGAGCTGCAGTTAAAGCTGATGGCGGAGGATCCGGAACAATTGTACCGGGATCCCTGTTCTCTGCAGCCTGACGGTGTCAGGGAATACCATGTGAGGAGAAGCAGTAAGGATCGGCAGACCAATGCGGTGATGTTCCTCATCACCGGCAATGTGGAAATCATTGAATCCGCATGGCTGTATGTGGCGGCCTCCGGAGACTGGGACTGGTTTTTGAATCATAAGGAAGGGCTTGAAAATTCCCTGTCGCTGGTGGAGGACTGTATGGACAGGCAGGGGCGTCTCTGGTCCGATGTTTACTATGAAGATCAAATCATCAAGGACGGAAGGGAATGTATGTCAGCCGCTCTGGCGGCGGATGCCATGAGACGTATGGCAGATTTGGAAAGAAGAGCCGGGGATTCCGAAAAAGAAAAGAAGTATCTGGAGCTGGAAAGGAAACTGGCCCGGGCTATGACGGCGGATCTTCCCGGAGGCTTCTGGGATCGTGAAAACGGACGTTTTATTGACTGGGTGGACAGATGTGGTATCACACACGATCATATCCATCTGTTGGCAAACGAACTTCCTCTGCTGTTTGGTTATGCGGATGCGGGGCAGGAAAAAGCCGTGCAGAAGCTTTTGGAAGAATGCTTTGATGAATTCCAGCGCTTTCCCACCTTTTTATCCGCAAGGATACAGGACTATACCGATTCGGAAATCGGTTTGCCTTATGACCTGTGTGCGGCAGGAAGATATTGGTGCTGGGATTTTGCCTTCTGGGAGTCCCTGGGAAGGAAGGATATGCTTGAGCGGCAGCTTCTGGCTGTCTGCAGACAGGCAAAGCTGGACGGTTATCTGATGGGGGAACGTTATGATATGAATCATATTTTCTATCAGGATGATAAGAACTGGCATGGAGCCGCCCATTATTATGAATATCCCTGTGTATTCATCTGGAACCTGATCCGCGGATATCTTGGGGTACAGCCTGATCTGGATGTGGATGTAAAGATTGCCCCAATGCTGAACAGGCCCGGCAAGGTGAGGCTGGAAGCGGAATGTTATGCCCTGGAATATGAAATGAACGGCAGCAGCTTATCAGTAAAAAATCTGCTGGATCGGCAAAGGACCTTCCTGCTCTGTATGAATGGAAAAGAAAAGAAGGTTACCCTGGGATTCGGCGAAAGCATTTCATGGGATTTTGCGGAATGAGGATGGAAGCTGCAGTGTAGGTCTTAAAACAACATGAATTAATACCTTATTCATTATATTATGGAAGGACCGGCCGGAGCGTAATTCTTGTAATTACGCTTTTTTCATGTCCATATCTTATACAGCCGGAGAAGATAGAACCTTCTGTAAGGGTTTCAAAACCCATAAAAAACGGCTTGTGATACTTCCCAGCCATTCTCCAATATAAAATTGTATTGTATGACTCTTTTTTAGGGAATTTTCCAGACAGCAGAGTGGAAAGTGCCAGGAGTAATGAGATTCCCGGAATTTTCCTTTAAGAGTGTTCAATACACCATTGCCGCAAATTGGTTGATACAAGGAGAGGAAGCAAATATTTCCGGGAATTTTGGCCACATTAATTGCAGAGCTGCGGAGCAATACATAAGGAATGATAATAAAGGATCCGCTCTTTCGATGTCAAAGAAAAAAATACCCGTTGGTTCAGCGGAAAATGAACAGTAACACAAAAGGCATAAAAATTACACATTATACTTGACAAAACCAGCCGCAGCGGTATCATATTTATAATAACTTTGTCTTACATCTTCTTCGTGTCCCATAATGCGGGATGCTGTTACGCAATTAAGCGTTCATTCATATCTGAGATAGTATATTCATTTTATATCCCATTATCTATATACCCACCCTTTTTCGTTTTTGGAATTACCAGCCGCATGGGCACCAGAATCATATCATCCCATGGCAAATTGATAGCTAATTCTTTTCCTGAAGTTCTGCCAGTTTTCTTATCTGATCCAAAGCGTAATCTTGAAATTCAGGGCGTAAGGTTTTGAATATGGACAACGCTTCGTCAACTTTTGCCACGTCGGCAGGGTCGCTGTCAAACATTTCACCTTCGCCGCTTTCCAGCCAATATGGGTTCACTCTATACAGTTGACAAATATGGCGGAGCAGAAGTTCCTTCGGTTTTACGCGATCATATTCCAAGTTGCTTATTACATCACGGCTGACACCCAGCTTCTCGCCAAATTCCCGTTGTGACAGCTTTAAAGCCTCACGAACGGCTCTTATTCTATTAGGCAAATGAGTTTCCTCCTACTACTTTTATATGATTAATGTCACCTCATTTTACAACACAAAAATAAAATAGTCAACACAACGACAATCTCATAAAAGTGTTTACAACACTTATTGACTGTGTTATACTGAGTCTGCAACACAATACATGAAAGGAGGTTGAGGGTATGCCGCAAAACAGTTCAGATATAAAACGGCTGGCGGAGCTGAATTCCCTTTTCTTGACTCTGAATAATAAGGATCAGGATATCGCCCTCATAATTTTGAGATCGTTGAAGTTCGCTCAATCCGTTATGAGTTCCCCAGACCCGGCCGATCGCACCCGTAAACCACCTGAGAACCGTTTCGCTTAACGTAAGCTGCTCACAATTTCATCAATATTTATTATAATCCAAAATATAAAACCTATATTTATGTGAATTTGCAGAACGGCCGGAGTTATGGAAATGTAGGAAACGTATGATCAAATATAAGTAATGGAGGGTTGGAATGAAAAAGGGAACAAAAAATTTGCCGGGAAGCAGCCAGACAGGGGGAGGCAGACGGTTGAGGACGAGCAACGCAACGCTGGCCTATTTTCGAAGGCACTGGCTGTTTTACGCTATGCTGATTCTGCCGGTGCTGTATTATTTTCTGTTCTGCTACCGTGCCATGCCCGGCGTGGTAATTGCATTTAAGAACTATAATATGTTTACAGGAATCTGGGACAGTCCCTGGGTGGGAATGGAATTCTTTAAACGGGTAGCGCAGTCCGATCCCTTTTGGCGTTCCGTACGGAACACGTTGGTTCTGAATATTCTGGGACTGGTAGTCGGGTTTCCGCTTCCCATTATTCTTGCGCTGTTCCTGAATGAGATCATGCATACCGGTTTTAAGAAAACCGTGCAGACTATCATTTACCTGCCCCACTTTATTTCCTGGTCTGTTATCGGCGGTATGATGTATCAGTTTTTTGCCTCATCCGGACTGATTAATACCGTTATCAAGGCTTTTGGAGGGGAAGCGGTTCCCTTTCTCACGAATAAACCCTGGTGGATTTTCACCTATTTTATTGTGGGCGTCTGGAAAAGTATCGGCTGGAATACGATCATTTATCTTTCCGCCATGACGGGTATCGATCAGGAAATTTACGAAGCGGCCCGTGTGGACGGATGCTCCCGGTTCCGTATGATGACGGCCATCACCGTCCCCTGCATCAAGGGTACGATTGCGATCATGCTGATCCTGGCGGTTGGCGGCATGGCAAGCATCGGTTTCGAACAGCCCTATGTTATGCAGAACAGTACAGTCATGGAAGTGGGTGACGTAATCAGTACCTTCGTATACCGTGTCGGTTTGGAACAGGGAGATTTCAGCATCGGTACTGCGGTGGGCCTTGCCCAGTCGGCGATCAACTTTGTCCTGGTAATCAGCGCCAATGCCGTCAGCAAGCGCGTATCCGGCAACGGTATCTGGTAAAGGAGAAAAGCTATGAAGGATAAAGTATTTAAAGTTATTACGATATCGGTGGTGGTGATCATCGCTGCCTGCTGCCTTTTCCCGTTTCTGCACGTTCTGGCAGTGTCTTTTTCCGATAAAACGGCAGTGATACGCGGAGAAGTCCTTCTTTGGCCCCAATCATTTAAACTGTCTGCTTATAAGGCAGTGTTCAATAATAAGGGGCTGATGGATTCCATGTGGTTTACGTTAATCCTGACCGTAGTGTATACCGTGTTCAGCCTAATAATGACGATTTTATGCGCCTATCCGCTGTCATACCCCGGCCTGAAATTTAAGTCGCCTATCTTGCTTTACATACTGTTTACCATGTATTTCAGCGGCGGCATGATCCCCGGTTACCTGAACATCAAGTCGCTCGGGCTGCTGGATACCTTCTGGGTGCTGGTGTTTCCGACCGTGCTGTCCACCTATAACATGATCCTGATGAAGAGCTTTTTCCAGGCCATGCCGAGAGAACTGGAGGAATCGGCCTATGTAGACGGCGCCAACGATTTTGTGGTACTGATCAGGATCGTACTGCCTCTTTCCAAGGCCATGCTGGCCACAATCGCCCTGTTCTATGCGGTAAGCCGCTGGAACGGCTTTATGGATGCGATCCTCTATATTAACGATGAAAGTATGTATACCATTCAGCTCCGCCTGCGTCAGATGATCCAGGCCAGCCAGGTTAGCTCCATGATGGAAGAAATTCCGGAGATGAAAGCGGATCTGATTGCCGAAACAATCAAAGCCGCCTGTATGGCCTTCAGCATGATTCCGGTTATGATTGTCTATCCATGGCTGCAGAAGTATTTTGTCAAGGGTGTTATGATCGGATCCGTCAAGGGATAATACAGCGGGTTATTCTGCCGGACATCCGGCGGAACAACGGCGGGTGTTCCGGTTTGCGGGATCTCTGCCATAATAAAATACAATTTAGTGGAGGTATGTTTTATGAGAAAGTTATTTTCAAGGAAAAAGTTTTATTCCGCTGCACTGGCATCGGCGCTGGCCCTCAGCCTGATCGGATGTAAAGGCACGGAAAGCGCAGACAGCACGTCTGCCGGTACGGGCAGCCAGACGGCCGCTGAGACCCCGGCCGGAGAAGAAGGGCAGTCAGCTGCTGAAAACGCGGCAGAACCCACTACGCTCACCGTCATGGTATATGAGCGCGGCAACACTACCGAAACCTATGGTTCCGCGACGGACAATTACTGGACGCGCTGGATTCAGCAGGAGTTTGGGGATCCCAACAACATTACGCTGAAGTACATTCCGGTACCCCGAAACGAGGAAACCCAGAAAATCAACACCATGATGGCTTCCGGCTCTGCTCCCGACATCATCTTCAGCTATGACAGCAACATGATCATCCAATACGGCAAGGACGGCGGCCTGGTGGAGCTGACCGGGTTGATCGATCAATACGGTCCCAACCTGAAGGAAAACCTGGCGGATTCCCTGCTCTATGGACAGTCCGAAGGCCAGCAGTGGGCTGTTCCGGCGAAACGTTCCAATGTCGGATGGCAGACCACCTATATCCGAAAAGATTGGCTGGATGAAGTGGGATATGAGCTGCAGACGGATGAAAACGGATACTATCACATGAGCATCGATGATTTTACGGATCTGCTCCATCAGTTCAAGGATCTGGATCCTTCCGGCCAGGGGGGAGAAATGTATCCGCTCGGCATGGTTGGTGCCTGGAACGCAACGCAGACCAGACCCATCATATGGTCCTTCCTGGAAACCGAAAACCTGACGGGAGAAATGCATGCCTGCTATAACGAGAGATTCTGGCCCGGTTATAAGGAAGGGGTGCGCTACCTGAACCAGCTGTACAACGAAGGCCTGGTGGATCCGGAATTCATGACGGATACCGATACCTCTTATACAGCATTCAACAGTCTTCTGAGCAATGGCCGCACTCTGGCGTTCGCCCATGATGCGAACAGCGAGCTTACCGGCGTAACGGCTTTGTATGAGGCGGATCCGGACGCGGAGGTGGTTCCCCTGTATCTGGACAACGTGCACGGAACACAGTTTAACAGAATATATGCACCTACCGGCATGTATATAGCGGTTCCTTCCACCTGCGAACATCCTGAAAATGCGATCAAATATCTCGACTGGCTTGCGGATTATGACAATGCAAAGGTCCTGAGCTACGGTTTTGAAGGAATCCATTATGAGATAAAGGATAATACCTTTGTTACCATTCCCCATACGGATGAGGAAAAGGCAGAGTCTGAATATGACTTTGAGCGTCTGAATACCGGCGATCTTATCCTTGTTTATAATGGTGCGCCCTTTGGCTATCGGGAGTCAACGGAGGGAATGGATGAAGTAAAGGCAAAAATGACACAGCTGAAGTATGATTCCGCCGGGGTTGCAACCGTTGGCGGACAGGCAGACTACTACTTCCAGGGTATTCAGACAGAAACCGACCGGAAGTACGGCGGCCTTGTTCCTAATATCGAAGCCGAGCTGCCCAGGCTGATTGCCTGTGATCCTGCAGTGTTTGACACGGAGTATGATGCGATACTGAACGAATACCTGAAACAGGGCGGACAGGAAATCATTGACGAGAAGATTGCACTTTATAACGAGCTGGAAGTCGAAAAATAAGTTTATATTCTGGATAAACACAAGCCTGCATTCAGTCAGTGCAGGCTTGCGTTTATTCCCGCGTGAACAATCACTGTATGGCACAAAATGGGAAAGGTGAAAAAGGAGAAAGGATATCATGGACTCATATTTCAGAAAAGAACTGTTTCCGGGGAAACCGATCCGTCCATTTATGGTGACCGGTGTTCTGGAGAAGGATTATACCGGGGAACGGACGAACCGGGCTTCTCAGGCCTGTCTGGAGGAGATGCTCGCACAGGCGCAGAAAGATTTTGCGCAGAAGAAATTCCGGGAATTCGATTTTTTTACTCTCTGCGGAATGAAGGGAAAATGGACAGTATGCGACGCACAGTCTCCCAGGTATGCGGACGGGCATTATTACGTGATGGAAAAAGCGGCTCTGATGCCGGTTTATCTGGAGCTGGAAAGCGGCAGCGATCAGGAAATCACGGTGCAGACACAGGAATGCCGGCTTGTGATGCTGTTAAACGGAAACGTTATATATGATAACAAAGATATATATTTCAGAAAACGTCCGCGCCGCTATGTGTTTGAGCATGTGGAGAATCCGAACCGTGAAACGGTTACGTTGGATCTGAAAGCCGGAAAAAACACTTTGATTGCCGTTACCGGAAAAATTGACAGAGGAACGGGTATCAGCTTCAGCATGGAGCTTGTTTCCAGCCAGGCGCCCCTGTATGCAGCGGTGCCGTTAAATATGGATGAAGAGGTTCGGGCGGAAGTTTTCCGCAGCCAGCTGGAAACCCACATGGAGGATGACAGCTATGTGCAGGGGGAAATGCCGAAGCTTCATGTGGGAGGTTTCCCCCTCAAACACTGCAGGGTAAAGCTGCAGGTTACGTCCCCGGACGGAATCCCGCTGTTTTCCGCCGTATGCAAAGCTGCGGATGGTGAAAAAAGCGCAGCTGACCAGGCAGGGAACATAACTCTGGCAGGAATGGACGTTCCGGGTATGTATAAGATCGGCATGTCCTGGTTCCTGCCGGACGGCACTCTTCTGACGGAGAAAACCATGAACTTTACCATGGTTGAAGTGCTGGAACCCTGTCCCGGCTGGGAGCATTTTGAAGAAAGACGCCGGAATGTTCTGGATCGCCTGGCGGCGCAGGGTAATGCTCTCGGGCTGTACCGCCTGGGCCGCGTCAAAGAGATCGATCCGGATACGATCCGCGGCATGTGTGACAAAATCGAACGCAGGGCGGACTGTGCTGATTTTGACCTGATGCCATTATTATGGCTGATGTGGGAAGACCGGGAGACCGGGCTGCTGGATCCGGAAATTGTACATATGGTGAAGAAAGCCGCGCTTGGATTCCGTTACTGGGTGGACGAGCCGGGGACCTCTTCCATGTTCTACTGCTCGGAAAACCACCGCATCGGCTTCCATGTCTGTGAGTATCTGGCGGGGCTGCTGTATCCGGAGGAGATCTTCACGAACTGCGGCCAGAACGGTATGTATCACTCTCTGAAGGGACGTATGCATCTGGCGGAGTGGCTGAACCAGCGCTGCCGCGCAGGCTTTGACGAGCCTCATTCGGATTCCTATCTGCCAGTGACGATTTCAGCGCTTTTGGTGCTTCGTGAGGTGCTTCCCATGGAGGAATATCCTCTGCGTAATATGGTGAACATCCTTCTGGATTTTATGACCTTCCTCTTTGCGGTCAGCAATTTTGATGGGGTTATGGCAACGCCGAGGGGACGCAGCTATAACATGCCGCTGAGAACCAGATTCGCCAGTACGATAAACGGGCTTTTCTGGATTTTCTTCGGAAACGCGCCTTCTAACGCAAAATTTGCCAATCAGGAGATGGCTTTCAGCTGCTATGTTCCTCCCAAAGCGCTGTGTGAACTCGCTGATAATTTCACTCCGGCGACCTTTACCTTTAAAGAGGGCATTATGCACTTTGACAAGCACAACGCGGACTTCACCATCCGCCGCACACCGGATTATATGATTGGCGGCGTGCGGGATCATAATGTGGGAATGTGTGACATGCATTTCATCTCCGCTATGATCGCCCTGCCCGGTGATATCAGTATTTTCTTCTCTTCGCCCAATAATGTGGCGGAAGGCAGCGGGCTTCGCCCGGATTATTGGGCCGGTCAGGCATTCCTGCCCCGCGTGCTTATGCACGGCCGTACGCTGGCAGTGATCTGGCACGATGTGAACAATCCGGATATCTGGATCACACACTGTCATTTCAATGCCCGCAAGTTTGACGAGGTGGTTTCCGAAGGCGGGTGGACATTCGGCCGCAAGGGGGACAGCTATGTGGCAATCTATTCCAGTATGCCCCATTCTTTTTGCAAGGAAGGTTCTTACGCAGGAAGAGAGCTGGTCTGCGACGGCAACGAGACCGTATGGCTGGCTGAATGCGGCAGCAGCCGTGAGGATGGGAACTTTTCTGATTTCATAAAAAAAATGCTTTCCGCCGAAATCATTCAGGAAGACGGACAGTTCACCTTTGTCTCTCCGGGCAGCGGCAGGCTGGAATTCGGCCTTACGGACGGTTTCCTTGCAGACGGCCGGCCGGTTCCGGTCCCGGACGATTTGATATCCTGCCCTTATCTGCACTCCCGCTATGGAAGCGGCCGCTTCAACTATACCTGTCCCGGATTTACGCTCACCCAGTGGTCCTATCCGGCAAGCGAATAAAGCAGAGCTCCTACGGCAGTCGTTCTTAATTCGTGTTAGTGCGGCTGCCTGACACGCTGCCCGCAGGGACAGAACACATCCGGTCAGGACTCCCCTCGTGCCTTAAACGAGCCTCCCCTGACCGGATAGCTGTAATTATCTGAAGAGAAAGAAGAAGGGAACATATGAATGAAGTTTTAAAAAAGGAAGATTCTGCTTACGCCGGCGGCTTCCGGAAACCGGAAGAGGCTATCCGGCTTATCAGTGAAAGGATGCTGACACACCGGCCGCGGGTTGAACTGAGCCTGCACCCTTATTTTAAGCAGGAGCATATGGCTTTGAGGCCGATTTCCCAGATGGCGGAGCTGAATCTGGATGGTGTTTATCCGCAGGCACAAACCGGGGATGTCGCCTACATCCGAACCTGGCCCATGGCGGACCGGGACAGCGAAGCAGTGCTTACAATCGCCGGCAATGCCAAAATCTGGATGAACGGCGAAGAGATATATGCCGGAGAGGATCTGCAAAAACCCCTGTCCGATGTGAAAGAGGAATATGAGTACACGATTGTGGATGTTTCGATGCGGAAAGGTAAAAACGATCTGCTCATACGATGTACAAAGAATGAACACAGTTGGGGACTTCTGCTTTATATCGCCTATCCCCGCTACCCTTTTCGCTGGACGAGAGATTATCTTCTTTCGGTGCGTCCCACCCTTCCCTTTGACGAAATGAAGGGAATGGAAGGTTTCGCACATATTGGGCCGCTGCCCGCGGATTTTGATACCCGCAGGCTGGAAGAAACGATTGAACGTAATGAGGTCGGTTATAGAGACGTCCTGCAGCTTTCCCCGGGAAAAACGCTCCGCTGGATGCCCAGATGGGACGAAAAATGCCTGGGAAGCCGGGTGGATTTTACGGAGACGTTCGGCAGCAGCGGGGGCTGTGCCTATGCTCTGAGTTATGTGCAGAGCCGGGAAGGGGAAAACTACATACTACAGCTTACCGCTTCCGGCAGTTCCCGGGTTTTTGCAGCGGGAAAAATTTTCGAGGTTCCGTCTGGCCGGAAAACGGAGCTTCCCATTGTCGGAACCGGAAAAGAAATAGAGATTCTGATCAAGCTTCCCTGCACCGGTTCGGATTGGTGGATGGACGGCGCCGTCCGCACAAAAGACGGAAAAGAAATCAACAGCGTTCCTTTTGTACAGGCTGGAAACAATGGAGCCGCACGCTGGATCCTGACAGGTCCTTACGTAACGGGGACGGGAAATCCCCTGCTGATTCCTTTTGCGCCGGAATATGAAATCCAGTTCCGGCATCCTTATCCGCTGGGCGGTTATCAGAAGGCCTTCTGGCGCATGCCTCAGAGGGAGACCTATATCCGGCCGTATCGGGACGGCATCTTTTTCGGACAATGGTTCTATGCCGTCCAGGTGGGCCTGCACGGCCTGATGCATGCAGCGAAAGCTACCGGTAACAGGGAGCATCTTACATACTTTGTGGACAGCATCCAGACCATGGCTGATTATTTTGAGTACAAGGACTGGGATAAGGAGCAGTTTGGCGATCCGACGCTTATCCCGAGAGCCTGGGGCCTTCCGGATCTGGATGCCTGCGGCACCATCGGCGTGTCCCTGATTGAAACCTATGAAATAACGGGAAATCAGAGACTGCTTCCGGTTATTCACGCCATAGGGGACGCAGTGATGAACCATATCCCCCGGTTTCCGGACGGAACCTACTTTCGCGTAAAAACCATGTGGGCAGACGATCTGTACATGAGCTGTCCTTTTCTTGCCAGACTGTTCCGCCTGACCGGTGACAAAACCTATGAAGAGCAGGTTCACCTGCAGGTAGAGGGCTTTAGGAAACGCCTATGGATCGAAAAGGAACAGATTTTCTCCCACATATATTTTCCGGAGGAAGAGCAGATGAGCGGAATTCCCTGGGGACGCGGAAACGGCTGGATCGCCGTGACGCTTACCGAAATTCTGACCCTTCTTCCGAAGGAGAACCCTCACTGGTGTGAAGAGCTTCGTCTGTATCAGCGCTTCATGCAGGGCATTCTTGCCTGCCAGGATTCTTCCGGCATGTGGCATCAGGTACTCAACCGTCCGGATACCTATCAGGAAACCTCCTGTACGGCTATGTTTCTGTTAAGCATTGCCCGGGGAATCAATCATGGATGGCTGGATGCGGAACGTTATCTGCCCTGTATCCGAAAGGCCTGGACTGCGATTCTACAGTATTCCGTAGATGCCGTGGGGGATGTATACGGCGTATGCCTGGGATCCGGCTGCGCAAAGGATGCGGAGTATTATAAACAGCTTCCCACTAAGAAAAATGACGACCATGGTACGGGAATCGTGATGATGGCGGCTGCTGAAATGATGAAGATAACTATTAAAAAATGTAGTAGGACATGTTAAATGGATTTATGCAAAAGAATATATTTCCATATAATACGTTAAAAAATCTATATATAATCATTATTAAATATTATAGACTTTACATTGTGTAAATGATACAATCATTGTAAACAGGACAGGAAGTGCAAAGTTATGTCATTAACCAAAGATGATTTCGATGCAATCATGGGTATGCTTAATGGAAAATTTTCACGGATTGATGAACAGTTTTCCAGGCTTGACAGCCGTCTTAATATGATTGAAGTCAAGCAGGACATAGGCAGCAGGCAATTAAGTGATTTGCAGCTTGATGTTAAAATTGCGGAAAGAGATATACGCCGTGATATCCAGATTCTGAATGATGAGATGGAAAATGTAGTTTAGGTCTTAAAACAACATGAATTAATGCCTCACTCATTATAATACTGAAGGACTGCCCGGAGCGTAATTCTTGTAATTACGCTCTTTTTATTCCCGCAGGCAACGAGCCAAACGGGCACGCCGGTACGCCGCGTCAAGGCCGGAAAGGAAAAAGGATATGAAACGATACGATAAGAAAAAAAGAAGTCTGCTCCGAACATATATAACTATCGTCGCCGTTATATGCTCCATTCTTTTCCTGTCTTTCATGCTCACCTATATCATCATCAACAAATGGTATATGAAAGAAGCGGAGCAGTCCGCACAGGCCAGGTTCCTTCAGGCACAGGAGAAGACGGCAGAAGCGGAGAAGGATATCATTAATCTGTATTCCACGGTAACCTCAAGTGAAACAGTAATATCCTATCTGAAAACATCGGATCTGTCGGAACGGACACAGCGGCTGAATGATTTTTCCCAGATGACGGGCGGTGTTATGAAAATCAATCCCGATGTGGAGGCCATCTTGCTTTATGATGAGGCGGGGCAGCTTATTGCTACAAAAGGGACGATTTTCTTTCCCCGTCAGGATTCCCTCGTAACAAACGGAATGTATGGTTTTTCCGGAACTATTGCAGATAAGGAAACCGGCTACACGTATTTCCAGGTGGAAATGCCGGTATACAGCAGGGAAGCTTCGGGAGGCTATAACCAATTGGGAAGTGTGGTCCTGTTGTTTGGCAGCGGCGGACTTGCGGATATCGTGGATACCCTTTCCTTGAACGAAGAGGTGTACTCTGCTGTTCTGGATTCTGACGGGAACGTGATTGCCTCTGCAGGAAACTGGAAGGAAGAGTACCGGGATCTCATAGACGGGGAGCAGGAAAACAGCAAATATCTGGTTTACGGTGCGAAGCTGGAAAAAAGCGGATGGAGAATAGTAAACCTGATTCCCAAGAACTCCTTTATGAATTATGTAAATCAGATACAGACCATTAATTTATTCACCTATTTCCTGGTAGCAGCGGCGCTCATAGCCATATGCATGCTGATGTACCATAAGGTGGTACAGCCAATCCGCAGACAGATGGAATTCGTGGTGGGCTATACGAAAGATACCAACCAGCGTATCGAAGTGGCGGAAAATAATGAATTCGGGGAAATGGCAGAAAAGATAAATGAAATGCTTGACGGCCTGGAAGCTTTGAACAGACAGATTGTAGAGGGAGAACGGAAATATCTGGAACTGGAATATGCCAAGAAGCAGACGGAGATGATCGCCTATAAGGGACAAATCAATCCCCATTTCATGTACAATACGCTGGAATGCATACGTGGTATGGCCCTGTATCATGAAGAAAAGGAAATTGCCAAGCTTACCGGATCCCTTTCCAAGCTGTTCCGCTATAATGTGAAAGGGGATGAGCTGGTCACAGTAAAAGAAGTGGTGAAAAACCTGAAGGAATATGCACTGATAATTGATTACCGTTTTATGGGGAAATTCAAGGTGGCTATCGGAGCAGAAGATACGCTTCTGCAGGTTTCCCTTCCTAAAATGCTGGTCCAGCCGCTGGTGGAAAACGCGGTCCTGCACGGACTGGAGCCTAAGATGGAGAAGGGGGAAGTATCTGTGGATTTTGCCGAAGAACCGGAGGAGCGTATGCGGATCACTGTCAGGGATGACGGCGGAGGAATGGAAAAGGATGTGCTGGAAAAGCTTCGGAAGCGGATGAGGTCTTATGATGAAGAGCAGGCATACGCAACAGCGAAGCACGGAATCGGTTTGTCTAACGTGTACAGGAGAATTTGCCTTTTTTATGGAGACAAGGCTGATTTCCGGATAGAAAGTGAAGTAGCAAAAGGTACTTGCATTACCATGATAGTACCGAAAAGGATGGGGGATTAAATATGTATCGAGTATTTTTGGCTGATGATGAACCCTGGATAGTAATCAGTCTGAAAAACCTGATTGACTGGGGGAAATACGGATTTCTTATTTGCGGAGAAGCAACGGACGGAATGAAAGCATGGGAACGGATACAGCGCACGAAGCCGGATCTGATTCTGTCCGATATCAAAATGCCGGGTATGGACGGGATTGAACTGATACAAAAGGTCAGGGAGGAACGGCTTCCTGCGGAGGTGGCTATCATAAGCGGGTATTCTGATTTTGAATATGCCCGTGCCGGCCTGAAATATGGATGTACGGATTATCTGATAAAGCCGGTGGATGAAGAGGAACTGATCAGTTGTCTGGAAAAGGTAAAGAAAAAACTTGATGGAATGCATGGACATGATCCGGAGGAGGAAGCGGAAGAAGAAGGGTACCGGTCGGAAGGCCGTCTGTTAAAGGAAATCCTGCAGTATATCAGGGACAATTACAGGACGGTGACGCAGCAGCAGCTTGCGGAGGAGTTCGGGATAAGTATCAGCTCCGTGAGCCAGATGATAAAGCGGCGGACGGGAAAATCCTACAGTGATCATCTTCTGGAAATCAGAATCTGCAAAGCCCAGGAGCTGCTGCGTCTGACGAATGATAGCATAGAGGATATCTCGGAAAAGGTGGGATACAGCGATTATTTTTACTTTCTCAAAGTATTTAAAAAGGCAACAGGAATCAGCCCTTCCGCTTTCCGAAGAAATCTTTCGTAGGCACAGCAGGGAGGGAAGGCAGGTTTTAGTGAAGAAGAAAAACCGGGAACCGGGAAAAACCAAAAAGGGCGGAAGAGGCCCTTTTTTATGCACGGAATATACAGGACACAAGGGGTGTGAACAATAGGGGGAAGTAAAAAAATTACCTAAAAAATTAAAATATCTTCATACTATTCGTTAATGGAAGTCTTTATAATAAACACAGTCAGACAATTGAATTCAACAATGCATTGGTGATGAAGAAAAATGGTTCCGGTAACAGATTAATTGAGGGTAAAGGAGTTTTGATTTATGAAGAGGAATGGTACAAATAAGTTTATAGCAGCTGCTATGGCAGGTGTGATGCTGGCGGGGCTGTTCGGGTGCGGATCGGCATCGGGAGTCGATACGTCTGCAGAGAGCGGGACGGCGGCAGGCACGGAGAGCGGTGCAGAAGCGGTTTCGGCAGGGGCGGCGGATGTATACTGGTTTTCCGATGTGACAGGCTGGGGACCGAACGGCTGGGAAAAGGGAGTGACCACTTCTCCGTTCCTGGATGCGGTAAAGGAGGAGACCGGGATAACCTTTACGATTGAGCAGCCGCCGACGGATGCGGACACGAAGCTGGGGCTTATGATCGCTTCCAATGATCTTCCGGATTTGATTTCCATTACAGATGCGGATACGATTAAGCAGCTGATTCAGTCCGGCAAGGTTTGGTCCATGGAAGAATTTTTGCAGACGTATGATCCGGAATCCCATTTGCTTACGGATTTTCCGGAGGATATCAAGAAAGCGGTTACTTATAAATTTGGAGGCTGGTACTCCGTACCCAGCCATATGAATTCCAATGATAACAGGAAGGTGAATCCTCCCAGCAGCCAGGTTTATGTGGATAATGTGACAAAGGGGCATAATTCCGCAATTATGTTCAATCAGACAATTATGGATGAACTGGGAATTACGCAGGAAGATGTGCAGACGGAAGAAGGATTTTACCAGGCATGTGAACTGGTTAAGAATTCAGGCTATACGGTGGACGGGCAATCCGTATTCCCTGTTATGCTCCATGCGGACTTATGGATACGGCAGTCACTGGATGGTATTATAGCAGAAACGTTCGGCGTGTCACCGGTGGATGCGGAGGGGAATTACCGGCATAAGGAATTGGATCCCGGCTATAAAAAAGCATTGAAATTTGTAAACAATCTGATTCAAAAGGGATATCTGGATATCAATTCCCTTACGATTGATGAAGCGGCATTAAAGACTTATATTGAAGGCGGAAGAGTATTCTGCTGGATCGGAAATCCGGCACAGAGCAGTAAGAAGGAAACGGTTCCTTTTGTATCCTACGGACCGATCCTTGCGGAGACGAAAGCCCGTCCGATTGTACCTATTTCACTGCAGGCGGGTTCCGGCTGGATTCAGACCTTTGTTTCCAAGGATTGTGAAAATCCGGAGCAGATAGCCAAAATGCTGAGCTTTGCCACCAGCCGGGAAGGAATGTTCCTGAATGAGTACGGTGTGGAAGGTGTGGATTATACGCTGGATGATAAGGGAATCGCAACCAGGACGGAAGAAGGAAACCAGAGGTTTGAGACCGATTATAAGAAAAACATCGCATTGTGGCCTTTTGCCAATACGGATTTTGCGTGGAGCACACAGGCGCCTCCGGCAGAGGGGACGGACGGCGCTGTATTTAATCAGGTGAGTACAGCTATCGGCAAATATGAAGACACGTATATTTATGATTCCGATTTGCTTTCCTTCCAGGATGGTAATGTGATTGAGCCTTCCAGCGATTTGGGAATCAAGGTTTCCCAGGTAAAGAGTTATCTGGAATCCCAGAAGGCGAAGATAGTTTCTGCCCCGACAGACGAACAGTTTGAGAAAGAATACGAAAGTATGCTGGAAACACTGGAGGGATATTCCATTTCGGAAATTGATGCGGAATACAATAAGACGCTGCAGCAGAACTATGAGGCCTACGGGGAAACAATCGAAAATGTGAATGCGGATCTTTACTAAAACAAATGTCCTGCGGAAAGTAATATAACCAGGAAAAGGCGCTTGGGCCGGCTGAACGGTTGCTGCCCAGGCGCCTTTTGTTCCGCAAAACAAGCAGCAGACAGGAGGAATCAATTATGGCGGGAGCCGGAAAAAACAAAAAGGGATATTCGCTGGGAAAGGATCCGGTATCGCAGCTTCAGCTTCATTTGCTGATGCTGCCGGGGACCCTGCTAATTCTCATGTTCAGTATCGTTCCGCTTTTCGGCCTGATACTGGCGTTTAAGAATTATCAGGTGACGGAAGGGATTAAGGGGGTTTTTACCAGCCCCTTTTACGGACTGCAGAATTTTAAGATCATTTTTGCCAATCATGATTTCGGGAGGATGCTTGTCAATACGCTGGGAATCAATCTGATAGGACAGCTGGTGACGATTCCCGTTACTATTTTGTTTGCTTTATTTATCAATGAGATTGCCAATCAGAAAATACGGAGCCTTGTACAGACGGTGACCTATATGCCTCACTTTATATCCTGGGTGGTGTTCGGCGGCATTATGATCACGCTTCTGGGGGCGGACGGCGGTATGGTGAACACGATTCTGATGAAGCTGGGACTGACGGACCAGCCTATTGTATTTATGGCGGAACCCGGCTTTTTCTGGACGGTTGCTATTCTGTCCAATCTGATTAAGGAGCTTGGCTGGGGGACGATTCTGTATACGGCGGCAATCGCGGGTGTGGATCAGGCGCTTTATGAGGCGGCGGAGCTGGACGGAGCCGGACGCTTTAAGAAAATGTGGTATGTGACACTCCCCAGCATCAAAGGAACCGTTGTGATTATGGTGATTTTCGCTGTGGCAGGTATTATGAACAACAATTTCGATCAGATTTATGTATTCCAGAACGCCTTTAATCTGGAACGAAGCGAAGTCATAGATACTTATATTTATAAGGTCGGCCTGCAGCAGCTTCAGTTCGGTATGGCGGCGGCAATCAATATCTTCAAATCCGTACTTGCTATTACCCTGCTGTTTACGGCAAACAGGGTTTCCAACAAACTGACGGACAGCGGATTGTTTTAAGGAGGAGAAAGAAATGAATAGCCTGAAATCAAGACGGCAGAGAAGATTCCAGATAATCCTGACGGCAGTCATGGTAATTATTATGCTGATTACGGTATATCCTGTCTGGTATTCCCTGATAAATTCCCTCAACAGCGCCCAGGATATTTCCAGAAACGGGTATGCCATGCTGTGGATGCGTGATTTCACCCTGGAAAGCTGGAAAGCGGTGCTGAATGATATGGAAATCATGAAAGCCTTCGGCATCACCTTTGCGAGAACCGTGATCGTGACTTTTCTGCAGACGCTGATCACGGCCATGTTTGCCTACGGATTCTCCAGAGGGAATCTGACCGGAAAAAAATTTTATACGGTCATAGGGTTTTTGAGCATGTACCTGAACGGCGGGGTAATCGCCTACTTTATTCTGTTTAATGCCATACATATTTACAATACGTTCTGGGTGTATGTGCTGCCGTGCCTGTTCGGCGGTTTTTATAATGTAATTATTTTCAATACGAACTTCAAGGCGATTCCGGAGTCCCTGTTTGAATCGGCCAAGATTGACGGCGCATCGGAGCATAAGATTTTTTTCCGGCTGGTACTGCCCCTGTCCAAACCGGTTATCAGCGCGCTGGGGATTTTTACAGCGGTAGCCATGTGGAATGATTACACCCAGACGCTTTATTATACCAAATCCACACAGATGCAGACGCTTTCCTACTATACGCTTTCCCTGACCAAATCCAGCGAAGCGGCGGCCAATCTGGGAAATGCCATGAACAGCGGCATGTCCTCGGTACTCACCACGATGGCGGACTCCGCATCCAACTATAAAACAATTGAGCTGGCCTGTATGGTGCTGTCGGCCATCCCTCTGATTATCATGTATCCGTTCGCCCAGAAATTTTTTGAAAAGGGTGTTATGGTAGGCTCCGTTAAAGGCTGAATGCAGAAAGGCAATAAAAATGGATAAAAAAATCATTGTTAACGGCAAAGATGAAAAAGAACCTCTGGGGGACCTGTACGGTATCTTTTTTGAGGATCTGAATCATGCGGCCGACGGCGGCCTTTACGCGGAGATGGTGCAGAACCGTTCGTTTGAATTCGATACGGTGGATAATAAGGAATACCATCCGCTGTATGCCTGGGAAAAGGTGGAGCGGGGGGATGCCGGAGTGGTTCTTTCCATCTGTACGACAGACCCGTATTGTGATAAAAATCCGCATTATCTGGTGCTGGAGGCGGTTAAACCGGGGGAAGGCGCCGGGATTGCAAACCGGGGGTACAACAGCGGTTTTGCCGTTAAAGAAGGGGAGGCGTATCTGTTTTCCTGCTATACTAAGAAGCTGTCCGAGGATCCGGTGGAACTGCGGGTTGCTCTGGAGGGGCAGGACGGCTGTGAATATGCTGTCCTGACTCTGTGTGCAGAGGACACCGGCTGGAGGAAACAGGAGGGGCGGCTTGTCAGCAGCAGAACGGATGCCGCGGCAAGGCTTGTGCTGACCTTGCCGCAGAAGGGAACGCTTGCCCTGGATTTTGTTTCCCTGTTCCCCGAGGATACTTTTATGGGGCGCAGAAACGGGATGCGCAAGGATATCGCCCTGAAAATAAAGGATATGAAGCCGAAATTCATGCGTTTTCCGGGAGGGTGTCTCGTCCATGACGGTTCCCTGGACCCGGAGGCCAGGAATTCCATGTACCGGTGGAAAAATACCATCGGGCCGGCGGAGGAGCGGCCGGCCAGGAGAAACAGCTGGGGATATAACCAGACGCTGGGTCTGGGCTTTTTTGAGTATTTCCAGTTTTGCGAGGATATCGGCGCCAAGCCTCTTCCGGTGCTTCCCGGCGGCTATGACCCCCATCATCAGCGGGTGGTCCCCATACAGGAAATGCAGCCATGGATCCAGGATGCGCTGGATTTGATAGAATTTGCCAACGGATCCCCGGAAACCGGATGGGGGGCGGTCAGGGCACAGATGGGGCATGAAGCTCCCTTTGGGCTGGAGTATCTTGCTATCGGCAATGAGGAGGTGGGCGATGCTTTTTTTGAAAGGTATCCCTTGTTCCACAAGGCTGTCCGGGAAAACTACCCGGAAATTAAAATCATAGGTACGGCGGGGCCGTTTGCAGCGGGAAGCGAATATGAAAAAGGCTGGAGCTGTGCGAAGGAATGCGGAAGCGATCTGGTGGATGAGCATTACTACCATACGCCGGAATGGTTTCTGGCAAACCATCACAGATATGACTCCTTCCGTGCAGAGGATCCGAAGGTTTTTCTGGGAGAGTATGCAAGCTGGGGGAATACCTGGTATAATGCTCTTGTGGAGGCCAGCTTTATGCTGGGACTGGAACGTAATGCAAAGGCTGTGGGGCTGGCCTGTTATGCGCCAATGCTGGCAAACGCGGATTATGTGAACTGGAAGCCGGATATGATCTGGTTCAATAACCGGGAGGTTTTCGGAACTCCTGACTATTATGTCCAGAAGCTTTTTATGAACCATCAGGGGAGCAGAAGGCTTGGAGTACGGACGCAGGGACTGGGTGAGCCGGAGAGAAAGGAACAGCCGCTGCGGGGAAGCATCCGGCTGCAGGGGTATAACGCGGAGGTCCTTTACCGCAGCGTAACCCTGGAAAACAACAGGACAGGAGAACGTAAGGATTTCGGGGATTACCATCTGAAAAAAGGGGAGGTGTCCGTGCTGCCCGCAGAGACGGAGTGGGAGGATTATACCATCAGCTGCAGGGCGGTGGAGCTGGATGGCTTTCAGGGCTTTCAGATCTTTTTCGGCTGGCAGGATGAGGAGAACCATTATTGCTGGACCGTGGGCGGCTGGCAGAATTATGACCTTCTGCTGAGCAAAAGGGTTCATGGATGCGTGTCGGATCTGACCCAAAGCCTGATCCGTGTCAGCGGAGGGCAGGAATACGAGCTGAAGCTGCAGGTATCAGGACACAGGCTGTGCGCATGGGTGGACGGCAGACTCTGTGCAAAAACCGAGGACAGGCCGGTGGTGATCGAACCTTTGTATTACGGGGCAAGCCGTGACGAAGCGGATCAGGCGCTTATCCTCAAGGTGGCGAATCTCCGGGAAGAGAGTATAGCCGTACAGCTGGAACTGGAGGACATGTGCGGCAGTGTCCTGCGGGGAACCATTTACACCATGCAGGCGGATCCGGCGGCGGAAAATGATTTTGAACAGCCGGAAAGGGTAGCGCCGAAGGAAAGTCCTTTTCACAGCAAGGGCGGGAGCTTTGCCTACGAGTTTCCGGGATTGTCACTGACGATATTCAGACTCAAGGAGGAATAAAATGCAGGCATACTTATTTGTACATTTTAAAGAAAAGACAACCCCTGACGGGGAGCAGGTGTATTTCGGACTGAGTAAGGACGGATTTCACTGGGAAGAGGTAAACGGAGGGAATCCGGTGCTCTGGACGTATTATGGGGAGAAAGGGGTCAGGGATTTTACGATTACCAGATGTGAAGGAAGTGGCAGGTTTTATATTTTTGCCACGGATCTGAGCCTTTCCTATGGTATGAGAAACCAGTATCACGGCTCCTGGGAGGAAATCGGGAGAAACGGCAGCAAATGCTTTTCCGTATGGGAATCGGACAATCTGGTTGACTGGACGGAGCAGAGGCTGGTAACGATCGGGGATGCGGATTTCGGCTGTCTGTGGGCGCCGGATATCATTTATGACAGGGAAAACAGGGACTATCTGCTTCACTGGTCTTCCTCCCACCGCTGCAACGAGTATGGAAAAAAAGGGATCTATTTCTGCAGGACAAAAGATTTCAAAGAATTTGGCTCTCCCCGGGTTCTGTACCGGAAAGAGGACAGCGGTGTGATTGATTCCGCTATTTATGAGGAAAACGGCTGGTACTACATGTTTGTTAAGAGCGAAGGGAATCCGGAGAAAATCATCCTCCTGCGCGCGGAACATGCGGCGGGTCCTTACGAACGGGTGGAAGCCTTCGACAAAAGCATGGAGGCCGTGGAAAGCGGCCTGTATGAAGCACCTACGGCGGTGAAGCTGGAGGATGGAAGATGGTGTCTGTTCCTGGATTATTATGGGGTGCCGGGCGCCGGACAGGGCTATGTCCCCTTTGTGGCGGACAGCCTGTCGGACGGGCGGTTTGTGCGATCGGACGCTTCTTTTTCCTTCCCTTACGGCTTTAAGCACGGTACGATCCTGACGATTTCCATGGAGGAATACGAGAGGATAAAAAACCACGACTGGTCGGATAAAGGCTATGTATAAACAGCCGGGCATGCTATAATGTTTCCGAAAGTAACTGTGAAGGTGCTGAACAGTTGCTTTTGATTAATAGTAGGAGGGAAGAGCATAATGACCAAAAAACAGGTATTCAACCCCTATCTGCCATCTTATGAATACGTACCGGATGGGGAACCCCATGTGTTCGGCAGCCGTGTGTATGTGTATGGCAGCCATGACCGTTTTGACGGAGAGATGTTCTGTCTGAACGATTATATCTGCTATTCGGCGGATGTGACGGACTTGACGCAGTGGAAGTATGAGGGCGTTATTTTCAGGAAGGAACAGGATCCGAGAAACCAGAACCCAACGGAAAAAGAGCCGATCCGGAAAATTTATCATGTGAAGTCCAGATTTGGGAACGGTCTGAATCCTCCGGGAATCCATGCGCTATGGGCACCGGATGTGGTGAAAGGGCTGGACGGGAGATATTATTTATATTACTGTCTGGATTTTCTTCCGGAGATCGGCGTCGCGGTCTGTGATACACCTGCGGGAAGCTATGAATTTTTGGGCTTTGTGAAGCATGCGGACGGAACGGTTCTCGGAAAAGGAGAAACGGATCTGGGACAATTCGATCCCGGCGTTTTCATCGATGATGACGGGGAAATCTATCTGTATTCCGGCAATGCGCCCATGCATAAGGAACACATCGGAGGAAAACAAGGCTCACAGGTAATGACGCTGGAGCCGGATATGGTCACTCTGAAAACAGAGCCAAGGCTGCTTCTGCCATCGATTGCGGACAGCCAGGGGACAGGCTTTGAAGGGCATGAATTCTTTGAAGCCAGTTCTATCCGTAAAATCGGAAGTACTTATTATTTTGTATATTCCTCCGTTCTCAGCCATGAATTATGCTATGCGGTCAGCAGCAGGCCGGACCGGGATTATACCTATGGGGGAACGCTTATCGATATCGGGGATGTGGGCCTTGACGGCAGGACGGCGGCGGATGCCCTGAACTGTCTGGGAAATACCCACGGCGGCATGGAATATATCAACGGACAGTGGTATGTTTTTTATCACAGACAGACCAACCGCACCCAGTTTTCCAGACAAGGCTGCGCGGAAAAAATAGAAATAGCGGAGGACGGAAGCATCCGTCAGGTTCCGGTAACCTCCTGCGGCCTGAATGACGGCCCTCTGGAAGGAAAAGGGACGTATCCCGCTTATATCTGCTGCAGGCTTACCGGCAGGGATGGAGCCGTATTCTCCGGCCAGAGCGAGATGCAGTTTGCTTTCCCTTATCTGACACAGGATGTTCCCGACAGGGAGCCGGATGTGGAAGGCGTGAATACGGAGGAAGGGCTTCCCGCCCAGTACATAGCCAATGTGGGAGACGGGACGGTCATCGGGTACAAGTCCTTTTGTTTCGATGGAGTAAGTAAGGCTGCCGTGCTGGTAAGGGGCAGCGGGAAAGGCACCGTGACGGTTTCTGTCGAAGCGGACGCAGCCGCAGCCGGTACGATCCGGGTGGATGTGGATTCGGATTCCTGGCAGGAGTTTTCCGGTGAGGTGACTATGCCGGACGGCGTGCAGGATTTGTATTTCCGTTATGACGGAGAAGGCTGTATTGATTTTATTGCTTTTTCGCTGGAGAACTGAAACCGCCGGCATTCATGACGGTGTGCCAGGCAAATAGAAAAAGCCCGTATTTTTATTCAGAAGAATGGAATAAGGATACGGGCCTTTTAATGTTGATATATATAAAAATATATGTTATTATAATTTCGTCACACAGCAGTATCTACGCTGCTGTAATAACAGGCCGTCCAGGCCGGTCTTTCATTTCGGCGCTTCTTTTCGAAGCAATAATCCGTAAATGACAAAAAGGAAAGACAGGAGGAGCATTTATGGCAAATAAGCTCAGGAATTATTTCCCGCTCATCAGGGAACGAAAGGAGGTGTTGGAGGAGATTGGCGCGAACAGCGGACTGCAGGCGGAGTTTGCCGGCTGGAAGCCCGCGCAGCAGGAGGAGTTTTTGGATTTCTGCACGGGGATGAAGGGGGTAAAGGTGCTTTATGACTCTTTTTTTAAAGAGGTTATGAGCCCGGAATATACGCCCGCCAGGCTGAACCGTTTTCTGTCGTTACTGATAGGGAAGGAGGTAACGATCCGCCAGGTGATTCCGAATGACGGCAGCAGGATTGCCGATGAGAATACACTGCTGATCACGGATATCGTGGTAGAATTCGAAGACGGCAGCCTGGCAAATGTGGAAATCCAGAAAATCGGATATTCCTTTCCCGGAGAGCGCAGCGCCTGTTATTCTGCAGATTTGCTGTTAAGGCAGTATAAAAGGGTGCGGGACGAAAAGAAC
Source organism: Eisenbergiella sp. OF01-20 (assembly GCF_003478085.1). Lineage (NCBI taxonomy): Bacteria > Bacillati > Bacillota > Clostridia > Lachnospirales > Lachnospiraceae > Eisenbergiella > Eisenbergiella sp. OF01-20. The sequence continues at coordinate 50,548 of NZ_QUES01000015.1, read as the reverse complement.
AGGGCAAAGCAGAAATTCAGCTACAAGGATATCAAAAATGTATATATTATTGTACTGTTTGAGAAAAGTGCAAGAGAGTTTCATGCTGTTCCGGAAAACTATCTGCATAAATCCTATTGGGGCTTCGATACAGGTTTGGAAGTGGGGCTTCTGCAGAATTTTATCTTCATAACGCTTGACATTTTTCGAAAAAATATGCAAAATAAAAGGATAGATAAGGAACTGGATGCGTGGTTTATGTTTTTTAGTTCCGAAGATCCGGAACGGATAATTGAGCTGATAGATAAATATCCGATGTTCAGGGAACTGTATGACGATATTTATGGAATCTGCCGGAATATGGAAAAGGTGATGGGTATGTTTTCGAAGGAATTGCGGGAACTGGATCGGAATACGGTGCAGTATATGATTGATGAGATGCAGGAGACGATTGATGCCCAAGCGGCAGCTCTGGAGGAAGAAAGGAAAAGGCGGGAAGAAGAAAGGAAAGAGCTTGAAGAAGAAAGAATGAAGTATGCACAGGCTCTTAAACGCATAAAAGAGCTGGAAAGTAAACTGAAATAAAAACCAATTGCAAAGCGGAGGCGCATAACGCTGCCTCCGCTTATGCTTTGCCTTTTTTAAACAGAATCCGGCACAGAAGGCTTCGGCTTTAATAACTTTATAATAACTTTGCATTAAACTATAGATACGAAAAAAATCCCTGGAGAAAAGAGAAGATTATGGCGGATATATTGATCGTAGAAGATGAAACGGCAATCAACGAGCTTGTCCGGAGAAATCTGGAGCTTGTAGGGCACCGCTGTGTGTCCGCATATGACGGGGAGGAGGCGATCCGGCGGCTGGAGGAGGAGCAGTTTGATCTGATGCTGCTGGATATTATGCTGCCGGGAGCAGACGGCTTTGAAGTGTATCAGACCGTGGAGCATGTGCCCACGATTTTCCTCACGGCTAAAGGAGGGCTTTCCGATCGGGTGAAGGGCCTGCGCATGGGAGCGGATGACTATATTATCAAGCCTTTTGAAATGCTGGAGCTTTTGGCCAGGGTGGAGGCCGTGCTACGCCGGACCAGGAAAAGCGGGACCGATTTCGTCTTTTACGGGATTCGGATTGATTTCATAAGCCGGACAATCGAGAAGGACGGACAGGAAACCGAGTGCACACCCCGGGAGTATGAACTGCTGGAAACCCTGGTAAAGAACCGGAATATCGCTCTGTCCCGGGAACGTCTCCTGGATTTGGTATGGGGATATGATTATGAAGGAGATATCAGAACCGTAGATGTCCATATCCAGAAGCTGCGCAAAAAGCTGGGGTTGGAGAAATGTATTAAAACCGTCTATAAGCTGGGATACCGGCTGGAGATACCGAAATGAAAAAAAAGACTTTTTTTACCACGCAGTTTATGTTCCTTTTATTTTTCAATGGAGCCATTCTTCTGCTATCCGTCATGCTGTGGAATGAAAAAAGGGATGTACAGGAGGAAATGGCTCTTTCTGAGCATTATTTCATCCTTTCATCCCTGATGCGGGATATGCAGGCGGAAAGCAGCAGGAGCGGGGAGACCGGTTATGATCCGGCAAAGCTTATGGAGCCTTATACCCAATACAGGAGGGATAAACGGAGGGCGTTGTTTTTGTATCAGGGAGAAAAACTGCGGTATAGTGATGCCGGGGATATGCCGGAATGGGATATGGCCGGCAGGGGCGCTTCCGGCGAAGGGTTCCGCAGGCTTTGGACAGAAGGGCTGTATCTTTATGTAGAAGGTAAGTTTCCGGATCCCTGGGAGGATTATACGCTGGTTTACCGGTATGATATGAAGGCAAAATATGAGAGCTGGAACAAACTGAAAAATACCCTTTTCCTGGGGGGAAGCGTCTGTTCCCTCCTTCTGTCCCTCTGCCTCCTGGCTTTGCTGAACCGTTTGTTCGCCCCGCTGCAGCAGATTGCGGAAACCTCCCTCAGCATTGCGGCCGGGGATTTGCAGGGCAGGCTGCCGGACAAAGGAAAGGATGAGGTGGCGGCTATGGCAAAAAGCTTTAATGAGATGGCATCCACCATCGAAAAGCAGATAGCCGCCCTCCGGGAAGCCGCCGAACAGAAGCAGCGCCTTGTGGATAATTTTGCCCATGAGCTGCGGACCCCCCTCACCGCCATATACGGCTATGGGGAATATCTCCAGAAGGCCGCTGTCACGGAGGAGGACAAAACGGCCTGCGCCGGTTATATTATGTCGGAATGCCGCCGGCTGTCCAATTTGTCCCGGCAGCTTCTGGAGCTTGCTGCGCTGCGGGGAGAGGAAATGGTGTGGGAAAAAATCCCGGTCAGGCATCTTTTTGAAGCGGTGGGATATACGATGCGCTCCAAGGCTGAAAAAAGGGGGATAACCATAACGTTTCAGCCGGAGCTGGATGTGCTTACCGGGAACCGGGAACTTTTGGAAAGCCTGCTGATCAATCTGATTGACAACAGCATCAAGGCCTGTGAAAGCGGAGGAAGGATCCGGGTCAGCGCTTTTGCGGAAGGCAAAAAAGCGGTTCTTTGCGTTTCGGATAATGGAAGAGGGATCCCGGCGGAGGAACTTCCCCGGGTGAAGGAAGCTTTTTACCGGGTGGATAAGGCACGCAGCCGGAAAGAAGGCGGAGCCGGCCTGGGGCTTTCCCTGTGCGAACAGATTGCCGATGCCCATCAGGCGGTTATGCGGATGGAATCTTCTCCGCAGAAAGGTACAACGGTACACATATATTTTCCTTTTAATAAGTCGGTAACAAGTCGGTGATAACTTTCTGATATTCCCGTATTATAGTAGCCTTATCAAAAAGAAAGGCAGGTAAGAATTATGAGAAAAATAAGAAAAAACAAAGGGAAAACAGGAATTGCCGTTTGCGCGGCGCTGGGAATGGTGATAGGATGTACCGCTTTATTCAGCAGTCTGGCGGAAGCCGCTGCTGCGGTGGATATGGGGGGGATACAGACGATTCCCACTGCGTATACTCTGCCCGCATCCGCAGAAAACCGGACGGTACCGGAAGGGTATCAGAAAGCGGCTTATACTGTTGTGGCGGATCCGCTGGAATATTACCAGGACAAAAAGCCGACGGAAAAGGATCTGACACAGGAAGAAGCGGCGGAAATAGGGGCGCAGCTGCTTTGGAAGCTGTTTGGGGTAAAACTGGACGGCGCCACGATCTATATGGGCTATGATACCGGGACATATACCTTCCCCAGGGCATCCTGGAACGGTGATGTGAGATTCGGCAAGAGCAGGACGCCGGCAGATACCGGCTATTCATTTTCCATTGATGCGGTTACCGGAGAAGGCTTTAGCGCAGCTTACGGAAGGACGCTCAGCGTAACGGTGGATTTGGGACCGGATAAGGCTCTGGCACAGAATCCGTCAGAATATAGCAAGCTGGCAAAGGCTTTAGCGGAAAAGGCAAACCTGGTGAACGGGGAAGTCAGGGAATGTATTTATAACTGCCAGGGTTACGGGAGCAATGATCCGGATATAACCATAGATGTAATCGGGGTCAACGGACAGAAAGCATCCCTTACCTTTTCCCGGTACGATAAGGCCCTGAAAGGAGTGGGGCTGCCTGCGGGAACCGAGATAAATGAAATGGTAGACAAAATTTTTGAACAGGAGGCTGCAAACTGGGCGGAATCAGCCGGGAAGGACGCCCGGGAGGGAGAGCCGTCAGAGATCCTCCAGGCAAGGTAATATGGCTTCGGTTTAGGATTGACAGCCGGATGGATATGGGGTACACTGGCGCTAAAACATGATAAAACAGGGAAAGAGGTACGAAAAGGAATGAGTGAATACAGAATAGCGAAGCCGGAAGAACGGGAAGCATACATAGAACTGGCGAATTATGTTTTCAGCAAAGCCCACTGTCCTCATGATTTTGAAACATTGATACCAAAGGTTTACGGGGAAGGCGTGGAGTCCGCTTTTATGCATCGGGTTGCTGTGGATGAGAAGGGAAAGCTGCGCGCCCAGATTGCGGTGCTGCCGGAAACACTTATGGCAGGAGGACATCCTCTGCGGGCAGGGTATGTGGGTACGGTTTCCGTACATCCCAAAGCGCGGGGAGAAGGACATATGAAAATCCTCATGGAGGACTGGCTGAAGGAAATGCGAAAGACCTGTGATCTGGCTGTTCTGGGCGGACAGAGGCAGAGATATGAATACTTCGGCTTTACCAGGGGCGGCGTCCAGGTAAAATATACGGTGACAGGGGACAATATCCGCCATGCCCTGAAACGGACGGATATACAGGGGATCTCCTTTGTTCCCCTCCGGGAAGCGGAAGGGGCGGCAGCTTTTGTCTGCAGGAAAAACGAGGAACGTCCGTTCTGGGTAACGAGGGAGCCGGAATCGGTTTTAACCATTGTGGAAACTGCAGATGAGAGGCCTCTCGCCATAAAGAAGGACGGCCAGCTGGCAGGCTATCTTCTGACCGGTAAAGACGGGAAAACGATCTATGAGCTGGTGACGGAGCGGCAGGAGGATCTGGAAGCGGCGGTAAAGGCCTATCTGGCATATGCAGGGGTACAGGAAACGGAAATATATGTCCCTGCCTTTGATAAGAACCTGAATCAATGCATCGGCCGTTTTGCGGAATATTATTCCACAGAACCCAGCGGCATGTACCAGATATTTGATTTTGCCAATGTATTGGAAGCCTATCTGACCCTGAAACAGAATACCCTCGGCCTTACGCCCGGTGAATTCTCCGCATATCTGGACGGACAGCCCGTAACGGTACGGGTGACGGATGCCGGAGTCTGTGTGGAAAGAAAGGCTCTGCCGGGTGCCGTTGTACTGGAAAAACAGCAGGCCCAGCAGCTCCTGCTTTCCGATTATGGCCGTTACATGGAGGTTCCTTCTCCGGCAGGCTGGTTCCCGCTGCCGGTATTCTGGTATACGGCAGATTCCTTTTGACAGATTCCCGGCATCTGGGAACAGAGAATGCCGGCAAGCATTTCTTCCGGCAGCCGGCAGCCGTTTATGATCCAATAGGTCAGCACGCTCCAGAACCCGCCCGAATGATAGGACAGGCTGCAGGCAAAGGAATCCCTGTCGTCCGGGAGGCTTTCCCGGGAAGGAAACAGCCAGGGAAGGGAAGAAATACATTCCAGATATCTGCCGAACAGCAGATATGTGATATTGTTCTTATTCAATAGTTCAAGAAGAGAGGCGTTGCCTTTCCAGAAAGCGAAGCAGGAAGCGAGTATGGAAGGGTACGTCTCTTTCTGCGTGAGAAGCATTGGTTCACGGAACTCTTCTATTAGGTGCCTATGGTCTATGCCGTCTGGTTTTTGACCGGCAGATTATCGCTTCCTGTGCTGTGGAACTATCTTCTTGTTTTCCTGTTTTCCCTTGCCGCGGCTATCCTGCTGTGCCTGTGCTTTTGCAGGGTTCCCATATTAAACCGGCTGTTCGGCCTCGCGGATATGCATCAACAAAACCAAAGGAGTTGACGGCCTGCCGGAATGATGGTACGATTTTTCTTACAAGTATAACTGTAGATCCAAAGGCAGATATAAGGAGGAAACGGATATGGCAAAGATTAAGCCGCCCAAGGGAAAATTCGTAGCATCGGTCAAAGTGGGGCCAAAGGGACAGATAGTTGTGCCGAAGGAAGTGAGGGATATGTTCGGGATTGAACCCGGGGATATGCTTCTCATGCTCGCGGACGAAGAGCAGGGGATAGGGATCCTGCCTTTTGACAGTACGGTGCAGCTGTTTGAAGATGTTTTTAACAGAAAGGAGACGGAAGAAGAATAGGGGCCGTGAATGATAACCCAGCTGGTTCTTTCCCGCGTTCGGAGCTTTTTTAATGTTGACATTCCGCATTGACGGGAGTATGATTTAAGCATAAAAGTAAGAAAAGTAATACATATAAAACAAATTATAAAAAGTATTAAAAAGGAGGATGTAAATGGGAAGGATTGCTTTTTTTAATATTTATGCTTACGGTCATACGAACCCTACGTTGGAGGTGGTTCGTGAACTGGCTGGCAGGGGGCATGCGATCCGTTATTATTCGTTTGCTGAATTCCGGGACCGGATAGAAGCGGCGGGTGCTGACTGTGTATGCTGTGATGAGTATATGCCTCCGGTTCCGGCGGATATTGATAAAAAGGTGGGGAAGGATCTGGCCTCGCTGCTGTCTATGACGGTTCATGTAACGCTGGCTATGGAGGATCGGGTCATGGAGGATTTCCGTAAATGGAGGCCGGATTGTATTGTATCGGATTCCATTTGCATCTGGGGAAAGCTGTATGCGGGGAAGCTTGGGATCCCCTATGTGTGTTCCACGACCACGTTTGCCTTTAACAGATATACCGCAAAGCTGATGAAACAGAAGCCGGGGGACTTGTTCCGCATGATGACCGGTATGAGGGAGATAAAGGAGAGGATGAAGGAGCTGCGGCAGCATGGTTATGGTGTGGATAAATTTTACGAACTGATACAAAATGATAACGATACGGATACGATTGTTTATACCTCCAGGGAATTCCAGCCGATGGCGGATACGTTTTCTTCCAGGTACCGGTTTACGGGGCCGTCCCTGTCTGTGCCTTCCCCGTCCCGGGCTGTAAACGGCCGGCCGGTCATTTATATTTCCCTGGGGACGGTGCTGAATAAGCAGGAGGGCTTTTACCGCAGCTGTATGGAAGCGTTAAAGGAAGAGGATGCAGATGTCATAATGGCGGTGGGAATGCATACCGATATTTCCTCGCTGGGGAGCATTCCCGCTAATTTCCGTATAGAACCCAGGGTGGATCAGCTGCGCACCCTGCAGCAGGCCCGTGTCTTTATAACCCACTGCGGTATGAACAGTGTGAGTGAAAGCCTTTACTTCGGCGTCCCTCTTGTGCTGTTTCCCCAGCAGCCCGAAGAAGGGGCCGTGGCCCGCAGGACACAGGAACTGGGAGCAGGTATCCTGTTGAAAAACATATATCCGGCAGCGGTAAAGGATGCCGTAAGGCAGATACTGGAGAAGGAGGATTACCGGGACTGTGCACGACGGATTGGGGACACTCTCCGGAAGGCCGGCGGCGCGGCAAAAGCGGCGGACGGAATCGAAGCGGTTCTGAGGAGATAATCAGACAGGCATGTTGCTGGTAACGGCCCTTTGCGCCTGCCGTCCAGTGGTTTTGCCTGCCCGTTTACCCTCCCGGCTTTACTCCGGGGGTGGCGGTGCTGCAAGGTTCCTTCCAGGGTGCGCTCTCGCTCGGTTAAAAACGCAGCAGTACTAACGCTGTAAAGGACACAGCGTAAGGACTGGCGTTTTCAGACGCCCCTTCCAGGAATCCTTGCAGCACCGCCACCCCCGGAGTAAAGCCGGGAGGGTAAACGGGCAGGCAAAACCATTGGATGGCAGGTGCAAAGGGCCGTTACCAGCAACATGAGAAAAAATGAAGAACGCTCTGCCTGTTATTTATTCCGGAATTGTGGTATACTTTCACCAGACGTCGATCAGACTTGTCTGGGCTGTTACAAAGAATGTAAGGAGAATTATAGATGAGAATAGGAATGGGATATGATGTACACCGTCTGACCGAAGGAAGAAAGCTGATAATCGGCGGGGTGGACATCCCTTATGAAAAAGGGCTTCTTGGCCATTCGGATGCGGACGTACTTCTCCACGCCATAATGGACGCCCTTCTTGGCGCAGCGGCCCTTGGAGATATCGGAACGCATTTTCCGGATTCCGATCCTGCTTATAAGGGGATCAGCAGTATGGAGCTTTTAAAGAAGGTGGGACAGCTTCTGGAGGAGCACAGTTTCCTTATTGAAAATATCGATGCGACGATTATCGCCCAGGCCCCGAAAATGCGGCCTTTTATTGATACCATGAGAGAAAATATCGCCCGGGCTCTTCAGATCGAAGTTTCCCAGGTGAATGTAAAGGCGACTACAGAGGAAGGGCTGGGTTTTACCGGTACGGGAGAAGGGATTTCATCCCAGGCAGTCTGCCTTTTAAATACACCCTATGGACTTTATTCTTCAGATATCGATGCCGGATGTACAGGCTGCGGTGGCTGCCCGAAGGCCGGAACACAGTAAAGGCTGGATAAAAAATGGATGTGCATATGCAACAGATAAAAAAAATAGAAGGCGGCGCCTGCTGCAGCCTGCGTCCTCTGTGGGAAGAAGTTTTCTTTGAGGACACCAGGCTTTTTAACGATTACTATTTTGAGAACAAAGCGGAAAAAAACACAGCCCTGGTTTTGGAGGAGGACGGACAAGATCTGGCGATGCTGTATCTGACCCCCTACAGGCTGTGCATGAAAAGCGGAGGTTCCTGCCGGTTGGTGGAATCCGATTATGTGGTGGGAGTGGCTACAAGGGAGAAATGGCGGCACAGAGGTTATATGGGCAGGCTTTTGAAGGAAGCCTGCCTGGAACGGTATGGGAGGGAACGTCCGTTTCTGTATCTGATGCCGGCTTCCCCGGCGATTTATGAGCCGTTCCAGTTTTCCTATATTTATGACAAGCCGCGGTGGAGGCTGCAGACGGATCTGGCGCTGAAGGTTTACTCTCTTTTGGAGGGAGAGGCCAGAGCGGCGGAAGCCGTCCGTTATGAACGCAAAATCCTGCAGGCGGCAGAGGATGTACGGGAGGAAAAGCTGCAGGGAGGCTCCGGGGCGCTGGAAATACGCCCTCTGGAAGAGGAGGATATACCCGGCCTGGCAGATTTTGCCTCCGCCCAGCTTGAACGCAGGTACCAGCTGTACACGCAGCGTTCGGAGGACTATTTCCGGCTGGCGCTGAAGGAAATGTATGCCCAGCAGGGGGATATCTTCCTCTTACTGGATGAAGGGACGATTGTGGGCTATTTTTTCTATGGACGAGAAAAAGAGGCGGAAATCCAGGAGGCCATGGTTCTTCCCGAATACGAAGAGCTTCTTATGGAACAGGCCCCGGAATGCAGGCCCGCCATTATGGGCAGGATAGTTCATCTTCCCGCAATGCTTTCCCTAATCCAATCCAGGCAGAGAATGGAAATCCTTCTGCAATACACGGATCCTCTGATAGAAATGAACAACGGCTTCTATTGCTGGAAAGCAGGTCCGGAGGAAAGCACGGTACAGAAGCTGCCGGAGGCGGACGTTTGCGGAAAGCTGTATGCAGAAACCTCCCCGGAACGGTTATGCGCATTTCTGTTCGGAAGAGCGCCGGCGGACAAATGCTTTACTTTTAAAGGAAGTTATCTCTGGGAAAAGATGGGGCTGCTGCGCAGCCTGGAACAGGTTAAGACGCTCCGGGATATATGCATTAATGAAATCGTGTAGCCGGAATACTAACAAAAAAGTTGACAAAAAATGTAATTTTGCATATCCTGTATATACAGACATCGATCCAACGATAGGAAAAGGCGAAGAACGGAAAGAGTAGGTATGTATTCTGCCGCAGAGAGGGAATGTCACCGGCTGCAAGCATTCCCGGCAAGGACAGCTGAAAGTGCCTCCGGGAGCTGATCCGGTGAAAGGAAGGGATTCCCTTTAACCGGATACGTTAACGCACGTTACGCGATATAAGTGCAGGCTATTGCCTGAAGCAGAGTGGAACCGCGGCTTCAACCGTCTCTTAGCAGAGTATGGAAGAAGGCGCGTTTTTTCGTTGCGGATCAGAAGGCGCAAGGCATCGGAACCGTAGAAGCGGCGGACAGTCAGATTGGTGTCATCTGTCAATCCCATAGGAAAGAAGGAAGAAAAATGGGTATAATCAGAAAATGCAAAGAAGAAATACAGATAATCAGGGAGCGGGATCCTGCCATCCATTCTCCCATGGAGGTATTTCTGTATCCCAGCTTCAAGGCTATGCTCCATTACCGGCTGGCCCACAGGCTGTACCGGTCAGGCCACTTTTTCCTGGCTAGATGGATATCCCAGAGAGGCGTGCGTAAAACAGGGATTGAGATCCACCCCGGCGCGCAAATCGGTAAAGGGTTTTTTATCGATCACGGAAATGGAGTTATTATCGGAGAAACAGCCATAATAGGGGATAACGTAACCCTCTATCAGGGGGTAACGCTGGGAGGAACAGGCAAGGAGCACGGCAAGCGCCACCCAACTGTCGGGGATAACGTAATGATAAGCGCGGGGGCCAAGGTCCTGGGTTCCTTTACCATCGGCGAGAATTCCAAAATCGGGGCGGGAAGCGTGGTACTTGACGAGGTGCCGCCCAACTCCACTGTGGTAGGTGTCCCCGGACGGGTAGTAAAGCGCGGAAACCAGCCCATACCCCGGGATACCATGGATCAGGTGAACCTGCCGGACCCGGTAAAAGAGGATATTTCCAATTTACAGCATGCCAACAGCGAATTAATTAACAGACTGCTTGACCTGGAAGCCCAAGTGCGTTACCTTAAAAGAACAGAAGAAAAAATGTGTGAAGAAGGCGAATGCAGCTTCCGCCGGGAATGCAGCCGGAAGGAACGGTGCCATGAAACCGAAAAGTGCTGTCAGAAGCGGTAAGTCTTCACGAATATAGAGAAAAAGGAGAACCTTAAGAAGATGAAAATCTATAATACCCTCACAAAGAGAAAAGAAGAATTTGTGCCCCTTACGCCCGGCGAGGTTAAGATGTATGTCTGCGGGCCCACCGTGTATAATCTGATCCATATAGGCAATGCCCGCCCGATGATCGTATTCGATACGGTGCGCCGCTATTTTGAATACAAGGGGTTAAAAGTAAATTATGTAAGCAACTTTACCGATGTGGATGACAAAATCATTAAGAAAGCCATCGAGGAGGGTGTGGATTCCTCCGTTATTTCCGAACGCTATATTGCGGAATGCAAAAAGGATATGGAGGCACTCCATGTGAAGCCTGCAACCACCCATCCCCAGGCAACGCAGGAAATCTGCGGTATGCTGGAAATGATAGGGAAGCTGATCGAGGACGGCCATGCTTATGCGGCGGCGGACGGAACCGTATATTTCCGCGTGAGGAGCTTTAAGGAATACGGAAAGCTTTCCCACAAAAACCTGGATGATCTGGAAGGCGGCAAGCGCTCCCTTCTGGTATCCGGAGAGGATCAGAAGGAAGACCCGCTGGATTTTGTCCTCTGGAAGCCTAAAAAAGACGGCGAACCCTATTGGGAATCCCCCTGGTGCAACGGACGTCCCGGCTGGCATATTGAATGCTCCGTTATGAGCAGGAAATATCTGGGGGAAGAAATCGATATCCATGCGGGCGGGGAGGATCTGGTATTCCCCCATCATGAAAACGAAATTGCCCAGTCGGAGGCAGCTAACGGCAAACCCTTCGCCAGATACTGGATGCATAATGCCTTCCTGAACATTGATAATAAGAAAATGAGCAAGTCGGCCGGAAACTTTTTTACCGTGCGTGATATTGTGGCGAAATACGATCCCCAGGTAGTCCGTTTCTTCATGCTTTCCGCCCATTACAGAAGCCCTCTGAACTTCAGCGATGAGCTGATGGAAGCGGCAAAGAACGGCCTGGACAGGATCTGCACCGCCGCAGACAACCTGAATTTCCTTCTGGAGAAAGCGCAGGCCGGTCAGATGACTTTGGAAGAAAAGGCGCTTCTGGAGGAAGCGGCAGGTTTTGCCGCCAAGTTTGATGAAGCGATGGAGGATGATTTTAACACTGCCGATGCCATTGCCGCTATTTTTGAACTGGTCAAATTCGCCAATACCAATAGCGGTGCGGAGAATACGGCAGCCTATCTCAAGGCGCTTCTGGATGAAATCAAGGAGCTTTCCGATGTATGCGGGCTGATCGTGGAGAAAAAAGAAGAAATGCTGGATGAGGCCATAGAAGCCTTAATCGCCGAACGGCAGGCCGCCAGAAAAGAAAAGAACTTTGCCAGGGCGGATGAAATCAGGGATGAGCTGCTGGCAAAGGGCATTATCCTGGAGGACACCCGCGAAGGAGTGAAATGGAAGAGAGCATGAACCTGCTGGAGCAGATAAAAAGAGAATTCGGGTTGGGGGAAGTAGATCTGAGAACCTACTCCCCCTTGACTCTTGCCTTTGTGGGAGACTGCATTTATGATCTGATCATACGGACAGTGGTGGTGGAACGCCACAATGCCTCTCCCAACCGGCTTCATAAGGAAAAAAGCCGTCTGGCCAAAGCCCAGACCCAGGCCCTGATGGGAGAAGCGATCCAGGGTTTTCTCACTCCCCAGGAGCAGGCCGTATACCGGAGAGGCAGGAATGCCAAATCCTATACCACGGCCAAGAACGCCACTGTGGGAGATTACAGGAAGGCCACCGGCCTGGAAGCCCTGTACGGCTATCTTTATCTGGACGGCCGTATGGACAGGCTTATGGAGCTGCTGAAGCTGTCCCTGCAGGAACTGGATATCCATCTATAAAAAAGGAGCTGCTATGAGATACGAACAACTGACAATAGAAGGGCGCAATGCGGTAATCGAGGCATTCCGTTCCGGAAAAACCATCGACAGGGTTTTCATCCTGGACAACTGCCAGGACGGACCCATCATGACCATTAAGAGGGAAGCTAAAAAGACGGACTGCCTCATCAAATTTGTGTCCAGGGAACGGCTGGATCAGATGTCCGAAACCGGAAAACACCAGGGGGTTATTGCCTATGCGGCAGCTTATGAGTATGCGCAGGTGGATGATATCCTGAAGCTGGCAGAGGAAAAGCAGGAACCTCCGTTTCTGCTATTGCTGGATAATATAGAAGACCCCCACAATCTTGGCGCGATTATCCGTACTGCCAATCTGGCGGGTGCCCACGGCGTGATTATTCCTAAAAACCGGGCGGCAGGCCTTACGGCCACTGTGGCCCGTACCTCCGCAGGCGCATTGAATTATACACCCGTCGCCAAAGTTACCAATCTGGTTAAGACTATGGAGGAACTGAAAAAGAAAGGGATGTGGTTTGTCTGTGCGGACATGGACGGAACCAGAATGTATGATCTGAACCTTACAGGCCCCATAGGCCTGGTAATCGGAAATGAAGGAGAGGGCGTGGGACGCCTGGTGAAAGAAAACTGTGACTTTATCGCAGCGATACCCATGAAAGGAAATATCGATTCCCTGAACGCTTCTGTGGCAGCAGGAGTACTGGCATATGAAATCGTAAGACAGCGTCAATTATAATGAAAAAATATAACTTTCTAAAAATAACGGGATGCGGTCTGCTGGCTGTATTCCTGTTATCGCTGGCGGCAGCCTGTTCACCCGGGAAAGAACAAGAGCCTTCCGACGTCCCTGCCGTCCAGGCGGACAGCGATGAGGTTCAGAATGTTGGATCCGTGCAGCAGTCCGGCACAACGCAGGACGGTGCGCCCGCAGCGGAAACAGAAGAGAATTTCATTTATTCCGGAGAACAAGACGGAGAGGAAGAGGCTTCCGGCGTGTCCCAAAATACAGGGGATGAAAGCCACATATCCGGTAATCAGCTGTTGGACAGCCAGGTGAGCGGCTATTCGGTGAGCGGTAACGAGGTATCCGGAAACGGGGTATCGGAAGATGATATTCCCGGAGAACAGGAAAGATCGGCGGTATCCGGCAATAAAATTCCCGCCAGGCAGCTGCTTCGGCCCTGCGGCGATGTTTCAGGCAATACCCTGTCGGGCAATTCGGTTTCCGGTAACGCAGTTTCGGGCAATACCGTATCAGGCAGCAGTATTTCCGGCAATGATGCATCTGCCGGGGAGGAAACAAACGGGGAAGACCGGAGCGATGAACCGGGCGGCGGAAAGTCTGACCGTGACGGATCGGATAAAGAGCCATCCGGCAGCGGAAAGTCTGACCAGGAGAAACCGGATAAAGAGTCATCCGGCAGCCGCGGAGCCGACCGCGACGTATCCGGGAATGAGGCGGGCCATGGCATATCCGCCAATGATGAATCCGGTAACGGCCTTTCCGGTGACGGCATATCCGGCAATGATATTTCCGGTAACACCACATCCGGCAATACCGTATCCGGCAGTGATATCGTGCTCCGGAAAGGGAAAAACGAGTCCAGGCTGCCGGATCCCTTCGGAAAGAAGCAGTATACCCTGGAGCAGCGTCAGGAGGTGCGCAGTTCCCATACGGAAACGCTTCTGGTGAGCGAACAGGATAAAAGAACTATATCTGAAAATAACATTGATTTCTCCGATATCAAAATCACTTGTCTGGGAGACAGCATTACCCAGGCGGTAAATCTGGACAGTATAGAGAATTATCAGGAACTGGCATATCCCCACGTACTTCAGGAAGCCCTGGATGCCAGTCACGTATATAACTTAGGGATAGGCGGATCCTCTATAGGAAGGTACTGGGCCGATGCTTTTGTGGACCGATATCAGGATATCCCTGAGGACAGTGATATCATCCTGGTGATGGGAGGGACCAATGACGGCTTTTGTGCCAGCCTTGTGGAGTTCGGGAACTCTGCAGAGAGGAAAAAACGTACCTTCTGGGGAGATCTGGACGAACTCATGGATGGCCTTATAGAAGATTATCCGCATGCCGAAGTAATTTTTATGACACCATTGCCCAACAGTCTCCAGGATTATCTGAAAACCCAGCATCCGTACCTGATTTCCCAGGATAAATTTGCGGAAGTTACCAAAGAGCTTGCCCGGGAGCATGGGATGGAAGTGATTGATTTGTATAATTCCAATATTCTGGACGGCCATGACAAAGATAACGTGCTGCATTTTATGCCGGACGGCGTCCACCCCAATGCGGATGGCTATGAGATTCTGGGTGAGCATGTGGCGGCGGATTTAATCCGTATCCTGCAGGCAAGAGAGCAGGACAGGCAGCAGAAAGGAATGGATTCCCAATGAAAGAATCTTATGGGGAATACAGCGATGAGGAGCTGATCGTACTTCTCAGAGACGGAGAAAACGATATCACCGATTATATTATGGAAAAATATAAAGGTATGGTAAAGACAAAAGCCAAATCCATGTACCTTCTCGGCGGAGACAGCAACGATCTGATTCAGGAGGGTATGATAGGGCTGTTCAAGGCTATCCGGGATTATGACAGCGGCAGGGATGCCAGCTTCAGCACCTTTGCGGATTTGTGCGTCTCCCGCCAGATGTATACGGCGGTGCAGGCATCCTCCCGGAAAAAGCACATGCCCCTGAATACCTATATCTCTCTGTATGGGGGGAACGGCGGCCAGGACAGTGAAGGAAATGAAGAAACCAGCCTGATGAATGCCATACCTGCGGCCCTGGAGTTGAGTCCCGAGGAGCTGTTTATTGACCGGGAAAATGTGGAGGTGCTGGAGCAGGCCATTGAAAAGGAATTAAGTACCTTTGAAAAACAGGTCCTGGATCTTTATATCACCGGTATGAGCTACAACCAGATCGCCAGAGTCCTGGGAAAGGACGGCAAAAGTACGGATAATGCCCTGCAGAGAATAAAGAGCAAGCTCCGAAAAGCGATTGCAGGAGATTAGAGTGTCTGTACAGACGCGCTCTTACGCGGGAAACGTGCGGAAGGAAGGGACAACGGATGAAAGAAAATGAGAGGGAAAAGGAAAAAGGTATGATTAAACTGAACTTTGCAGGAATCGGGTCCAGGGAGGAAATGTACCGGTATCTGCAGGGAAAGCTGAATCTTCCGGAGTCAAAAGGAGATAATCTGGATAATATTTATGCCATGCTGTCGGAGGCTTCCGGAAAAATACATATTATTGTGGAGGGTCTTGCTAAAAGCCGGAAGCGTCTGGGAAGTAATCTGGATGGCGTGCTGAAAACGCTGCGGGATGCGGAGGCTGTAACGGAAAATCTCACGATTGAGGTAAGAGAGCAGATAGAAGCGGGAAAGGAATGGATGGACAATCCTGCCGTGGTGGAGCAGTCCTGCGCATACAGCAGGCCGGTGATGGTGGAAACGGACGAAAAGCCGGTCTCTCACAATTCCCAGGAGGGGCTTATGTACCGGGCGGAAGGAAGGCCCTATATCCGGCTTCGCTATCCCAATGCCATGAATGTACAGCTGCAGATCGGGGATATCATGTATCCTTTCCTGGAAACGGAAAAGGATGTGTGGACAGTGGATCTGCCTCTGGATGCCGGTTTTTATTATGTGCATCTGTATGTGGACAATTGTCTGGCCCTCAGTCCTTTTCTTCCTGTCGGATATGGGTTTGCAAGGCCTGTGAACTACATTGAAATCGGGCCGGTACCGGAGTTTTTCCAGATGAAGGATGTGCCCCACGGAGATATCCGGCATGAATATTATAACTCCGCCGTGACGGGAAGGACGGAAACCTGCATCGTTTATGTACCACCGGGCTATGAAGAAAACAGGGATCCTTATCCGGTCCTTTATCTGCAGCACGGCTTCGGGGAAAATGAACGGGGCTGGGTTTGGCAGGGAAAGGTGAACCATATTATGGACAATCTTCTTGCCAGGGAAAAGGCGGTTCCTATGCTCATTGTCATGGCAAACGGCATGGTAATGGATGAAACGGCGGAAGGAGAATCTATCCTGCGGCATAATCTGTTCCCGGAGGAGCTGGTGGAGGATATCATTCCTTTTATAGAAAAGAAATACCGGGTAAAGGCGGGACGGGAATTTCGTGCTATGGCCGGCCTTTCCATGGGATCCATGCAGACCAGCGTAACTGTCTGCAGCCATCCGGAGCTGTTTGCCTGGGAAGGGCTTTTCAGCGGTTTCATGCATAATTTTATGGGTAATAATCCGGATAACAGTTTTCTGGCTGTCATGAAGGAAGAACGTTTTCAGAAAGAGCAGCGTCTGTTTTTCCGCGGGATGGGCAGGCAGGATGAATTTTGGGAACAATTTGCAGAGGATGATGTATTCTGTGAGGAAAACAAAATACCCTGTGTCCGGAAGGAATACGAAGGCGGCCATGACTGGAATGTCTGGCGGCAGTGTATCAGGGACTTCCTTCCCATGCTTTTTCAGGAAAAGAAACCATTGCCGTAACCGGGCAGGTCCGGAACCGTTACCCGTTGGCATAACCAATACCGCTGATGCGGTACCCGCAGGAAAGAAAACAGGTTACATATGGAAGAAATGAACGCAACAGAACGTGAAGCGGCAATCAAAGCGGTCAGGGAATGCCGCTCGGAGGAAGCTCTGGGGACAGCCCTGTGGAATGTGGTGGAGCTTTATGCCGGCAGTACTTTTTATACCAGCAAAAAGCTGCCCTTTACCTACCGGGTAAAGGGCAGGGAGCTTTTTTGTGACAGGAAGGAAAAATCCATTACCCAGGCTACGGTGCTGCGGGCATACAGGAAAATACGGGAAGCGCAGAAGGCGGGGGAGCCTATCCGCGGACCCAAAAAGCTGAGTATGTTCGGCGCACCTTATATATGGGGAATCCTGAAAGGGACCGGGCTTGCAGGGGAAGATGCGGAAACCGCAGAGAAAACGGAACCGGCCGGAAAGGAATAGGGACAGCCATGCTGTACATCAGCAGAGAACATGTGCATGACAGACTCGATAAGGAAATTGCCCCCGCCGCCGTCTGCGACAGCGGGGACACGGTGGTTTTCCAGACCAGGGACTGCTATGATGACAGCGTCACCTGTGAAGAGAGACCTCTGGGAGACCGCAGGGATACCCTGGAAAATCCGGCGACCGGACCTTTGTATATCCGCGGCGCCCTTCCGGGGGATATCCTGAAGGTGGAGATTCTTACAATAAACCTGCGCAGCTGGGGAGCCATGTGCTCCTCCTTTTCCTATGGTGCCTTTGCCGGCAGGTTCCCGGAGCCGAAAGCAGCAATCTTTGCTATCAACGGCGATCAAATACGGTTTGATGAAAAACTGACACTGGACTGCTGTCCCATGATAGGCGTGATTGGCACCGCTCCAGGCGGAGAAGGGATCGACACGGCAACACCCGGCGGCCACGGCGGCAATATGGACTGCCGGAAAATAGGGGAAGGTACGGCGCTTTATCTGCCGGTAGCGGTGCAGGGGGCACTTCTGTCCCTTGGCGATCTTCATGCGCTGATGGGGGACGGGGAGGTGTTTATCTGCGGCCTTGAGACAGCCGGGGAAGTGACGGTCCGGGTGCATGTCCTGAAGAACTGCCGCCTGCCCGTTCCCTTTTTGCTGACGGCAGATAAAGTAATGACCATCCAGTCCGCCCCCACGACGGATGAAGCAGGCAGAAAAGCCGTTTTGCGCATGGAGGCGTTTGTGAGGGAAGCCGCCGGAATCAGTGAGCTGAAATCCGGAATGCTCATGTCCCTTGCCGCAGACATGAGCATATGCCAGATTGTGGATCCCAAAATGACCGTACGTGTGGAATTTCCGAGGAAAATACTGGCGCAGTACGGGTGGGAAGCAATATAAAAAAGTACACGAAATAAAGTAACTTTACGGCCTTGTTCGGGAATAAATACATAAATTAACAAAATTACTACCATATATGGGTGCAATTTTGGAAAAAAATGAGATAAAATGTATTTATAAGCAGAGGAGGCCGGCTATGTCAGAGCAGGAAAAGTTAGCGAACCGTATTAAGGCCCTTTGTAAGAAAAAGGATATATCTTATTATACTTTATCCTACCGTTCTGCAGTTCCTATGACGACACTGATGCATATTATTGATGGTTCCACACAGAATCCGGGAATTTTTACGATCTGCAAATTATGCGGCGGGCTTAGTATTTCGCTGAAAGATTTTTTTGATTCCCCTGAATTTCTGGAGATAGAAGTGGGTGAGGAGTAGTCCTTGCCGGTATCTTTTTATTGCTTTCTTCCAATTTTTGGTTGATTATACCCTTCATAAAGATGGCCGCCCTTGTGCTTGGGGCGGTCATTCTTTTTTTGCCGCAGACAGCGGAAGGCAGAGTGTATCCGTTTGGCGACTGCCGCCATGTGCAGACAGAATTTAATAAAAATAGAAAAAGTACTTGCTTTTTTTTGTGTGTCTGCATATAATAGCATTAAACATATGAATGATTGTTCATATGTTTAAATGTAAATAAAGGTAACGGTCAATTCCCGCCGACGCAGGCACTGCCTATCCAAGTCTGCGGAAAGGAGACGTAATCGTTCAGACTTGCCTGAACGATTATATAAAAATGGAGGTTTTATTTTATGAAGAGAACCCATGAACACGCCGAAAGCTGTGAATATATTCACGTGCATGAGGATATTGTGGAAAAGGTAAACGCCAGGATGCCGGCAGAGGATGACCTGGATGATCTGGCCGATTTTTTTAAGATTTTCGGAGATACTACAAGGATTAAGATGCTGTATGTGCTGCTTTGTTCGGAAATGTGCGTCTGTGATCTGGCGCAGATACTGAACATGACACAATCGGCAATTTCCCATCAGCTGCGCGTTTTGAAACAGATGGATTTGGTGAAGAGCAGGAGAGAAGGGAAAACCATTTTTTATTCCCTTGCCGACGGACATATTACTACCATTCTGAGCCAGGGACTTGATCATATACAGGAGGAGGAATCAAAATGACAAGGAAAATTAAGAAAAGAATGCAGCGAATTCTTATCGGCGCCGCTTTTTTTGCGGCAGCCGTATTACTTGAAAAATTGGTGCCGGGGCTGCCCTGGTATGTATTGCTTGCCGCATTTCTGGTTTCCTATGTGATAATCGGCGGAGATGTGGTAAAGAGGGCGGTTGGCAACATCGGGAAGGGGCAGGTATTTGATGAAAATTTCCTGATGACAATTGCCACGGTAGGTGCCTTTTTTGTGGGGGATTATCCCGAAGCGGTGGTGGTTATGCTTTTTTACCAGGTGGGAGAGTTGTTCCAGACCTATGCGGTAAACCGTTCCCGAAAAAATATCACGGAGCTGATGGATATCCGGCCTGATTTTGCCAATGTGCGCAGGAATGGTGCGGAAGAAGAGGTGGATCCGGATGAAGTGGCGGTGGGAGAACTCATCGTTGTGAAGCCGGGAGAGAGAATCCCCCTTGACGGGGTTATTATAAAAGGAAATTCCAGTCTGGATACCATGGCGCTGACCGGGGAAAGCGTGCCCAGGGAGGTACTCTGCGGGGAAGAGGTAATCAGCGGCTGTATCAACCTTACGGGTGTCCTGGAAGTGGAGGTCACCAAACCTTTCGGGGAATCCACAGTTTCCAAAATCCTGGATCTGGTGGAAAATGCCAGCAGCAAAAAAGCGGAAGCGGAGAACTTTATCACAAAATTTGCCAGATACTATACCCCTATCGTCGTGCTCTGCGCGGCGGCGCTGGCTGTTATTCCGCCCCTGTTCCTGGGCGGCTGGTCCGACTGGATTTACAGAGGCCTGACCTTCCTTGTGGTGTCCTGTCCCTGCGCTGTGGTGATCAGCGTGCCGTTAAGCTTTTTCGGCGGCCTGGGCGGGGCCAGCAAGGCGGGGGTGCTGGTAAAAGGAAGCAATTATCTGGAGGCTCTTGCAGAAACGGAAATTGTTGTTATGGATAAGACCGGCACGCTGACGAAAGGAACCTTTAAGGTGAAGGAAGTCAAACCGGCCATGGAGGAAAACAAGCAGAATGTTTTATCGGAAGTAATTACCCGGGATAAACTGCTGGAAATTACCGCTTATGCGGAAAGCTATTCCAACCATCCCATTTCCCTATCCATACAGAAGGCATACGGCAGAGAGCTGGATAAAAGCAGGCTGGAAAGTACCGAAGAACTGGCCGGCCACGGTGTCCATGCGGTGATTGACGGGGACGATATCTATGCAGGAAATGAAAAATTAATGCAGCAGCAGAAAATAAGCTTTACCAATGCGGCTCAGATTGGTACAATTGTGCATGTAGCCAGAAATAACCAGTATCTGGGATATATACTGATTGCGGATGAAATCAAGGAAGACGCCGCCGCATGCATCAGCGGGCTGAAGGCAGAGGGTGTAAAACGGGTTATCATGCTTACCGGAGACCGCAGGGAAACAGCGGATTATGTGGCTTCCCAAATCGGTCTGACGGAGGTGCACTCCGAGCTCCTGCCCGGAGATAAGGTGGATGAGGTGGAAAAAATCATCGGATCCAAGTCACCTAAGGGTAAGCTTGTCTTTGTGGGAGACGGCATCAATGATGCGCCCGTTCTTGCCAGGGCGGATATCGGAATCGCCATGGGAGGGCTGGGAAGCGACGCGGCTATCGAAGCGGCAGACGTGGTTATTATGACCGATGAGCCTTCCAAAATCGCCGCAGCCATGAAAATATCCAGAAAGACGCTGGGCATTGTGAAACAGAATATTGTCTTTGCCCTGGGAGTAAAGATTCTGGTATTGATTTTAGCCGCTGTCGGAATCGCCAATATGTGGCTGGCCGTATTTGCCGATGTGGGAGTGGCGGTCCTTGCTATCCTGAATGCAATGCGTGCCCTGCGGGTAAAGGGGATTGACTGCGTAAACGAGAAAGACGCAAGATGAATAAAATACAGCTGCATATAAGCTTATCAAAGGAAGAATTAAAAACAGCATTGAGTCGGTATCACTATGAGGATGCCGACTTTCTGCTGTTTTCCCAGGTTTACGAAAAGATTATGGAACAGGCGGCGCCGGCAGGAATGTATGCGTTTGCAGCCGGAGGGATGCGGTGCCAGGATGCCGTAAAAAAAGGATCGGTAACGGCGGAAGAAGGAGAGGAAAGAAGCTTGCCGGTGATTGTGAGCCTGGGAAGCTGGCCGGATCGCCTTCAGGAGGAGTACGCCCTCCGGGGGATGCTTACGGAAAGCTTTATGGCGGAATGTATCTGTTCGGAGCTGCTGCTGAAGGCCTATGAGGATATGAACGGAAAAATACGGGAAAAATACGGATGGCGGGTAAAGAAAATGCTCTTTCCCGGAGGCGAACTGCCCCTGGAAGCCATGGAGGAAATCTTCGGGAGCATCGGGCAGGAAGAGGTCCGTTATAACAGATATTATGTGCTGACTCCGAAAAAGAGCGTGGCTTACCAGGCGGTCCTCACCCGGAAGGAAGGAGAGGCCTGTGCCGGTATCTGTGTGTCCTGCCCCCGTACGGACTGTCCCAACAGACGGGCGGAGGAAGAAAAGTATCGCCGCAGGGAAGCGCTTTGGCCGGATATATCGGGTATGGCTCTGCCTTATGGGTATCAGCGGATTTTTCACAGAAATGCAGCAGCACAGGAAGAAAGGCGGGAAAAAAATGAATAAAGGCTTACTACATTTATATACGGGAGAAGGAAAAGGAAAAACCACAGCCGCCATGGGGCTGGCCCTGCGCGCGGCGGGTGCGGGGAAAAAGGTGCTAATCCTGCAGTTTATGAAGGGACGGGATACCGGGGAGCTGCACAGCCTTTCCCACATACCTGAAATACGAATTCTGCGCAGTGAAAAGGATTATGGTTTTTATTCCTCCATGACACAGGAGGATAAAGATGCGCTTGCCGGAATCCATAACCGTCTGCTGGACGAAGCGGTGAGCCTGGCATATGCAGGGGAAGTTGAGCTTCTTATTATGGATGAAGTCACTTATCCGGTAAATTGGAAACTGCTGGATGTGGATAAGCTTAAAGCTTTTCTGAAAGAAAAGCCGGAAGGGCTGGAGATTGTCTGCACAGGCCGGGATGCGGCGGATTTTCTTGCGGACGCAGCCGATTATATTACGGAAATGAAGTGCATAAGACATCCGTTCGAGAAAGGGATTCCGGCGCGGAAGGGCGTGGAGTTCTGACCGGTCGCGGATGCTATAAAAAATAGTGTCGGTTTTCGTTTGTACGATAGGTTTCATGTAAAGACAACGAAGCTGGAAAGTCTGATGAATAGGGCATTTCACTACTCTTTTCAGCTTGTAGTGTGAAATGTTTGTGGGTCATGATCTAACTCAAATCCCGCCCTGATTTCATAAAAACTTGAGGTACGATATAAGAATAGATGAAACAACTTGACAGATTCGACATTAAAAATTAGAGTATAACAAACAAGAATATTCGCATTTGGCGGATAATGTGTACTCGACAAATAGGAAGTTGCAGGGGCAAAAAATAGATGATGATACATGAAAGAAATGATAAAATATGGGAATATATGAAGTCGGATTGTTCAAAATGTTCAGGATTGTGTTGTACTGCTCTGTTTTTTTCAAAAATTGATGGGTTTCCAAAAGATAAAGTATCAGGGCAACCATGCACAAATTTATTAAAAGATTACCGATGTAAAATACATTCGCAACTTGAAAAGCAGAAAATGAAAGGTTGCATTGGTTATGACTGCTTCGGTGCCGGACAACAGGTGACGCAAGTTATTTATCAAGGTCAGACTTGGAATGATATACCAAACCAATCAACAGAAATTTTTGATGTTTTTATAATTATATTTCAGCTTTATCAAATTAGATATTATTTGATAGAAGCAACGTCGCTTATTTCAGCACAACCATTAGAAAAATCCATTCATTCTTTGATTGAGGAAAATATAAAAATGTGCCATTGTTGCCCTAATAGTATCTTATCTTTAGATTTAGAGCAATACAGACTCAGATCGAATTATATTTTAAAACACGTGTGTAAGTTGCTTCAGCAAAGTATTCACAGTGAATATAAAAAAATTCCTGCCAATTTTCTTGGAAGCAATTTCAAAGGGCAGGACATGAGTGGAGCAGACTTAAGCACAAAACTTTTAATAGCCACAAATTTTGAAAAGAGCGTATTTAATGGAACAATTTTTTTGGGAGCTGACACAAGAGATACTAACTTTAAAGATGCGGATTTAAGTGAAGCTGTATTTTTGACGCAAGGACAAGTTAATTCTGCAAAAGGAAATCGTAATACAAAATTACCCTATCATTTGGAGTATCCATCTACATGGAAATAAAGAACAAATTTGAATTTACAGAGGTAAAGTATGAATATCAAAGAGATGATAGACGTTAATTTTAAAGGAAATGTATATAGCGTTCAAGATGATAAGGTACTATGTGAAAGTTCAACTGGGTTTGCGGATTTGGCGAATGAGGAAGAATATAAATTGATGATACTTTAGGAAAACTTCTTGCTATTGATTTACATAGCATTGATGTAACAGTAGAACAATTATTGAATCATACTTCGGGAGTTCCTGATTATTTTGATCAATCTGTTCTGAATGAATATGAAGAATTATGGGCAGATTATCCTAATTTTAAAATAAGGCACAACAGCGATTTGCTGCCGTTATTCATTAACAAGCCAATGATGTATCCCAAGGGCGAATAATTTCAATAGAATAACTCAGGTTTTGTATTACTTGCTATGATAATTGAAAAAGTGACAGGGATGTATTTTGGCCAATCCCTTAAAGCAAATCTTTTTGATGTATGTGATATGAAGTCAACTGGTTATTATGAATTAGATAGACTACCAGCAAATGTGCCAATACCTATTTATATTGTGCTGATACAAATGATTTCTGCACAAAGCTTATTTTATGCGGCTTTGCCGGCTTCCTAATAAGAAGCTATGAGATGATTTAAGCCTTTTTTTCGGCTTCAAGCATTAAAAAATAATAGAAAATGAATGATAAAAAGGAATTTGTATGAAACGATTTTTTAAGGTAGGCACAGGTGTTTTGCTGGTATTCCTCTTTCTGCTGGCGGCCTTTGGACTGCGGGGGGATGACCTGACAAAAGCGGAAGAAGGAACGGGGGAAACCCATGGATTTTACCGGGAAAATCTCGCCCGGCTGTCCGGGGTCCGGGTGACGGCAGACAGTGTGGAAAAGGAAAGCTTTGCTCCGTCCCTGGCGGCAGATGGGAAGGAAGACGGCGCGAGCCGCTGGTCCAGTGCCAATGAACCGGGACAGCCGGAGCATTGGCTGATGGTGGAGTTCCCGGAGGAGAGAACCGTCACTTTTGTCAGGCTTTCCTGGGAACGGCTGAATGTGCAGGGGTTTGTGCTGGAGGCTTCCCGGGATGGGGAAAACTGGATAGAGACAGGCGCGTGGGAAGGGGTACCGGAAGCGAATGTCCAGAGTGTTGTTCTGGAAAACGGGGTAAGCGGACGTTTTTTCCGGATCCGGACCACCGCTGTTTCCACGACGGAGGAAAATCAGTATCTTTATTACCAGAACGTTTCGCTGCTGGAAATGGAGCTGTATGAAGAAGTGCCCCTGGTTTACGCGCTGGAGATCCCGGAAATAGAAGTGATGGAGGACGGGAGGCGTTTCCTTCCGCTTCCCCGGGTACCGGAGGGGTATGAGATTGCGCTTCTGGGAGCGGATTATGAGGAAATTATAGGCGACGACGGAACGGTCTATCCGACTGTGGAAGAAAAAAATGTGACAGTGGGATACCGGGTATCCCGGGAGGGGCTGTATGAGGATTCTCCGGCATATACGGTGACGGTTCCTCCGGCTGCGGACCGGGAAGAAGAACAGACGCATCCGGCGGGAGAGGAAGAAGAACAGACGCATCCGGCGGGAGAGGAAGAAGAACAGACGCATCCGGCGGGAGAGGAAGAAGAACAGACGCATCCGGCGGGAGAGGAAGAAGAACAGACGCATCCGGCGGGAGCGGAAAAAGAACAGACGGAGCCGGCCGGAGAGGAAGAGGAACAGGCCGCCTCAGCCGGAGCAGAAGCCGTGCCTGCGGACAAAGAGGTGAATTCCCGGCCGGAGATTACCCCAGCCCTTACGGAGTGGAAAGGGAAAAAAGGCTTTTTTACAGTAGAAAATTCCGGCCGTCTGGTTCTGCAGAGCGGCAGGGAAGAGGAACTGACGGAAGCGGCGGAAGAATGGAAAGACATTTGGAACTCTCTGGCAGGCGGTGAGTTACCGGTGGTTTCGGGAACGGAGGATGCCCTGGAAAAAGGGGATATTTACCTGGGTTTTGCCGACAGCTCCATGGGGCTTAGGGAGGAAGGCTACTGGTGTGATATCAGCAGGGAAAGCATTCGGCTGAAGGCGGAAAAAGAGCAGGGGCTGCTATGGGGAACCGGGACGCTGAAGCAGCTGTTGCTAAAGGTCCAAGAAGGGGCACAGGGAATACCCTGCGGGGTGATCCGGGACTATCCGCGCTATGCGGTGCGCGGCTTTGCCATTGATATCGGCAGAAGGATGGTATCCATGGATACTCTGAAGCAGATCGTGCTGTATATGAGTGATAACAAGATGAATAACCTGGGGATTCATCTGAATGATAACGAAATCCTGGCTACCAGCGGGAAAAATGACACGATAGCAAATGCCTTCACCGCTTATGCCGGCTTCCGGCTGGAATCGGATACCAGGAATAAAAAGGGGGAAGGGATTACTTCGCTGGACGGGGCGCTGACTAAGGAAGAATGGAAGGCGTTTACCAGGTGGGCACAGGGAAAAGGAGTACAGGTGATTCCGGAAATCGATACGCCGGCCCACAGCCTTTCCATTACACGGGTATTTCCGGAATATGCGCTGGCGGATGAACCTGATAACGTGGATCACCTGGATCTGAGTAAAAAGGGAACGCTGGAACTGGTACAGACTATCTGGAAGGAATATCTGGAAGGGGAGGATCCTGTTTTCCCCGAAGAAGGGGTAGTGCATATCGGACTGGATGAGTATTACGGAAGCGGAGAGGATTTGCGGAAGTTTGCCAATGAAATGATTGCCATGGTACAGGAGAGCGGGCGTTCGGTGCGTCTCTGGGGAAGCCTGAGCCGTGCGGACGGAAAAACAAAGGTGGTTTCCGATAAGGTGCAGATGCAGATCTGGAGCACCGAATGGGCGGATCCGGAGGATATGTATGAAGCCGGCTTTTCTATTATCAATTCCCTGAACAGCAACCTTTATATCATTCCGGGAGGCGGCTATGACCGGTTGGATACACAGGCGCTGCAGCAGTGGGAACCCAACCGGTTCAGCACAGGCGCCCGGGCGGAGGTGCTGCCGGCCTATTCGCCCCGAATGGCAGGGGCCGTCTACTGCCTGTGGAACGATACGATAGGCAGCCTGGACGTAGGTATTACGGAGGAAGGTATGCTGGAACGCTTCCTGGAACCGCTGCCTCTGCTTTCAGAGAAGCTTTGGTAAAGGCTTCCGGCAATTATGGAAAGATGGATACGGCGGATTAAGAGGCGGGCCGCAGGAAATATAGGACAGATGACGGCACAATAAGGAAAATGCGATGATGACAGACTATTTAACGGGGCTGGCCGCTGACGTTTATGGATTTGATAAGGATACGTGCCGGTTTCTTACTTATGGACGTGAGAAAAACAAGCAAATGTATACGTTTGAGAAAGATCACAGACCGTACATTCTGCGGATCGTGGAAAACGCTGCCGGCAGCAGCGGCCAGACAAAAGCAGAGATGGACTGGCTTCTGTATTTGTCCCAAAAAGGCGTAAACGTGCCCTCCCCTCTGAAAACGGAAAAAGGAGAACTTGCCTTCTCGGCAGATGAGAAGGGGGTGTCCCGGATAATCTCCGCTTTTCGCAGGATGGATGGCCGCTGCTGGGACAAGAATAATCCCCGGCTGTGGAATAAAAAAGTATTTTA
Source organism: Eisenbergiella sp. OF01-20 (assembly GCF_003478085.1). Classification (NCBI taxonomy): domain Bacteria; kingdom Bacillati; phylum Bacillota; class Clostridia; order Lachnospirales; family Lachnospiraceae; genus Eisenbergiella; species Eisenbergiella sp. OF01-20. Next base: position 23,155 of record NZ_QUES01000015.1, on the reverse strand, counting down.
TAACTGGGGGAAGGCCGTGGGTGACATGCACCGTGTTACAAGAGACTATGCGCCCGCAGTGGGTATGGAGAAACGGCCCGTGTTTCCGATACGCAGTATGATAAGCGAAAAAATAAAATCCTTTCCTTCGGTGAATGTAATTGCTGAAAATTTACTTGCCGAAATAGAAGCGCTGCCAAGAGACAAAGACTCCTATGGATTGATACATAATGATTTGCACCCTGGTAATTTTCTGATCGACGGGGAGCGCATTCATCTTGTCGATTTTGATGACTGCATGTATTCCTGGTATGCGTTCGATATCGGCAACGCCTTGTATCTCGCGTTATGGATGGGACGGAACAATGAGGCAGGGAGCGATTTTACAAACGAGATTATAGCGGGCTTTCTCAAGGGCTACCTGTCGGGGAATCCCATGAACGATTTCTGGTTATCCAAAATCCCGCTGTTTATGACGGCCTGCAAAATCGCGCTGTTCAGTTTGGGGTGTGATTGTGAAAACCCCAACAATGCAGATGCCGATAAGAAGCAAAAAGAACGGATGCACAATATAGAAAACCATATTTTATTTACAGGATGCGAGGTAGACGATTCGCTGTTTACGAATCGGATCCCCTGAAAGTGACAGGACATCGGATCCCCGCGGCGGCCGGGCGGACAATAGAACCATCGGCTCCAATAGAACTTTTCGTCGGCCGATTACATCGTTCCGCGATGAGCCGGCTGCTTGCTGCCGCTGCGTTATCTTACGTTCTGCGCAGTAAATGTGCAGAGCTGCCTGAAAGATGCAGCCCCCATCTGCAACCCTCATTTACTGCTAAAAAAGGATGCTTCTGTTGAGCGTCCTTTTTTAGATGAAAAAAAATAAACATAATTCTTTCTTCACGAAATCGGGTATCTATAGATCAAAGGAAAAGTGGAGAATCAGTTCGATAAAATATTGCATATAAACTTCCTTTTGTTGTTTGTTATCCACTTTAAGAATATCTTTGGCTACTTTGTCGGTAATTACGTATACCATTCTTGCCTTGATATGGAAATCTTCTTGTTTATCCGGGTATCGGTTTCTTAAAAACGTTTCCATAATGGCAGTCAAATCTTCTTCGGTCCCGGAAAGTATGGATTGTATCCGGGGATTTTCTTTTGCAATGACGATGGAATCTTCAAAGAATTTTTTAGTGTCCGCAGCCCGGCTGAGCAGTTGTCTTAGATAAGAGGAAAGAAAGTCCTTATAAGCAGACCGGCTTTCCAGTGCCGTAAGCTGGTCCGTTAATTCTTGCATGGCTCTGCAGGAATCCGCGGTATACTCCCTTAACAGGGCGCAATAGATTTCTCCCTTATCCTGATAATAGTTATAAAAATTGCCGATGGAGATTCCGGCATAACGTGTTATTTCCTTTGTATTCGTGTTATAGTATCCTTTTTCTACAAAAAGTTTATAGGCGGCATGTAAAAGCTTTTTGCGGCTTTCAATCGTCCGTTGCTGTGTTTTTCTTTCCGCTCCCATGTAAATCCTCCTGTCCCCGGTTGGAGTAGCAGAGAGTATTTGAACATTCATTCCCGCAGGAAGTATGCCACGTAAATCGTGACGCACATCTTGCAGAAGGCAATTTTCAAATACACTTGCGTTTAGAATAGCATAAATAGCTGAAAAAGTGAACTTTAATTCAGAATATCTTGACGGCGGTCCGGATTTAGGGTATGGTTAAACTGAACTTGAGTTCAGTTTTAGAATACAAACCATATAGGGAAGGGGTGTTACGATGCGCGGCGCACCATATAGAAAGGGTAAAAAGAAGATGTGGAGTATTTTTATTGGGCTTATTGTATGTATAGGAATTACCGTATGTATCATACTTCCGCCTGGTTATGGAAAACCAAAACTGTTCCGAAACGAGAACGGCGATGTGGCAGAGGGAAGTATTTCAGAAAAGATCCTTGTAGATATCAACAACACATCTCTGGGTATGTTTATCCTGGGAAAAGACATCAGCAAACCAGTTCTGCTGTTTCTCGGAGGCGGTCCCGGGATTCCGGCGTATTTATTAGAAACACAATATCCCTCCGGCATGGAAAAGGAATTTGTCGTTTGCTATCTGGAATACCGGGGAACTTCGCTTTCTTACCATCCCGGTATTCAGCCGGAAACGATAACGACAGAACAGTATATTGAGGATGCTGTAGGAGCGGCCAACTACCTGCGGGAAAGGTTTGGGCAGGATAAAATTTATTTGTTGGGACATTCTTTTGGAACCTATATCGGCATAGTAACCGCGTCAAGGCATCCTGAACTTTTTCACGCTTATATTGGAATGTCGCAGATTACCGACCAGGAAAAATCAGAGAAATTAGCGTATAGCTATATGCTGAAGCAGTATCGGTTATCCGGAAATATAAAAATGGTCAGTGAGTTGGAAAACTATCCGATTCTAAATGACGACAGCGCTTATAAAAGCTATTTCAATTCCCCGCTGCGTGATACCGCAATGCACCGGCTGGGAGTGGGAACCATGCACAACATGAATTCTGTAATTACGGGGCTGTTTTTTCCGAGTCTGCGCTGTCCGGTATATACGCCATTTGAGCGTATCAATATCTGGCGCGGAAAAGCCTTTACCAAGACCACCCCTGTTGTTACAGATGCAGCTGGTTTTAATGCCTTTCTCGAAGTACCGGCATTAGAAATCCCTGTTTATTTTCTTGCCGGAATCGATGATTATACATGCTGCTATTCTCTGCAAAAACAATATTATGAACAGATACAGGCGCCGGTTAAAGCCTTTTATACCTTTTACCATTCGGCCCATAGCCCCCTTTTTGAGGAACCGGAAAAAGCCGGTCGGATCTTACGGGAGGATGTACTTACCGGCAATAGCTATCATTCAGACACAGCCTACGGCAGCGGGAAGCTGTGATAGGCGCCTTCCTTCCGGTACTGCCTGGGGCTGATCTGGTAATAGTTTTTAAAAGCCGAAGAAAAGTGTTCAATGGAAGAATAACCGAGGGCTTCGGCCACAGAGGTTATGCTCCGGCTGCTGTCCGTCAGAAGGATGGCGGCGGCGGACATGCGGGCCTCCGTTTTTTTCTGGAGAAAGGTTTTTCCGTAATGCTTCTGAAGAAGCCGTTCTGTCTGCCTGGTGCCAAGACCCAGTTTGCCGGCAAGCTCCTCCAGGGACAGGTTCTGGTATTCATAAAGGAAATAATCTTCTATAATTACCGCGGTTTTATCGGTGGTAATCAGGGATCCGGACGGTGCGCCGGATCCTTTTTTCTCTTCAAAATTGCGAACCAGACGGATGAGGAGCTGACGCAGAAGGGATTCCACCTGGAGCTGGTAACCGGTATCGCGGTTTTCCAGCTCTGCGAACAAATCCTCCACCAAAGGGGATACATTCCGGGTATCCTGGCCGAACCAGAACGGGGTCCTCTCCAGGAGGGAGAGGATCTGCCCGGCGCTGTCCGCCTCCGCGCCGGACAGGGGCTGGGAACGGCGTTTTTTTTCCGCTTTCAGATAAATACAGAATTCACACATGGGATCCTCCAGATGGGGCGTTTGGGCATGCTCCACATGGGGGCCGGTGACATAAAGAGTGCCGGGCTGGATATCATAAAACCGGCCGTTGATTCGGGCGCGGCCATAACCTTTGGGGACATAATGGATTTCATAGCTCCCGCTGCCGTGGCTGTGGCTGGGAACGGTGCGCAGGAATTTTTCATAGATAATATTGAGGGCCTGGAACCGGGTGTCACCGATGGTAAAACGGATATCCAGATCGCTGAAGTTTGTTCGCATAATTCGGATCCTTTCCGGAGAGGGAGGGCTTTTTGGAAGCCGCGGGCTTTTATCCTTACTGTAGCGCGTACCTTCCCGTAAGTCAAGGCTTTCCCGGATTCGGACGGGAAGGGGACAAGGGGATGGAAGAGGAACGGCAGTTTTTTAGGGAAATGAAAAACCTGCGCTGATGCGACACAAAAAAAGGAAAGTTGTCAAATCCCTGTCTAATACTTTTTTCAGGAAGCTTTTATAATGAAGTTATCCGTTAAAAATATTTCTGCCTGTGCGGTTACGGACTGCCCCGGCGGAGATTAGGAACTATTTTTGTAACTGTGAAGCTGCGGAACAGTTAGTATTTATCTGTGTTAAAGAAAGGGGTACGACAATGGAAAAAATGAGAATGAGAGGGGCGACACTGCCCGGCAACAGTACGGTGGAAATGAAGGATTTTGAGATTCCCAAACCCGGCCACGGACAGGTGCTGCTCCAGACGAAAGCAACCACCATCTGCGGCAGCGATATCCGCTGTATTTACAGGGAGCATGTGGGAAAAGGGCCGGAAGGCTATATCCCCGGCATGGTGGCAGGACATGAGCCGTGCGGTGTGATCGTGGAAGAGGGCGAAGGGCTGAAACGCTTTAAAAAAGGGGACAGGGTTATTGTGTACCATATTTCCGGATGCGGTGTCTGCAATGACTGCCGGAGAGGCTATTACATATCCTGCAAGAGCCGCTTCCGTCAGGCCTATGGATGGCAGAGGAACGGCGGAATGGCTCCTTACATCCTTGCGGAGGAAAAGGATCTGATCGCGCTGCCCGACGAACTGACCTATAAGGACGGGGCACAGGTTGCCTGCGGCTTCGGTACGGTCTATGAAGCGATTGAAAAAATAGGCATCTGCGGAAATGACGCCGTGCTGGTTACCGGACTGGGACCGGTGGGCCTGGCCGCCCTTATGCTTGCCAAAGCCATGGGAGCCAACATGCTTATCGGTGTGGAAATGAACGATTACCGTATCGGCCTTGCCAAAGAGCTGGGGCTGGTGGATTATGTATTCAAACCGGATGAAGCCATGGAAGGTATTATGAAGGTGACGAACGGAAACGGTGTGGAACGCTCCATTGACGCCAGCGCCAGCGATCCGGGAAGACAGCTTGCCATCCGTGCCACAAGGGAATGGGGCAAGATTGCATTCGTGGGTGAAGGGGGAACCTGTAACTTTACGCCCAGCCCGGACATCATTCATGGACAGAAAACGATTTACGGCTCCTGGGTAACCTCCCTGTGGAGAATGGAAGAACTGGTGGAACGTCTGGTGCGCTGGGGAATCCATCCCGAGGATCTGATTACCGACGAATTCCCCATAGAAAAAGCAGGGGAAGCTTATGCACTGATGGCAGGAGGAAACTGCGGCAAGGTAGCTGTGGTGTTTGACTGACAGCAGGCCGGAAAACTTGGAAAACAAGAGGTAACTGTGCGCCCGTACGGCAGTTACGACAGGAGGAAGTATGTCGGAAGTTATAGAACAGAATAAAATCCCCCGCAGGGCTCTCTATACCGGAGAGACGATCCCGGCGGTGGGGCTTGGAACCTTCGGTTCCGATAAATACGGCCCGGAACAGGTGTCCGAGGCGGTATACGGCAGCATAAAAGCAGGCTATCGTCTGATAGACTGCGCCGCCGTATACCAGAATGAGGATCGCATCGGTGAGGTGCTTAAGCGTGTGCTGGACGAGGGGATTGTGGAGCGCAAGGAGCTTTTTGTCACCTCCAAAGTCTGGAATGACAGGCACGGAGAAGGGCAGGTGCTGGATGCCTGCCGGAAAAGCCTTCAGGATCTGCAGCTGACCTATATTGACCTTTACTTTGTGCACTGGCCTTTTCCCAATTACCATGCGCCGGGCTGCGACGGGGATTCCCGCAATCCGGATTCCAAACCGTTTTCGACGGAAGAATTCATGTCTGTCTGGAGACAGTGCGAGCAGCTGGTGGAGGAAGGGAAGGTCAGATATATCGGTATGTCCAATATGACGGTACCTAAGCTGAAAGCGGTGCTGCCTCTGTGCAAAATCAGGCCGGCGGCATTGGAAATGGAGCTTCATCCCGGTTTCCAGCAGCCCGGACTGTTTGACTATGCCGTTTCCCAGAACATCCAGCCGATAGGCTATTGCCCCATCGGTTCTCCCTCCCGCCCGGAAAGGGACAGGACAGCGGAGGATGTGGCGGATACCCAGATGCCGGAAATCGTGGCGATTGCGGAAAAACACAACATCCATCCGGCGCTTGTCTGCCTGAAATGGGCGGCCCAGAGAGGGCAGATCCCCATCCCGTTTTCCGTTAAGGAGCCTCAATATGTCAGCAATTTGAAATGCGTTACGGAGGATCCCCTGACAGCGGAGGAAATGGAAACGATCCGCAAAGCGGATAAAAACTGCAGGCTGATAAAGGGACAGGTATTCCTCTGGCCGGGAGCCGGGGACTGGGAAGACCTGTGGGATATAACCGGTGAAATAACCGGCGGAGGAAAGTGATATGTTAAAAGGAATTCCTAAAATTTTATCGCCCCAGCTTCTGAAGGTTTTGTGTGAAATGGGGCACAGTGACCGTATTGTGATTGCGGACGGGAATTTCCCGTCGGAATCTATGGGAAAGGACGCTGTGGTAATCCGGATGGACGGACACGGCGTGCCGGAAATCCTGGATGCCGTCCTGCAGGTATTCCCTCTGGATTCCTATGTGGAAAAGCCTTTCAGCCTCATGGAGGTTATGCCGGGGGACGATGTGGAAACGCCCATCTGGGACACCTATCAGGAAATCGAAGAAAAATATGAGGCCCGGGGAAAGGATGCCATCGGGCATATCGAACGGTTTGCTTTTTATGAAGAAGCTAAGAAAGCCTATGCCATAATTGCCACCGGTGAAACGGCCCTGTACGCCAATGTGATGCTGCAGAAGGGCGTGGTAACGGATTGATGCTGCAGGCTTACGCCAATCTGAGGATGGAGGACAAGCGAAAATGAAGAATTATCTGGAGCAGATAGAAAATGTGATTGCCGGCGGAACCTATAAGGATGACTGGGATTCCCTCAGCGCCCATCCTCTTCCGGACTGGTTCCGGGATGAGAAATTCGGGATTTTCATCCATTGGGGTCCTTACAGCGTCCCCGCCTTCGGCAGCGAGTGGTATCCCCGGAATATGTATATCCAGGGTTCCCCTGAATTTGAGCACCATGTGAAAACCTACGGCCCTCATAAAGACTTTGGATATAAGGATTTTATCCCTATGTTCAGGGCGGAAAAATTTGATGCGGCCAAATGGGCGGATCTGTTTGAAAAAGCGGGAGCCAGATATGTGGTGCCGGTAGCCGAACATCACGACGGCTTTCAGATGTACCGGAGTGATATCTCCCACTGGAACGCCTATGAACAGGGGCCGAAGCGGGATACGCTGGGTGAGCTGTGTGTCGAATTCGCCAAAAGAGGAATAGTGAACGGCGCTTCCTCCCACCGGGCGGAGCACTGGTTTTTCCTGGGACACGGGAAAGAATTTGACAGCGATGTGAAGGAACCTCTGGTTCGGGGGGATATCTACTGGCCCTCCATGCCGGAAGCGGATCATCATGATATCTACAGCAAACCGGAGCCTGCGGAAGAATATCTGCAGGACTGGCTGGTGAGGACCTGTGAGATCATCGATCGCTACCGGCCCCGTCTGCTGTATTTTGACTGGTGGATCCAGCACAGCTCTTTTAAGCCCTATCTGAAAAAGCTGGCCGCCTATTATTACAACCGGGCGGAGGAATGGGGCGAACAGGTCCTCATCAATTACAAGCACGATGCGTTTATGTTCGGCACAGCGGTGGTGGACATTGAAAGAGGGCAGTTTGCGGACGTAAAGCCCTACTACTGGCAGACGGATACCGCGGTTGCCCTGAATTCCTGGTGCTATACGGAAAACAATACGTACAGGCCGGCCTGTGATATCATCTGTGACCTGGTGGATATCGTGAGCAAGAACGGAAACCTGCTGCTGAATATCGGTCCGAAAGCCGACGGCACCATTCCGGCGGAGGATGAAGCGATCCTTCTGGAAATCGGGGAATGGCTCAGGGTAAACGGAGAGGCCATCTATGGTTCCCATGTATGGAGAAAATACGGGGAAGGCCCCACCCAGGTAGTGGAAGGCCAGTTTTCCGACGGCATCAAGAAGGAATTTACCTCCGACGATATCCGTTATACCATGAACGGCGGCAATCTGTATGCCATTGTCATGAAACGCAGTGAAAACGGGGAATATACCTTCCCGGCGCTGGGGGAACAAGATGCATCCAGCAAGCCGAACTTCCATGGGATCATTAACAAGGTGGAGGTGCTGGGTTTTGACGGAGAATGCTGCTGTACCAGAGATGAAAAAGGCCTTCATGTGAAGACGGCAGGCGTGAAGGGCGATAAGCCGGTGGTGTTCCGGATTGCCCTGGATTAATCTATGCAGAGAGGCAGACGGTGTCCGGGGAGTATCCCGGAAACCGTGTTATAAAAACGGGAAAGGCCGGGCGGACAGCCCGGCCTTTCCTATCAGGAAGCTGTAGTTACGGTTTCCTTGCCAATTGCAAATCTATGGTGTCATAAATCGTAATCCGCCCGCCGAAAGTATTTATAACAGATTCTATTTCATAAAAGAATCTGCTTCTTGTTTTTTCTTCAATGGCGATATGGTCTGAGTAAGTGCCCAGCAGTTCTATATACTCTTTCGAAGTGAAAGTCCTTGTTCTATGGTATAACTTATAGGAGATGTCTGTAAATCCGTATTTTTCAGCAAGATCCGCACGGGCGGATGCATCCTGCTCACTATATTCATGGGGGGCAAGGGCCTTGGGCATATATACACCGTAAATCTTTTGAAGCGCTTCGTGCAGACCTTCTCTGCCTTTATCTTTGTAAGGATGATTGGCAAAACGGGCAAATACCCCGCCGCTTTTTAATAAATCGAAAACTTTCCGGTATCCGGTTTCTTCCGGTATCCAGTGAAAAGCGGATGCCGAAAACAGTAAGTCATAGGAATTGCTTTCAAAACAGGAATCCTCGAATTTACCCACAACTATTGAAAAATTTGGATAGTCTTTAAATTTCTCACAACAAACGCTTGCCAGGTTTTCCCCATATTCCACAGCAGTTAAGCTACAGCCCGTCTTTAGGAAGGGCAGGGTTGCCTGTCCGCCTCCGATACCGATTTCCATTACATTGCTGGCTTCGTCAATAGCCGCCAATTGGAATATATCATCATACAGCGCAGGGACATAACCCGGACGCATTTTTTCGTATCTTTCTGCCTGCGTATTAAAAGTCCATTCCAGTCCATTTGTAAAAGGCATATCCAATCCCCCAACCCCTTCTAATATGATTCATTTCTAACAGGTACCGTGTAAATTTCAGATAAAATATTGTACCATATATCCTGTGTGTTTTCCACTTCATTCCTGCGCCTTTTCATTCACGCTATTCATTCCTGCGTCTATAGATTGCGGAAAGAAATGCGCAAAGCCGCACGGACATAGTATCCATGCGGCTCTTAGTGTTTTGTGAAGCAAGATCCCTCGTTGGGACTGACCGGTTATCCTTCTGTTTTCCGTAAGCCGATCAGTTCCCTGTAGTACTAGTGGATATCGATTACAGAGACAGTATCCCCGACGCCCTCAATCAGCAGCCTTACATAAAGCTTCCCGTATTCAAAGTCTGCCAGGGGATAGCTGAGCGGTTCGGAAAGGTTTGTTACATCGAAGGTCTTAACCCTATCCCCCTGTACCAGATACAAAGTAAGGCTTGCATCTTCAGGGATAGTACCGCAGGATATATCTGCATACAGGCAGTCGCTTCCGGCATTCTGGATGGTCATTTTTTCCTCTGCCACGAAGCCGTCACTGGCGCTCTTGAAATCCAGTTTCCATACGCCGTTTACATAACTCTCATAATTCATGCGGATACTGCCCATATTCCATACCTTTTCATTGGAAGCAGCATCGGAATTGATACCGCTGCCCGCCGCCGCTTTCACGATGAATCCCGTAAGGCAGGTGATCATAAGCACCATGCAGACAGCGCCGGTAATAATAAAACGGATGTGGTGTGTACGTTGTATATTCATATTTGTAAAATCCTCCTTGTTTTCAATTTTCGATCCGCATTCTTCACAATAGTTAGCTTTTAAGGAAACAGGGTGCCCGCAGGCGGTGCAGACCCTTTTTACCTCGGAACGCCGTAAAAAATAAACGAGCAGCCCGATAAACGGCGTTGTAATAAATACGATAATGGCCCAAAGGATGCCGTCATCCTTCCGTTTTTTACAGTCCTGGTAAACCCAAGCGGCGAAGAAGCCGGACATCAGCAAAGCAGACAACAATGTACCTATAATAAGTACGGGAAACATAATGGATATCCCGCTGAACCCGTCACTTTTGAAGTAGTACAGGACGACCCGCAGGATTACGGCGGCCAGTACGACGGGAATGCCAATATAAGCAAGCCGTTTTCCCCAATTCTTATTTTCATTCATGCGAAGATACCTCTTTTCTGAACATGAATGGTTATCGCTTCTTTCATGTTCGTTCTCTTTACACCGACCGCCGTGATGAGGATACCGGCAATGCCGAGATAGACACAGATTCCGGCAGCCAGTTTAGCCAGATAAGGGTTGGCGATCACCAATAAGGCAAGGATTGCCAACAGGGAAAAGGTTACAAGGTTCAGAAGCATCGGAACAAACCAAAGCGGGATGGAACGGATTGCCGCAGTTTTCTCCCGTGCTGCTTCCCGCTGGTAAAGGCTGGCTTTCAGACGCTTATTTAATTCCGGGGACGGAGTGTCCTCCAGTTCCATAGAGGTACGGATCAGTTCATTTAATTTACTGTCATAATTCTTGTTTTCCATAGCCTGATTCCTCCAATCTTTTTTTTATGAGGCTTCTGCCTTTGAATAAGCGGCTTTTTATGGTGCCCGGCGGCTTTTTGACCGTTTGGGCTATCTGCTCCACCGGCAGTTCAAACAGATAGTAGAGTATCAGCGGTATCCGGAATTTTTCGGGCATTCCCTCAATGATTTCATTCGTCTGCCTGATGAGTTCCTGCCGGAATACTTGTTCTTCCACATTTATATCCGAATACAATTCCTTCCCGCTTTCCTCATCCAGATGATTACAGGGGGCAATTGCGGCACGCCGGGCATTTTTCCGCTGGTCGCTTTTCCACAGATTGTGTGCGACGGAGAAGAATAACGCTTTCGGATTCTGTGCCCAGTCGAGCTTTATATCGCTCTCTAATGCTTTCAGAAAGGTCTGCTGATATAAATCCTCCGCGTTTGCCTTATCCATACATAGCTTAATGCAGAATCGATAGATTTCCGTGCCAAACTCGTCAATACACTTTTCTAATTCTTTTGCTTCCAAATCCTCACCTCCCGTACCCTCTTACTCTATATTCGTCATGACTTTCATCCGGGTTCATTTTGGGGGAACAAAATTTTTATCATGCGGTTACTGCTGCAGGTTATACGGAATCCATCGCTTTCTGTTTGCGGGCCGGAGGGCAGTCCCGGCTTTTACGTATCGTTTCGCTGCGTATCGTTTTAGGGAGAGCCATGTGTTTGCGTTGCGTAATTGCAGGGAATAAGATAGAATAAAAGTATAATACCCATGAGGAGAAATATATGGAATATACAACATTACTATTGGATATGGACGGAACCTTTCTGGATTTCGGGGCGGCGGAAAAGTCCGCTTTTTACCGCGCTATGGAAAAGAACGGCTATGAAGCCGGGGAAGATACCTATCAGCTGTATTCCCGGATAAACCATGGCCTGTGGGAGGCCTTTGAACGGGGGGAAATTGATAAGCAGACCCTGCTTTTTACCCGGTTTTCCAGGCTGTTTGCGCATTTGGGAATTGAAGGGGACGGCGTTTCCTTTGAAAAGGAATACCAGCTTCTTCTGGGGGAAGGGCATGAGCTGATGGAAAATGCCCGGGAGGTTCTGGAATACCTTTATTCCAAATATGACCTTTATGTGGTGACCAACGGGGTGGAGGCCACCCAGCGCAGCCGGTTAAGGCTTTCCGGTATCGAGCGCTATATGAAGGATATTTTTGTGTCCGAGGCGGTTGGTTTTCAGAAACCGCAGATGGAATTTTTCGAGTATTGCTTTGCCCATATTGACGGATTTGAGAAAGACAGGGCAATGATAATCGGCGACTCCCTTACCTCCGATATCCAGGGGGGCAACAATGCGGGGATCGCATGCTGCTGGTTTAACCCGGCAGGGAAGGAACGGCCCCTGGGGCTGCGGATTGACAAAGAAATAGAACGTCTTGCACAGTTAACACAATTCCTGTAAACAGGTGACAAATCTTCTGGCGATAGCGGACAAATATGCATTTTTGTTATGAACGACGGAAATGCTGGTAAAAAGCCCGCTGTCGCTTATTTCATATACTTTTGTCCGCGGATTGCGCAGGAGGGGACGGGAAGACGCGGGGACGATTCCCACGCCCAGGCCGGCGTCCGCCCAGTTGACGGAGGTTCTTGCGTCATCGTTTATGCAGAAGCAGGAGAGGGAAAGCCCTTCCCTGGCAAAGGCCTCCCGGAGAGGGGCTTCCCATCGGCGGTAGATAATCAGCGGAAGACGGCTCACGGCTTCCAGGGAAATGGTGCCATCGGGAGAGGAAGGGTCTTTGCCGGAAAGAATATCCGAAAAGTACATTCCGCTTCCCACGGCAAGCATAGGTTCCTCACAGAGCGTGGTGCAGGAAAAGCCCTCCCCGTGAAAGGGCGTGCGGATGATGGCAAGTTCGATCAGATTGGAACGCAGCTGCTCCAGAAGCTGGTAGGTATTTGCTTCGAACAGCTCAAAACGGATGGCCGGGAAATCTTTATGGAAGGCGGCAACCCATTCGGGCAGCAGGCTGCAGCCAACCGAGGATACCACACCCAGCCGCAGCGCGCCGGTCAGTCCGTTGCGGTAATCCAGCAGTTCTTTCCGGGTCACCTCAGACAGCTCCAGCATGGTGACAGCCCTTTCATAGAGAAGCTGCCCGGCTTCCGTAAGCTGGATTTTCCGTGAGCCACGCTGAAACAGTACACAGCCGAATTCTTCTTCCAGAAGCTTCATCTGGGTACTGAGCGGAGGCTGGGACAGGTTCAGTTTTCTTGCGGCGCCGGAGATGGTGCCTTCTTTTACAACGGTAGTAAAGTAGGAGAGTTGTTTTAAATCCATATGTTCCTTTCTGAGGGGGAGGCCGGCACGGACTCACGAAGCTGGGGGTATGCGGGGCAGGAGCGGAGTTACAAGTTATAGAGAAATTAGGTATATGAAAAAAGTATGGATTGTATATAAATATAATAATTTTCATATATTTATTTTTATGATACGATATACGGAGTAATTTGGCAATGGAATAATACCGGATTGTGTGAGAGACTGCAGAGGAGCATGCTGCGGGAGATGAAGGAGTGAGGGTTTGAAAAAGTTACTGGTTTATTTGAAGGATTATAAGAAAGAGACGGTCCTGGCGCCGCTTTTTAAGCTGTTGGAGGCGTCTTTTGAGCTGTTGGTGCCGTTGGTTATGGCGGCTATTATTGATACCGGTATCGGTAATGGGGACAGGGGCTATATCGGGAAGATGTGTTTTGTGATGATTATGCTGGGAGTTATCGGGCTGGTGTGTTCGATAACGGCTCAGTTTTTTGCTGCGAAAGCGGCGGTGGGATTTGCAGCCAAAATGAAGCATGCGTTGTTTGCGCATATCCAGAGCTTCTCTTTTTCGGAAATGGATACGATCGGTACGTCCACATTGATTACACGGATGACCAGCGATTCGAACCAGGTGCAGAACGGGGTGAATATGGTGCTGCGTCTGTTCCTTCGTTCGCCTTTTATTGTGTTCGGGGCGATGGTTATGGCTTTTACAATAGATGTTAAGGCGGCCCTTATTTTTGTGGTAACGATACCGGCGCTTTCTGTGGTGGTTTTCGGGATTATGATGCTGACCATGCCTCTTTACAAAAAGGTGCAGGGAGGGCTGGATAAGGTTCTGGGGATCACGCGGGAAAACCTGACCGGTGTGCGTGTGCTGAGGGCATTTAATAAGGAAGAGAGCGAAATCAGCCGGTTTGAAGAGTGCAATGACGCGCTGACCGGGATGCAGAAGCATGTGGGAAAAATTTCGGCACTGATGAATCCGATTACGTATATTATTATTAACGGGGCGATTATCGCTTTGATCTGGACCGGGGCATGGCGTGTGGAAGGGGGCGCGATCACGCAGGGGGCGGTGGTGGCCCTGGTAAATTATATGTCTCAGATACTGGTAGAGCTTATTAAGCTGGCGAATCTGATTATTACCATTACCAAAGCGATTGCCTGCGGAAACCGGATCCAGAGTATTTTTGAGATACAGTCCAGTATGCCGGATCCGGGGCAGGCAGCGGGAGCGGTACGGAAAGAAAAAGGGGATTCCAGAGGAAACGGAAAGAAAACAGTGGGATCCGGGAGAGAAGAGATACCGGTGGTTGTATTTGATAAGGTAGGGCTTACTTATAAAAATGCAGGTGCGGAATCCCTGACGGATATTGATTTCAGGGTATATAAGGGACAGACCATCGGCGTTATCGGGGGTACGGGATCCGGAAAGTCCTCCCTGGTGAACCTGATTCCCCGTTTTTATGATGCGACCAGAGGACGGGTTCTGGTGTGCGGGAAAAACGTGAAGGATTATCCGCTGGAGGAGCTGCGGCGTAAAGTGGGAGTTGTCCTGCAGAAGGCAGTATTATTTAAAGGGACAATCCGGGAAAACCTGCTTTGGGGAAAAGAGGATGCGACGGATGAGGAGATTTACCGTGCGCTGGATATTTCCCAGGCGAGGGAATTCGTGGATACCAAAGAAGGCGGTCTTGATGCACCGGTGTCCCAGGGAGGGAAAAACCTTTCCGGCGGACAGAAGCAGCGCCTGACCATTGCCAGGGCATTGGTCAGAATGCCGGAAATCCTGATTCTGGATGACAGTGCATCCGCGCTGGACTTTGCCACGGATGCCAGACTGCGCAAGGCAATTAAGGAGATGAAGGACGGGCCTACGGTGTTTCTTGTTTCCCAAAGGGCATCCTCCATCCGTTATGCGGATCAGATTATCGTTATGGACGACGGGGAAATGGCCGGTATCGGCACACATGAGGAGCTTCTTGCGGACTGTCCGGCTTATCAGGAAATCTATTATTCCCAGTTTGAAAAGGAGGCGTAAGAATGGCAAAGGGAAAAGAAAAAATATCCTCGCAGAAGGAAACGTTCGTCAAAGTTCTGCGGTATCTGAAGCCTTACTGGTTTTATCTGGGAGTATCCCTGGTGCTGGCCGCAGTGAGTGTGGCTCTGACCCTGTATGTGCCCAAGCTTACGGGCCGGGCCATTGATCATATCATCGCACAGGGCCGGGTGGATTTTCCTGCGATAGCTGCTGTTTTAAAGCAGATTGCCATAGCGATAGCCTTTACCGGCCTGGCGCAGTGGATCATGAATATCTGCAACAATAAAATGACCTATCATATTGTGAGGGATATCCGGAACGAGGCTTTCCGGAAAATAGAAATCCTTCCTTTAAAGTATATTGACAGCCATTCCTATGGCGAAATCGTAAGCCGCGTAATTGCGGATGTGGATCAGTTTGCAGATGGTCTGCTCATGGGCTTTACCCAGCTTTTTACCGGAGTTATGACCATCGTGGGAACGATTCTTTTTATGCTGGCTACCAATGTGGGAATCACGTTTGTGGTGGTGCTGATTACGCCCCTGTCCCTTTTTGTGGCGGCCTTTATAGCCAAACGGACCTTTACCATGTTCCGGCTGCAGTCGGAAACCAGAGGGGAACAGACGGCGCTGATTGATGAAATGATCGGAAACCAGAGCACTGTGCAGGCGTTCAGCCATGAAGAGAAAGCGATGGAGCAGTTTGACGAAATCAATAGCCGGCTGGAAACGTGCTCCCTGAAAGCTATTTTTTATTCCTCTATCACCAATCCGGCCACCCGTTTCGTGAACAATGTGGTGTATACGGGAGTGGGCCTGACAGGCGCCCTGCTTGCGGTGGGGGGACGGCTCAGCGTCGGGGATTTATCCTGTCTGTTAAGCTACGCGAACCAGTACACCAAGCCTTTTAATGAAATATCCGGTGTGGTGACCGAACTGCAGAACGCCCTGGCCTGTGCCGGACGGATTTTTGATTTGATCGAAGAGCAGCCGCAGGTACCGGAAAAGGCGGATGCGGCAGTTCTTCAGGGAAGCAATGCCTTCCGGGGGGATGTGGATATCTCCCATGTGTATTTTTCTTATACGCCGCAGCAGAAGCTGATTGAGGATTTTAATTTGACGGTGAAGCCGGGCCAGAGGGTGGCAATCGTAGGTCCCACCGGCTGCGGAAAAACGACCATGATCAATCTGCTGATGCGTTTTTATGATGTGGACAGCGGCGCCATACGGATCGACGGCACCGATATCCGGGATATGACAAGAAGCAGCCTTCGCACCGGCTTCGGCATGGTGCTTCAGGATACCTGGCTAAAGGCAGGGACCATCCGGGATAATATTACCATGGGAAAACCGGATGCCACGGAGGAGGAAATCGTGGCGGCTGCAAAAGCTTCCCACGCCCACAGCTTTATCAAGCGTCTTTCGGAAGGATATGATACGGTGATTTCCGAGGATGGGGGAAGCCTCTCCCAGGGACAGAAGCAGCTGCTGTGTATTACACGGGTTATGCTTTGCCTGCCGCCTATGCTGATCCTGGATGAAGCAACCTCTTCCATCGATACGAGGACGGAAATGAAAATCCAGGAAGCCTTTGCCCGTCTGATGGAAGGAAGGACCAGCTTTATTGTGGCCCACCGGCTTTCCACAATCCGGGAGGCGGATGTGATTCTGGTGATGAAGGAAGGGAAAGTGATCGAACAGGGACGGCATGAAGAGCTGCTGAGGGCCGAAGGATTTTATGCACAGCTTTATAACAGCCAGTTTGCGGTGTAAACACTGGGTATTGTTGCGCAAAACGTAAGCAGTGCTGATAAAGGGAAAAAGGATGAAAATAGACAGAAGGAAAGCGGAGGCCGTTTTCCGTGAATATGTGAGCCATTATAATGCCGGGGAAGAAAAGGTGCGTCTGAAAATAGAGCATACCTTCCGGGTTGCCGGACTTTGCCGGCAGATAGCCGAATCCCTCGGGATGGAAGAGGAAGAACAGGATCTGGCCTGGTTTACCGGGCTGCTGCACGATGTGGGCCGCTTTGAACAGCTGAAAAATTATGGGACTTTTATCGATGCCGATTCCATTGATCATGCCGAATATGGGGCACAGATTCTTTTTGAACAGGGAAAAATCAGGGAGTATACCGGGGAGGAGTCGGAGGATACACTGCTTTGGAATGCGGTCCGCTATCACAGCGCCTACCGGATCCCTGCCATGCCGGAGGAACGGACGGAGCGCTTCTGCCATATCCTGCGGGATGCGGATAAGATTGATATTCTGAAAGTGAATGTGGATTTCCCGCCGGAAGAGATTTATAATGTATCTTCCCGGGAGCTCAGAAGCTGTACGGTATCGGAAGCGGTGATGGCGGCCTTTTATGAAGAGCATGCCATACTGCGCAGTCTGAAAAAAACGGCGGTGGATCATCTGGTGGGCCACATTTCCCTTGTATATGAGCTGCAATTCCCGGAAAGCCGGCGTATCGTAAACCGGCAGGGATACCTTCCCAGACTGATGGCTTTCGAGTCACAAAATCCGGTGACGAAAGATCAGTTCAGGAAGATACGGGAATATATGGAGAACTACCTGGAACGGAAAGGATAGTATCGCCCGGTTCCCCAACCTTTATATGCCATATCCGTAACGGTTCAGTCCCTACCCGGCTTCTGCCAAAATCCATCCGAAACCGCCTTCGGCTATGGCTTTTGGCACTCCTGAATCACTTCCTTACGGCCTCGGTCTGCGCAGTGAAGGCGCAGACCTGACTGCATTGTTACCGAAATTCTTCTGCATAAGACACGGCCCCGCTGATCGGCCCGGCCTGTTCCTGAAGAGGGATTGCCATGAAGTTGGCCTCGGGCATTCCGTCAGGAATTTGGATCCCGAATTGTGCGGCAGGAAGGTAGCCTGAACGGGGATAATAGGTTTCGCTTCCCAGAACAAGGGAATACCGGTAGCCCATTTCCCGGGCGATCCGGTGCCCTTCCCGAATCAGGGCGGTTCCGACTCCCTGTCTCTGGAATTTCGGGGATACGGATAAAGGGGCAAGCACCAATACGATATCCTGGCCCACCTTTGCTTCCGTGAAAAGGATATGGCCGGCAAGCCTGCCGCCGGACTCCGCAACAAGGGAAAGCTCCGGCACAAAAGCGGCGCTTTTACGCAGGGCCGCAACCAGATCCTGCTCCGTGCCGTCACGGTGTTCTGCGGCGGCAAATGCTGATTTTATAAGCTGATATACCTCGTCATAGTCTTTTGGGGTTTCCTGTCTGATATTCATTTCTGTCTCCTGTTTGAGTGGTTTTGCTGTGGTTATGGCACAAAAAGGTGCCGGAACGGTACATCGCATATAACAGTATCATATAATTTTCTGAAGGGAATATCCATATTTATTTTATCATAGATACAAAGAACCGTATCCGGCCGCCTGCGCGGTGATTTGATTGGCCGGATGCAGTGGTTCTGACAAGTCTGAACCGCTGCAAAGAAACAATACGGACATGGGAGCGGCCTGTTTTTTTATGGGATTGCATCCCTTTCTTTTTGTTTCACACTTTTTTTATAATTTGTTTAGCACTCGGCTCTTGACTCTGCTGATAATGCGTGTTATATTACATATAGAACAAAGGGAAAGGCATAGAACCAAAGATACAAAAAGCAGGATGCATCGAAAGATGACAATCCCTTTTTATACCGAAGCAGAGTCAGTACCCGCGTTCCGAACTTGTAAACGAAACCATATTATTTCCGCGGGCAGCGAGCCAGGCAGCCATGCTTTCATGGATATTTGGCGACTGCCGCGAGAACCGGATACCCAGCAGCCTGCTGCGGGATATTCGACTTACGAAAAGGAGCGATTGATTATGTTGATGCCTAGTATTTTTGGAGAAAATTTATTGGATGACTGGATGAGATTCCCGTTTGGAGGCTACAGTGAAAACAGCCTGATGAAAACCGATATCAGAGAAAGCGACGGAAGCTATGAAATGGATATCGATATGCCCGGCTTTCAAAAAGAAGATATCAAAGCGGAGCTGAAGGAGGGGTACCTTACCATCAGCGCATCTACGAAGAAAAATAACGATGAGAAGGATGAAAACGGAAAATATATCAGGAGAGAGCGTTACATGGGCTCCTGCAGCAGAAGCTTTTACGTGGGCAGTGATGTAAAACAGGAGGATATTAAAGCAAAATTTGAAAATGGTATCCTGAAGCTGACCGTACCCAGGCAAGAAGCGCTGCCGAAGACGGAAGAAAATAAATGCATTGCCATTGAGGGATAATATCTGGTAACGGCGGACGAATTGCATATGGAAAAGAATGGAGGAATGACATATGTTGATGCCCAGCATATTTGGTGAAAACTTATTTGATGATTTTATGGATTTCCCGTTCGATGATAAATGGGAAAAAAAGAGGAACAAGGAGTTCTTCGGCAGGAAAAACCCGCTTTATGGCAAAAATGCGTCCCGCCTTATGAAAACGGATGTCCGTGAAACGGACACAACCTATGAGCTGGTGGTGGATCTGCCCGGTTTTAAGAAAGAGGAAATCCGGGTGGAACTGGAGGAAGGTTATCAGGGCTGTCCCGGCTGCCTTACCATCCATGCGGAAAAGACCCTGGACAAGGACGAAGGAAAGACCGGAAAATATATCCGCAAAGAACGTTATGAAGGATCCTGCAGCCGTACCTTCTATGTAGGGGAAAACGTGGAACGCGGACAGATTAAAGCAAGCTTCAGGCATGGTATCCTGAAGCTTACGATACCCAAAGCAGAAGAAAAGAAGACGGTGGAAGAGCACAATTATATCGCCATTGACGGCTGACGGAAAAAGGCGGCCGGTAAGAGGAGCGGCTGCTTTTCCTGGTACAGACATAGTCCTCCGATATAGGGCGTCCCGGCAAAGCGGCAGCTTTGGACGGGACGCCTTTTGGGTGCAGATAAAAAAGTTTGGCGTCACCCGCCCCAGTTTCCCTGTGCGGGTGACGCCAAACTTTTTTATCTGCACCCTTATTCTATTTGCGTACTTCCACTTTCCCCCATACTGTGATAGACTTAACAGTTAGAGAAATCAGAGACCCCGCCGCAGGCAGCGGGGCCTTGTACTTGACACGCTGGGAACACAGCAGAGCAAGTTCGCGGGAAGGTGCCTGTACACAAGAAAACAGGAACGGGGAATCGGTATGGAAGCAAAACGGATAAAAACAGCACCGCCGGTGCTTTCCGCCTCGCTGCGGGATGTGGAGGAAGGCCTGGCCTGTCTGCAGGAAGCGCGCCGGGAGGATATGCTGGTGGAACAATGCCGCATAAAAGGTCTGATGGCGGAAGAAGAAGATTTTTATAAAATCAATCTGGAGGGTGTGGTGCTTGAAAACTGTACTTTTCTCCACTGCAACTTTGAAAAAGCAAGTTTTATTGATGTGCAGTTTAAAAACTGCGATTTCTCCAACAGTATTCTGGATGACTGCTATTTTAACCGATGTGAATTCCTCTGTGTGAAGGGCGTGGGCACCGATTTCCATGAAAGTCTTTTTAAGGAGACAAGATGGGAGGAATGCGGCCTGTCCTTTGCCAATTTCAGCGGGACAAGATGGGAAGCCGCAAGCCTGTCAGCATGCGATATGCAGGAAAGCTATCTGGCGGACTGCCGCTTTAAAAAGGTGGACTGGCAGGCAATGAACCTGAAGCGGGCCAGTTTTTTCCACACATCCCTGAAGGGAATGGATCTGCGGGGAAATGAGGTGGAAGGCATTATCGTATCGGAAGAAAAAAAGGAACTTATCGGGGCCGTCATAGATATTTACCAGGCTGCAGAGCTTGCAAAGCTGATGGGCCTTGTTATAAAATAGATACCGAAAGGCAGAAAGGAAGACATATTATGGCAATTGAAAAAGTGAAAGAATATTTGAAACAATGGAACGCGGACGGCAGAATCAAAGAATTCCAGGTGTCCAGCGCGACGGTGGAACTGGCCGCCCAGGCACTTAACTGCGAAGGACGCAGGATCGCCAAAACATTGTCCTTTGATACAGGAGATGCCTGTATCCTTATCGTAACGGCCGGTGATGCCAAAATAGATAATGCAAAATATAAGGCCCGCTTCGGATTAAAGGCTAAAATGCTTCCCGCAGCAGAGGTGGAAGAAAAAATCGGACATGCGGTTGGCGGCGTCTGTCCGTTTGCCGTAAAAGAAGGGGTTAAAATTTACCTTGACGAGTCCCTCAAACGCTTTCAAACCGTATTTCCCGCCTGCGGCAGCAGCAACAGCGCTATCGAAGTAACGATGGAGGAGTTGGAACAATACTCCGGTTCCGGGGAATGGGTGGATGTTTGTAAAGGCTGGGACATGGCGGCGGCGCAGGCTTGTTGAATATGCTGGCGGGGGTTTGAAAAGAAGGGATGCGGTAACAGTCCGGATGTATCCGGGCTGTTACGGAAAACCGTGTATTCTCATTTTGGGGACGCGGTTTTCCTTTTTTTAATCAACTTCTTGTTGCGGAAAGCGGAAGATATGTGGTAGGATATTTTTATCGGTAAATTCGTTTGAAGCTTTCAATGCTTCGTTCTTTTCATGAGTTCAAAATGGAAAATCTCCATAGAATCCCTGAGAGATTTGTGTGGAAAAAAAGAATAGTACACAGGATGGAATGCGGCCGGAAGGGCAGCTTTAAGGTGGAGGAATACAATGGATAAATTTCAGGTGCTGAAACAATATTTTGGATACGATAATTTCCGCGACGGGCAGGAACTGCTGATTGACAGCATACTGCGGGGACAGGATGTACTGGGAATTATGCCCACAGGTGCGGGAAAATCCATTTGTTACCAGGTACCGGCCCTGATGTTAAGAGGCATCACACTGGTTATCTCCCCTCTGATTTCCTTAATGAAGGATCAGGTGGGAGCGCTGAACAATATGGGCGTTCATGCCGCTTATCTCAACAGTTCCCTTACACCGGGACAGTACAGGAAAGCGCTGGAATACGCCAAAGCCGGCCGCTATCCCATTATATACGTGGCTCCGGAACGGCTGGTTACCGAGGAATTCCTGGATTTTGCCCAGGATGCCGATATATCCCTGGTTGCCGTGGATGAGGCCCATTGTGTATCCCAATGGGGACAGGATTTTCGGCCCAGTTATCTGAAAATAATGGATTTTATTAACCGGCTTCCCAAAAGGCCTGTGGTGGGAGCTTTTACAGCCACGGCTACCAAAGAAGTAAGGGATGATATAATCGACATTCTGATGCTGCAGTCCCCGGAAGTGCTGACCACCGGCTTCGACAGGCCGAATCTGTATTTCGGGGTACAGACTCCCAGGGATAAATATGCCACCATGAAGAACTATCTGGATTTGCACAGGGAGGAAAGCGGGATCATTTACTGCCTGACCAGGAAAGTCGTGGAGGAGGTCTGCGACCGGCTGCACGGCGATGGATTTCCGGTTACCCGGTACCATGCCGGGTTAAGTGACAGCGAGAGGAGACAGAATCAGGACGATTTTATTTATGACAGGTATCCCGTTATGGTGGCTACCAATGCCTTTGGAATGGGAATTGATAAATCCAATGTCAGGTACGTCATTCATTATAATATGCCTAAAAATATGGAAAGCTACTATCAGGAAGCCGGCAGGGCCGGAAGAGACGGGGAACCGTCGGAGTGTATTCTGCTGTACGGCGGGCAGGACGTGGTGACGAACCAGTTCTTTATCGACCATAACCAGGACAACCAGGAGATGGATGCGCTCACCAGGGATTTGGTGACGGAGAGGGACCGGGACCGGCTGCGTAAGATGACCTTCTACTGCTTTACGAATGAATGCCTGCGGGATTATATTCTCCGGTATTTTGGGGAGTACGGATCGAATTACTGCGGGAATTGTGCGAACTGCCTGAGCCAGTTTGAGGAAGTGGATGTGACGGAGATCGCACAGGCGTTGATTGGCTGTGTGTTGGCGTGCAGGCAGAGGTATGGAACGAATGTGATCATCGATACGGTGCACGGGGCGAATACGGCGAAAATCAGGCAGTACCGGATGGATGAGAATCCTCATTACGGAGAACTGTCCGGGGCGCCGGTTTATAAGCTGCGGCAGGTGATGAA
>NZ_QUES01000014.1:0-162589 GCF_003478085.1 Eisenbergiella sp. OF01-20 | reverse complement strand
TGGAAATACAAGGTTTTTAATAAAAAACGGGGTGTCAGACTTGACACTACCATTAATCAATAGGAGGACTACGTATGAAAGTAAGAAAAGTACTGGGGGCGGCGCTTGCGGGAATTATGATATTTTCCCTGGCGGCCTGCAAAGAAAGCACAACGGATGCAGGAAAGGAAAATGCCGCCGAAACGGCCACGAATGTTGCGGATATGCTGGATACGGATGTGGCGGCTGATTCGGAGGAAGCACAGCTCGATTATACGTATGGGGAGGATGTAACTTTCCATTCCGATGAGCCGGTGACTTATTCTATGATGTATTCGGATCATGAGAATTATCCCTATCAGGAGGATTGGCTGCTTTGGTCAGAGATTCAGAAAAGAACAAATGTTACATTTGATTTGACGGTGATAGCAAGAACCGATTATGAGGATAAAAA
This sequence comes from Eisenbergiella sp. OF01-20, assembly GCF_003478085.1. Taxonomy (NCBI): domain Bacteria; kingdom Bacillati; phylum Bacillota; class Clostridia; order Lachnospirales; family Lachnospiraceae; genus Eisenbergiella; species Eisenbergiella sp. OF01-20. The sequence continues at coordinate 162,156 of NZ_QUES01000014.1, read as the reverse complement.
ATCAGTTCTCGTCAATTCCGGAGATTCCCCCTATATTATTCCTAAAACATATGAAGAAGGCAAATATGTGAACGGAGGACAGGTGGTTGCTATCTCCGATTGGGTAAAGTATATGCCCAACTATCAGAAATGTGTGAAAGAATGGAATATGGCCGATGATTTAAAGAGTAAGCTGCAGGCTGACGGTAAATACTATGTACTTCCCGGTTTATGGGAAATCGGGGGAGGCGGTTATTCCTTTATTATCCGTAAGGATATATTTGAAGAGGCCGGCGTGGATGTTACTGAACTGGAAAAAACCTGGACCTATGAGGATTTCTATGAAGCATGTAAAAAAGTAAAGGAGTATACCGGCTGTGATTATGTAATATCGGATATGTCCAAGGGTGACTGTCTGCTTAATATTTCTTCCATATCTTATGGCGTGAAGGCCGGATGGGGAATTTCCAACGGATTGGCTTTTGATCATGAAAAAGAAGAATATTATTTTGCGGATGCCACGGATAATATGAAAGAATGGCTTGCAATACTGAACAAAATGGTAAAAGACGGGATTTTGGATCCGGAATCCTTTTCTCAGGAAGATGATTCGGCAAAGGCCAAGTTTTTTACAGGCGAAACATATGCGATGACCGGAAATTACCAGAATCTCAATGATTATGCCATGCAGATGCAGGTAGATGATGCCCAGTTATATATGACTGTTGCTCCCGGCGGCCCCGCAGGACTTTTGCAGATGGAGAATTCCCGGCTGGAAAACGGTGTTATGATCTCCCAAAATGCATTGGATGATCTTGGGGAAGAAGGCTTTATTAAAATGCTGCGTTTTGTTGACTGGCTATGGTATTCAGAGGAAGGACACCTTCTGGCCCAGTGGGGTGTGGAAGGGGAGACTTATACCAAAGATGCGAATGGGGATATTGTATTGAATTCCGATATTACCTACAGCGGCTTAAATCCGGAGGCCTCCAAAAAGCTGAATGCGGATTATGGCTTTGCAGGAGGGGTATTTGCTTACGGAGGTTCCGCATGGATTAAAAATTCCAGGATGACAACGGCTGAAGAAAAGGATTTTGATGCAAGAATCAGGGAATATAGAGAAATGAGGCCGATTGATCCTCCCTTTATGGCAAATGAAGAGGAAACGGAAGAATTGACGCTGATTCAGACACCATTGATTGACAGCACAAAAACCTGGATACAGAAATTTATTACCGGACAGGCGGATATTGATTCGCAATGGGATGCATATATATCAGAAATAAAGAATCTAGGCGCTGATAATTATGTGACCGAGGTAAATGAGATATTTGCGAAAAATAAAAGTAAGCTCGGATATTAACAGGAAAAAAGGGGTTGTGAAAAATGGAGTTGGGCAAACTCCATTTTTCCGGCCTCTTCTATATTTGAAAAAAGCGTATTGCTTCAAGAGAAGCTTCCTCTCCTAACACCAATAAAATCAACATCTAATTTTTAAATTTAATGAAATTAGATGTTGATTTTTGCTCAAAATGGTATACTCTATAATAGAAAGATATCATAGTTGTCCAGAACGAGGAGATTATTATGCTGATACAATTTAACTTTAAGAATTTCAAATCATTTCGTGATGAAGTGTCGCTGGATTTGTCAGCGACTAAAATAACAGAACATGAGGATCACGTTGTGGATATCGCAAATGACAAGCTGCTCAAGGTAGCTGCAATTTACGGCGCTAACGCAAGTGGTAAGTCAAATGTGTATGAGGCGTTTGACTATATGAGCTATTATGTAGAAGAGTCTTTTAAATTTGGAGATGAGGAAGAAGGCCGCCGGAAAAAGGAGGAGGACTATCTGAAAGTTACTCCATTTCTGTTTGATGATAACAGCCGCAATGAAGAGACCACATTTGAGGTCTTTTATGTAGATAATTCTGAAAATACCGGAAAGATATACCAATACGGGTTTTCCTTAAAAGCAGATGAGGTAGTGGAAGAATGGCTGTATTCCAAAGCCAAGACAGCAAGAAAAAATTACAGGACCATGTTTTACCGTAAAAAAGGGGAAGAACTGGAAATGAATGGATTCTCCAAGAGCCATGTGGAGAATATTAAAGCGTCTCTGAATAAAGAAGCGCTAATCGTTTCTCTGGGTGCAAAGCTGCGGGTTGCTAAACTCAAAAAGGTGAGGGAATGGTTTCTGAATAATGATATCATTGATTTTGGTGACCCGACAGAGAACTTCTTCCGCTCCAGAGTCCTTCCGGATGGGTTTACAGATAGTAAGGAAGTGCAGGAGAATGTGGTTAAATATTTTGCTTCCTTTGATGAGTCAATACAGGATTTTGAAGTGGAAGAACTGCAGCCGGAAGACGAGAAGGATACGGGCAAACGCTTTACAATTGATGCCCTCCATAAAAAAGTGGGAAGTCAGGAGATGGCCTCCATTCCGCTGAAGCAGGAATCCAGCGGCACACTGAAAATGTTTGCGCTTTATCCATCGTTGAAAGACATGCTGGATAATGGGGGAACATTGTTTATCGACGAGCTGAATGCCAGGCTGCATCCGTTGTTGGTCCGGAATATCATATTGACCTTTTTGTCACCAGAAATTAATACACAGAATGCCCAGCTTATTTTTACTACACACGATATCTGGCAATTTTCTAATGAACTTCTGCGTAGGGATGAAATCTGGATGGTCAATAAAAACAGGGATGGAGTATCAGAACTGTATTCATTGGCGGAGTTTAAAGACGGGGACGGTAATAAAGTGCGAAGAGATGAGGCTTTGGCAAAGAATTATCTTACAGGAAACTATGGAGCCATTCCGGCATTGAAACCGATGAAGATGCTTACAGGGGGAACTGCGGATGGCGAATAAAAGCAGAGAAAAACCCAGTGACCGCAGGTCTGGGAAAAGAAAAGACCGGAACCAGAGTGTGGGAACAAGAGTACCGGAGTTGGGATATTATCTGATTGTGACCGATACGGAGGAGACGGAGAAAAATTATTTTGAGGGTCTGCGGGACAGTATTCCGGCAGGGCTGAAAGATCGTCTGGTGATAAAAGTGGAAAAGGCCAAGACGGTAGAACTGGTGGAACGGGCGCTGGAGCTTGCAAATAAGGAGCCGCAGTACCGTATTCCATGGATTGTCTTTGACAGGGATCAGGTAAAGGATTTTGATGATATTATTCTGGCGGCAGAGAAAAGCGGTGTGGGAGCCGGCTGGTCTAATCCCTGTTTTGAGATTTGGATGTATGCCTACTTTGGCGAGATGCCGGCGATATGGGAGTCATATACTTGCTGTGACCGGTTTGCGGATAAGTTCGAAAAGGTTACGGGGCAGAAATATTTTAAGAAGGATAAAGATATTTACCGCAAACTGGTGCAGTATGGGGATGAGCAAAAGGCAATTCAGATAGCCGGGCGGTGTTGCAGGAAGTGCGTGGATGATGGGAAGGATAAGCCGTCGGAGATGTGGCCGGCTTGTATGGTGCAGGGGTTGGTGGAGGAAATAAGACTAAAAATACAGTTATAATGGGGAGAAACGGGATGGATCAAATAAAGGTACTGTGGTATATGATGCAGAGTTAATTCTGGACGGATATGAGGATTTTATTTATTACGGAATAGCTTTCTATAAAAAGCTCTGCAGGGTAACCGTTGAATAATAAAAAAGTGAATATCAAAAGGGTTGCACATCGATTACGGTTTATTTCCCGTGTTTGGTTGCAGCCCTTTTTAATCCGCTCTTCCTCTGCTTGACGAATTATATTACGGTTTTTACTGGGATAAGGTGTACAGGGAATAAAAATAAGCTTTATTTTTCATCAGGCTGTCAAAGGTTCCATGCTCTGCCAGGCGGCCGTCCTTTACTACCAGGATATCATCAAAGCGCCGGAGAAGGATTTCTTCCAGACGGTGGGTGACAAGGATCCGGGTTATTCCGTCCAGGGACAGGATCGCTGAGGTTATTTCAAAGGCGGTGGCGGCATCCAGTGCGGCGGTGGCTTCGTCGGCCAGCAGGACCGGCGTGCTCCGCAGCAGGCAGCGGGCTATGGAAATGCGCTGCCGTTCCCCGCCGGACAGGGAACTTCCGTTTTCGCCGCACAGATAATCGGCGCCTTTTGATGCAAGGAACGATTCCAGGCCGGCCTGACGGACTGCGCGCTCTTTCTGTTCTTCGGGGAATTCCCGGAACATAGTGATATTATCCTGGATAGAGCTGTTGAAGAGAAAAACGTTCTGTTGTATGACAGAGATGAGATCATACAGGGAATCCGGTTTAAAACAACAAAGCTCTTTTCCGTCATAACAGATATGTCCCTGATAGTCCATGTAGCTTCCCTGGAGGAGCTGGAGCAGAGTGGATTTCCCGCAGCCGGAGTTGCCGACGATGGCATAGGTTTTGCCTGCGTCAAAACGATAGGTGATATTTTTGAGTACCGGTTCCTCAGGAGTATAGGAAAAGCTTACATTTTCTAAGGTTATAGAATCCCGGAGGGTATGGGGTGCCGGAATGCCGCCCTGTTCCTGACCGGCGGAAAGGGAGGATGCCAGCTTATCTATCAGGGCATTGGAGGCATTCTTGTTTGCCAGAATTTGGGGCAGCTGTGAAATAGAAGATTCGGCCATTTCCATCAGCTGGACAAATACTAAAACCACACCGGCGGTGACACCGTATCCTTTGATTGCGAGCAGCGCACCCAGAAGGAATACGAAAAATAAGGCCAGCAGTCCGGAAGCCGCGCATAGGTTCTGCAGGATGCTGCGGGTACGGTTGGCGCTGCATTTGCTTTTCTGACTGGCGGCGTTATAACGGACAAACAGGCGGATAGCTTCGGGCTGGGCTTTAAAGCTTTTTATCACAGGAAATCCCGCCAGCAGATCCTTTAGCTCCGCCAGGAAATACTCGTTTTGATCGGATACTTTTTTCTCCTGAACAGCCAGCCGACGGCCCGCCAGCAGGGAAGCAGCCAGAGGCAGCAGGGACGCGGCGGCAGCGGCAAGGGTCAGAGGAAGGCTGTAATAGAGCATCAGGCAGAAAGCGCCGGCCAGCATCAGAAAACTGCCGGGCAGAGTGAACAGTGCGGTCAGATAATTCGTTTCAATGCTTACCGTGTCAATGGTCAGGGCCGAGAGATAGGTAGAGGTATTTTCCTTGTGGAAAGTACCCGTACCTTTCCGGGTCAGCTCTTCAAAAGCATAATCACGGTACTGCTGTACGGCGCGCCGTATAAAAAGCGGGCGGGCATAGCAGCCCACAGCCATAATTACCCCCATTAGGGCAAAGGAGAGCAGCAGGCTGGCGCTGATCCCGGCAAGGCTGAACATGGCAGGGGTTCCGGCGGCAATGTCGATAAGCTGCTGCATCTGCCAGGAAATAAGCAGGTTCAGAGGCGTATTCAGTACGACTGCGGCCATGGCGAGCACAGCAGCGGCGTGGTTATTCCGGAAAAAACAGCGGGTGAGGGCCTTGCGGGTTTGGTTTCTGTCACTGGTCATCATCGGTAATTTCCCTCCATAGTTCCCGCAGCTTTCCGCTGCCTGTGCCCGTTCCCTGAAGGATGCTGTTTTCCAGGCCCTGTATGGCTGTGGGGCCGAAACTGTCGGATAGCAGGAGCGGTTCTGTGCCGTGGTAAAAACGGATGTTTTCCATGGTGTAGACCGGTGCGGCATCAAAAAGACGGGCGGCATGGTACGCCTTTAGCAGACTGTCTTTGGCAGAGGCCAGATCTCCTGTGTCCGCGTAAATCTGTGCCTGCAGATGAAGCAGTACCACTCCGGCTTTATCCAGATAGGAAACCTTTCCGGGAATTTTCAGACCATCGAGGATCTGCCGCATCCAACAGAGAACCTGCAATGCTTCGCAAGGATTTCCGGTTTGTGAGGCACAGGAGGCTATTCCCATGGTCACCCGGATCAGCTCCGTAATTTGATCCAGTGTGGAGGCGGAAAGATAGAACAGGGCCTCTTCATAACGTCCCAATGAGGAAAGGAGGGAACCGATACGCCCGTTGTTGGTACCCGCGTAATTGTATTTTTTATATTGGGCAATTGCCCGATCCGTTTCCCCCAGAGACGACCATATCTGGGCGATTTGGCTTTGAATCACGGCTTCGTCAAGCTGTTCGTCCGTATTTTGATCCAGGAGCAGAAGGCTGTGCTCCAGCAGCTGGCGGGAGCGGTGAAGAAGCTCCCGGTTGTGCTGCTCCGTACCTATGCAATCATATAAATCAGCAGCACGATAGACCACATCAAAGTGGTTCGGGTATTTTAATAACGCCCTTTTAGATTCCCGGACGGCGTCTTTATATTTTTTCTCCAGCATCAGGGCTCGTATTCGCCCGGCTGACTGTCCGGCATCTGTATTCTGCAGCTGGTAGCCCAGCAGTACATCCACGGAAATGCCGAACAATGCAGCAAGCTCCAGGATTGAAGAAAGATCAGGAGTGGTTGCGCCGGTATCACATAGTTAAAGATATTGGTATCATTCAATCAATTTTGCCGATAAAGCGGTAGAAGATTTCTACCTCCTGTTCCCGGCTTCCGTCCTCACCTTTGACCGCTTCATGGACAACGATTTTTTCAATCAGCGTATTCAAAAGTTCGGCGGTCAGTTCTGTTGGATTGACGCACTCTTTCATCAAGGCAATCCATTTTTCTGCGTCTGCGGCGTTCTGGCTTTCAGTGGCGATAGCGGATTGAAGCTGTTCAATCTTTGTGTCCAGTTCAGCCTGTTCGCTTTGGTACTTCCCGGACAACATAGAGAAGTTGTATTCCGTGATACACCCCGCCGCCCAGTCCTCATACATCCGGGCAAACAGGGTATCGACTTCGGCTTTCCGCTTCTCTGCCTTTTTCAGTTCGGCGGCCTGCTTCTTTCTTGCGGCGGCCTGTCCCTTATCAGTGGCATTTAACAGCCGCTTCAAAAGCCGTTCTTCATCATGCTGTACCAGCCCCGACCAGTATTGCAGACGGGAGAGGACATAGGCGTAAAGCACATCATAGCGGATATAGTGCATGGAGCATTGGCGTGTGCCCTGTCCGTACTTGCTACAATGATAATGGCCGTAAGGCTTGCTGTTCTGCCTGTTCTCCCCATAGGACAGCGACCAGCCGCAATCCGCACATTTTACCAATCCGGAAAAAATCTGTGTTGTACCGTCCTTGCATTTTCTGCGGCGGTTTGCTATCTGCTCCTGTACCTGCCGGAAAACCTGCTCACTGATAATCGGCTCCTGCGTGTTCTCCACCCGCACCCATTCACTTTGGGGCTTGCGTACCCTCCGTTTGTTCTTAAAGGAAATGTTCGTTTCCCGGTAGTGGATGGTATGGCCGATATAGGTTTCATCTTTCATAATGCTCTTGACCTGGGCTATCGTCCATGCGTAGCTTTTTTCCTCCGGCGCACCCGCATAGATGTTTGCAAAAGTCCCGTCACGCTGAAAGTTGATAAATCCCGGCGTAGGAACCTTTTCCTCAATCAGTATTCTTGTGATACTGGCCGCCCCTCTGCCATGAATAGCAAGGTCAAAAATCTTCTCCACTATCCAGCGGGTTTCCTCGTCGATTATCAGCTTGTTTTTGATTTCCGGGTGTTTCCTGTACCCGATAGGAGCATAGGCGCCGATACGCTGTCCTGTGGCAAACTTCGCTTTGAAAGCGGCCTTTACCTTGCGGCTCGTATCTTTCGCAAACCATTCATTGAACAGGTTTTTGAATGGGACAAAATCGGAAAGCCCTTTTTCTGTGTCCTCATTCTCCGCAACGGCGATGTAGCGCACCCGTTTTTCCGGGAACAGAAATTCCAGATAGTAGTCCATCATCACATGTTCCCGCCCGAAACGGGAAAGGTCTTTCGTGACAATGCAGTTTACTTTTCCGGCTTCCACATCGTCCATCATGCGCTGAAAATCCGGGCGTTCAAAGTTCGTCCCCGACCAGCCATCGTCCACATACTCACCGACTACATGAAGCCCCTGTTCCTTTGCGTACTGTTGCAGGATTGTCCGCTGTGTTTCAATGCTTACGCTGTCACCATAGTTTTCATCGTCCCGGCTCAATCTCATATAAAGCGCCGTGTTGTAAATCGTAGTATTGTAAGGTTGTTTCACCGTTAAAAATCCTCCTTCTAAAGAAACAACCCACGCTTACAATACTTTTGCTCTATGGCAATTATATCATAAGCGTGGGCGTGCTATCAATGATGGGCTATCAGGTTGAAGCGGCTTTTTCTGCGGTGTGCCGCACCACATCTACAATCAGATCACCGAGGGGCTTCCCGCCTGCGGCGAAGTGTTCGGAGATTTTTATACGGTTGTTCCCACATACAAAATACTGCGTGCCGTTCTCTGCTTGTATGACCTGCCCTGTCCGGGGTGTAAAAGTATCGCTTTCGCTTTTTGCCATCCAGTGTCCTCCATATTCAGTTTTCAAGGTACAATGCCGCACAAGGGCGGCGAAATTTTCTGCTTATATCTATCACCTTTCCTTTACCGTGTGCCGCTGCTGCCGTTTCAGTTCCGCCAGTATATCCGGCGGGATACGGTTAACCAGCCGCTGTAAATTGTCCAGTTCGCTTTCCAGCTTTGCCCGTTCCATCGTATCTTTCATCTTGCCTTTTTCGCTGGCTTTGGCTCTGGCTTCCAACTGTTCATTTTCTGCCAAAAGGTCGTTTATCGTGACCTTGTATTTTTTGAGCTGCCCAGAGAAGTTCTCCATCTGCGGAAACCACTTTTTCAGCAGGGAGAGGGCTTCCTCTTTTTTCTTTCCGGCGTTCAGCGGGTTAATGCCGTCCAGCGTGGCTTCAATGGCTCTGGCCTGCCGGGAGAGGGAAACTGCCTGTTTGAAAAGCCGGGTGGGGATATGCTTCCGGCCTGTCTTGCTGGCGCTTTCCCCACGCTCCAAGTCGGGATATTTCTCCACCATGTAGGCGTGAAAATCGTCCTGCCACTTCGTCAGGTTTGCCCGGTTGCCGATAATCTCCTTTGCACACAGGCGGTTGTCCTTTGTCAGCGGAACAAAGGTCAAATGCAGGTGGGGCGTTTTCTCGTCCATGTGTACCACCGCCGACACGATATTTTCCCGTCCTACCCGGCCAATGAGGAAGTCCGCCGCCCGCTGGAAAAACGCCTGTATCTCCTTTGGGGATTTCTCCTTAAAAAACTCCGGGCTGGCGGTTATCAGCGTATCGACAAACCGTGTGCTGTCCTTGCGGGTTCGGCACCCGGCCTGCTCAATCCGGCTCTGAATGAAGTGGTAATAGCGTCCCTCCGGCTTGACGATATGGAAGTTGTATTTGCTCCGGCTTGTGTCAATGTCGGGATTGCTGGCATACTGTTCTTTCTGTCTTTCGTGATGGGCTTCCAGCGGCCTTGCCGGGTTGCCCTTGTGCTTCTCAAACCGTAAAATTGCGTGTTGTGCCATTCTGCTCCTTTCCCCATTCCTTTCCTATCCGGGGTTTTCCACAGGGAAATCCCGCAGAAAATAGCTCGGATAGGATTGGAATGGATAGAATATAAATCAATCTTTTTATCTTTGTATTTCTATATACCGTCCGGTTTTCGTACGTCTCAGGAGTGATTTCCGTACTTAATGGGTACGGTTTTCAGTCCTCCGGTGTACCAGAACGGGATTTCTTAAAGTCGGTGTTTGGAACCGCTTCATAGGATTTTGGAAAAATGCGGTTGGGTTTTCCACAGCCCTGCTTCTGGATCTCCACCAGTCCGGCGTATTGCAGTTCCCGCAGGGTATTCACCGCTTTCTGCCGCCCACAATGGAGCAGGTCAACCACCTCGCAGATGGGATAGTACAGATAAATCCGTCCGCAGTCATCCGCCCACCCATTCTTGCGGGATAACTCTGTCCGGCGCAGGATAAAGGCGTACAGAACCTTTGCCTCGTTAGACAGGGCCTTGAATGTGGGGGCTTCAAAGAGAAAATTCGGGAGCCGGGTGAAGCTGAACGCCTTTTCCGGCTGATGAATGTAAATGGTGTTTGTCATATCGTGTTTTGTGGACGGTTAGAAGCCCGTTTTCCGGGGCGGGCGATACTTTATACCACCTGCCCCGGTTTGGGGCTTGCGGAGCCTGATAAATCAAGGCTTTCTTCGCTCCTAACTGTCCACAGCAGACCTCCTTTTCCGTTCACTTTCTGTTTTCTGCCGCCTGTGAACTCTGGCGGCACAGCCGGGGCAGTATTTAGCCCGGTTGGATTTAGGGACGAACACGCTGCCGCAGACCGCACAGCGTTTCAAGTCCTTATCCCGGAAAATCTCCGCTTCCAGCGTCCCGTACAGCGGCAAAACCGCCCATCGGAACCACTTGCAGCAGACCGAGAAAGAAACCGTCTGCGGGCAGGTGCAGGTGTCCCCATCGTCAAGAACAACGCAGTTGCCGTCCTCAAAGCAACAGCACTCCCGGCGTATCAGGCTGGCCGCCTGTTTCCTCTGCGCCGGTGTCATGCGGTAAAGGGAACCGTTCGGCCTGCGTTCCAGTGGCGGCAAGTCTTTATAGGGGTTATCTCTCATGCGTTCCCTCCATTTTGCTTTCCGTTGCCGTTCCTCCGAAAAGGTTTCCTGCCCCATTCCTGCGGCGTGTTCCCAACATGGGGCCCCACAAAGTCGTCAGACTTTGTGGGGAGAGGAGCCGCAGCGGAGCGAGTGAGCTTTCGCCATCTGGCGGAAGCGAATGATACGCAGCTTGCGGCGACGAGGCACGCTCCCCGCAGCTTCGGGACAACTTGTCCCGAAGTGACCTCTGGACAAAGTGTCCAGAAGCTGGCTCCTTGCAGTGCTTCCCCAGCCGGGGTATTCCTTTTCGGACGGTCATTCTGTTTTCAAGGTGCCGTTCATCGATGAACTACCCTAAGTCTACACCTAAATGACCGCCCGTCCCGTATATCCGAAAGGTAGGAAATTGGCCTAAAAAACAGGCTATTTCCACGCTTTCGGAATTGTGGTATAATAAAAATGATATTTGCAGACAAGGGGGGAGCGCATGGAACTATCCATACAAGAACGATTGAAAGACCTGCGTGTGGAACGCGGTCTGACGCTGGAACAGCTTGCGGAGAAAACCCACCTCTCCAAGTCCGCTTTAGGGAGTTATGAGGGGGATAATCTCAAGGACATCAGCCATTACGCCCTTATTGAGTTGGCAAAGTTTTACGAAGTGACTGTTGATTATCTGCTGGGCCGTTCTCAAACAAGAAATCACCCAAACGCCGATCTTGCAGACCTGCATTTGAGTGATGATATGATTGAACTATTGAAAAGCGGGCTGGTGGATAATTCTCTTTTGTGTGAACTGGCGACCCACCCGGATTTTCCCCGGCTCATGGCCGACCTTGAAATCTATGTGAACGGCGTAGCGGGAAAGCAGGTGCAGAGCGCAAACGCCATTGTGGACGCTGTGAGTGCAACGATTATGAAACAGCACAATCCCGGCTTGACTGACCCGCAGTTAAGGCAGCTTATCGCCGCCCATATTGACGACGACAGCTTTTGCCGCTATGTGATACAGCAGGATATAAACAAGATAGCCCTCGACCTGCGGGAAGCCCATAAGGACGATTTTTTCAGTGTCCCGGAGGACAACCCACTGGAAGATTTCTTGCAGACCGCAGAGGAAACCACCAGCCCGGACAGCGACCCGGAGCAGGCGGCGATGGCGTTTATTTGCAAGCGGCTCAAGCTGAACTATGGGAAGCTGTCAGAGGAAGAAAGAAAGTGGCTAAAAAGAATTGCACAGAAGTCGGACCTGCTGAAAAATCCAAAGCCACAACGGGGGCGAAAGTAAGAGAGTTTATTCGAGATTTATGGAGAAATTATGAAAAATTTATATCAAATTGCGTTACAGACTGTATCCCCTATAAAATTAAAGAAAAATGGGGAAGCAGGGCATGTAGGTTGTGCATTGGAAACAGTTGGTGGAGTAGTATTTACAGGCATTTGTATTGATGTGCCTTGTTCTATCGGTATATGTGCGGAACAAGCGGCTATTGCCGAAATGCTTAAAAATAGGGAAACAAAAATTAAGAGGATTGTAGCTGTATACGAAGATGGAAGCATTTTGCCTCCCTGTGGAAGATGCAGAGAATTGATGTCACAATTAGACCTTTATAATGAAAACACAATGGTTGTCGTCGATTTTGAAAAGGAAGTAAGGCTAAAAGAACTATTGCCGGAAAGATGGGACAAAAAATGGGATTGAAAAATCTGACCAAAAATATTTACTTTTTGCCGCATGAGCCTGAAGTTGACAGGCCAATGCTGGCCTATGTAAAAGGGGATAAATTTTCCTTAGCCGTTGACGCAGGATATTCAAAAAAACATGTGCAAGATTTTTATAGAGCATTAAGAAGTTGCGATTTGAAAGAACCCGATTTTACGGTCATTACGCATTGGCATTATGACCATACATTTGGCTTACATGATATAAGTGGAGTTAGCATCGCACACCAGAAAACGAACTTGTTTTTAAGAGAACAGCAGGATCGAGCAAATGATAAAAAATATATTGACATCCTAAAAAAAGATGATACTCATTTTGCTAAAGAATATGCTGGGGAAAATGAATTGAATATCGTAATAGCTGATATTGAATATGTAGAAAAAATGACATTAAACTTAGGGAATATAACCGCTCATATTTTCCATACTGTTTCACCACACTCCGAAGATACAACTTGTATTTATATCCCGGAGGAGAAAGTTTTATTTTTAGGTGACTCTACAAGTGAAGATTTTTTTAATGGCGGCTATATGGACAAGAGAAAATTACAGCATTTGATCGAGAGAATATATTCCATAGATTGCGATTATTGCGTGTTAAGTCATTGTGAGCCATTAAAGAAGAATGAGTTACTTGCATATTTAAACACGTTAAAATAATCAAAATTTCTTATTTATCGAGAATGGCAAAGCCAGCCGAGCCAGTCAACGGTCAAGATGAACGGCGCATAAATGCGCCGCCGCTGACAGCCCCGCCCGTCTTTGCTAAAGGGTAATCAAGGCGGGAAAGCCCTAAAATGGTTTCACACCTATTTCAATAATTGGAGGAGATAAAAATGAGATCAGAAAAGGAAGTTTATGATATTGTTTTGAATTTTGCAAAAACAGACAAACGCATTCGCATGGTTACTTTGGAAGGATCTAGAACAAATACAAATATTCCGCCTGATGATTTTCAGGATTTTGATATTACTTTTTTTGTTACGGATATGGACAGCTTCACAAGTGATGATAAATGGCTAGATATATTTGGTGAAAGGTTGATTCTGCAAAAGCCGGAAGATATGGAATTATTTCCAGCTGTAGAAAAGGGATTTTCATATTTAATGCTGTTTACTGATGATGTTAAGATAGATTTAACTTTGCTGCCGCTGGAACTGATAGACGAGTATTTTACATGGGATAAACTGGTAAAGTTACTGTTGGATAAAGACAACCGTATCGTAAAGCCGCCAATACCAACGGATATAGACTACCACTTGCAGAAGCCTACTCAAAGAATGTTTGACGATTGCTGTAATGAATTTTGGAATACTACAACATATGTAGTAAAGGGCTTATGCCGCAAAGAAATTCTTTTTGCTATTGACCATATGAATGATATAGTACGAAAAGAATTGCTTCGCATGATTTCCTGGCTGATTGGTATCAAACAGGGATTTCATTTCAGTTTGGGAAAAAACTATAAATTTATGAAGCAATATGCCCCAGAGGAATTGTGGGAACGACTTATATCCACTTATAATATGGATTCCTATCCCCATATGTGGGAATCCTTTGAACAATGTATGGCATTGTTCCGGGAGGTTTCGTCAGAAGTGGCATGCCAGTTGGATTACCAGTATCCACTATATGATGAAAAAATCAGTAATTATGTGATTCGGCAAAAGAAAAAATATGGCATTGAAGATGATAACAAATAAAATTTTTTCAATCGAAAAAATTTATTTTGATTATTCAATTTTGAAAAACTGAATACCTCAAAATCAGAAAGAGCGCGGACAAGCACTTTGAGGGATTGACCGCCTTGTCCACCCATTCAGTGGGACGGCGGGCGGCGGTCAAGGCCGGGTGTAAACCCGTTCATTTCAGCCTTGACGGTTACCCGCTGTCCTGTTACTTTTCCGGGAGTGTAGCCACAACTTCGGGACACTTTGTCCACAAGTCGGAGCGTAGAACGCGGGACGGGGGCTTTCATATACGCCCTGTCTGCTGTTGAAACCAGACCTGCGCTTACGGCTCCACGCCACGCAAGCACAGCCCTGTTTTCCTGCCGCTTCAAATGCCCTTGCCCTCCCCGGCGGCAACGGCATTTTCACGGCAACGCCGACAGAGCGTATAACACACTACACTTTGCTTCGCAAAGTCGTGTGCCAAATGGGGGCGTTGCCCCCTTTGGAAACCCCCACAAGGAAAGGCGGTACGCTACCCCTCCACGGGGCGCATACCGCCTTTTCTTGTTATCCAGCCCTCCGGCTGTATCGGTTGAGCAAAAGTCAGCGTGGGAATGGTGTGGTATCTTTATCTAAGTGAAACCCCGCTTTCCCACTTGGAAACGGCACCTACCGTAACCCCCATGGCTTCCGCAAGCTGTTCCTGAGTCAGACCGGCGGCCTTACGGTTGGCCCGTATAGTTTCTGCTATCAGTATTTTCATAGAATACCTCCTTATACGGTTAATCATAGCGGAAACAGCCGGTCTTGAAAAGCTACGGGTAGTAATATTAAGAAATAAAAAAGTTTCCTGTCAGGAAAGTATATGCGGAAGCGTATTCTCATATTGAATGCTGCCACATTGGTTAAAGCGGGCAAAACGTTTCACACTTTTGTCTATTTCGGTTAACAGCTTCTTGGTCTGCCGGCAATCCTCCTCATACCAGATGTTTTTTACAAGCAGGGTTCCGGTTTTTGACTGGGCGATGGCTTCGATACGTCCGGCAAAACGTTCGCCGTAGATAATCGGAAGGACATAAAAGCCATATTTGCGTTTGTCGGCCGGTGTATAGATTTCCCAGGTGTATTCAAAGCCAAATAAAGCCTTTATCAGTTTACGGTCCCACAGGAAACAGTCAAGCGGGGCGATAAATTCACAGCGTGGTTTATAAGTCCTGTTTTCAAGAACCGTTTCCAGAAGGGGACGGTCTTCGGCACGGCAATACAGTTCGGAAGCGATCCCTTCCACCGAAACTGCAAGGATTTTTTCCTCGGAAAGTAAATCTGCAAATATCCGGATACGCTCCGGCGATTTCAATCCCCAGATGTTCAGCCATGCATCGGACGGCCGGTTCCACAGAAGTCCCACGGCCCCTATCCGGCGGAGCACCCTCCACTTTTGGTGTTCGTACTCATCGGGGAGAGGATCCGGAGCGGACAGCAGCCGGGAAGGCAGGTATTTATCAGCCAGATCATAGTATTTCCGGCTTCCTTTTTTGTGGTGGATGATAAGCTCGCCTGTGGAATAAAGCTGCTCCAATACCGCCCTTGCGGCATTGGTATTTCCGTTCCAGCCGCCGCTCCAGTGGATGGAGGAATGCCAGTGGATACTGCCCTGCACGGGTAACTCGTCAGAGCTTACGGCTCCGTTGGCGCGGATATATGCAATTGCCTGTTTTTCCAGATCAGCCAGTTCCGGAAAACGTAAACCCCCGTCCTTTGCCGCGTCCCGGTAACGGCGAAAATAAGGCCAGTCTTCCGTGGGGAAAATAGAAAGATTTTTATCCGGAAAATCAATCAGGCTGCGGTCTGTATAGAGCAGTTCGGACAGGGTTTGTTTGGTGAAATTCCTGACCCGCGACTGCAGGGTAAGCTCTGCATTTTTCCCGCAGGAATCCACCGGATCGAACTGGATGCAGCCGGCCTGACTCACGAAGGCAAGGGCACCCTGCTTTCCGGTAAATTTATGTGCGCCGAGCAGTCCGTGTTTTAGCAGTAGGAATTGGCGGGCCTGTCTGTTTGTGAGATGAATCATAGGGGTTACCAGGATCCTTTCTTGGGTGGAATTGCTGTAACGGTTCCGTGCCTTCACACTTACATGTAAAATCCAAGTAAAACCGCCTGCGGCGATGGGATTTTTATACTCTTGAATCATTTTCTTACCGTCTGGGCGGTAAAGGTACAGAACTGCTGAATAGTTACAAATTCCTTTTGTGTAGTTGATATGTTTATTATACCGGATTAACTGCGACAACAGTATGTCATAAAAGGAAAAAAGACAGTATTTTAAAAAATTTTTTATTGTTCACGCCCCCTGTGCCGCGTTGGAGGAAACCATCGGTTCGTTTATGACAACTTTTGGAATGTATAGACGGGTCTGCGTATTCACTGCGTAACAGGTCAGACGGCCCCTTGTGCCCTGCGGCATCCCCGGCGCTTGGGAAAGGAACGGATCCGGGGAATGAATTTCCTTTCTGGATGAAAATAGTGTATAATAGGTCTAAATAGGAAGTCGGCCGTGGGGGACATAAAATGGAAATCAAAGTAATAAATCAGGACTTTTCCATATGTAAACTGGAAAATATGTCCGGTATAAATTATGAGGATGAATTCTTTTTTCTGGGGAAAACAGAGGAAGAACTGTCTCTGGTATGCAGTACCGGATCCGTACCTGATAATGTGCGCAGCCGTGATGACGGATGGCGGGCATTCCGGATACAGGGGGTTCTGGATTTTTCCCTGATAGGAATCCTGTCACGCATCACCACTTTGCTTGCGGATAACAAAATAGGGGTATTTGCAGTTTCTACTTACAATACCGATTATATACTGACTAAAAAAGAATGTTTTGAGAAGGCTCTAAAAATCCTTGCGGGCAATGGATATGTGATTATAAAAACAGGAGGACAATGATTATGGGAATGTCATTTCAGGAGGCAATTGAGCTGTACAGAGAGGTTTATCACAGGTTTGAAAAGGTGGAAGGGAAGCCATGGGGCGTAAACGGGGCAATGATTGAGTTGAGTAAACAGGTGGGTGATTTATCCCGATGTATCATGCTGAAAGAGGAATATTATGCATACAAGGGAGAACGGCCCGTGGGTCTGGAAAAAAACATCGGAAACGAGCTGGCCGATATCTTCGGACAGCTCATCCGTATTGCGGATTGTTATGGCATTGATCTGGAAGAGGCCCATGTGCAGGCTAGAGCGGAGGAAGACCGTGATTTGGAGTCGCGCGGGGTATAAAAAGGACTACGTATGATTGCGAGTGGCCGAAAGAAAAGGAGTAACACCATTATGATGCCGGAGAGACTTTCCACCCAGACAATCTATGAAAGTGATTGGATATCCTTATATGCGGATAAAGTAAAAATGCCGGAAGGATATATAATAGACACCTATCACAGACTTCACTATCCTCATGAATCGGTTTGTGTGGTAATTTATAATGACCAGGATGAAATTCTTATGATACAGTCCAAGAGATACATTACGGGCCGGCTGGAATGGGAAATTCCTGCCGGGCGGGTGGAAGATGGGGAAAGTCCGGTGGATGCGGCCAAGAGGGAATGCCTGGAAGAAACCGGATGTATCCTGGAAAATCCGGTTTATTTATGCAGTCAGTATCCGAATAACGGAATGTCGGATCTTCGGATTCACATTTTTGCAGCCAGGGTACAGGCGGAAGAGAGTGCGTGGGATGAAAATGAAGTAAATTGTAAGAAATGGGTGAAAAGGCACGATATGATGGACATGATGAAAAATGGGGAGATAACCTGCGGAGTGTCCATGCAAGAGCGTGTCTGAAAATTCATTCCCGCCATCTGCACGTCCCACTTTGCGGTATATTTGCCCCAAATTCAGTCAACGTAGCCCACTACGATTCCCTCATTTGGGACAAATCTCCCACAAAGTGGGACGCACAGCTGTCGGAAAACAATTTTCAGACACGCTCTTTCTCTGCTGTATGCGGAATTTTTTTACAGGCAGGATCAATAATATCCCCTTCCTCCCTTTGTGAGCTGTGATATGAAAGGAGTCCAGTTTTATGGATTTGGAAACAAAACGTCTTGTCATCCGCTGTTTTTCGGGGAATGACACAGAGGATTTATACGAGTACCTTTCCAAAGAAGATGTGGTAAAATATGAGCCTTATGCCCCTTATTCCAGGCAGGAGGCAGCGGCAGAAGCGGCCCGGAGGGCTGAAGATCCCCGTTTCTATGCAGTTGCTTTAAAGGCAGGAAAGGTGATCGGGAATCTGTATCTGGAAAAGGGGGATTATGATACCTGGGAGCTGGGATATGTTTTTAACAGCGATTACTGGGGAAGGGGATATGCTTTTGAAAGCGTGTCGGCATTGCTTACCAGAGCCACAGAGGAATGGGGGGCGAGGAGAATCGTTGCCATGTGCAATCCCCGGAATGAGGCTTCCTGGAAACTATTGGAGAGGCTGGGGTTTCGGAGGGAAGGGACGCTTATCCGGAATATCTGGTTTTTTCAGGATGAAGAGGGAAAGCCTTTGTGGCAGGATACCTATGAATATGGGATGTTAAAAGAATAATGGCGCCGGAGTGCGGGACGGAGAGAATATGAAAGATAGTATGCAGGCAAGATGCGAGCAGTTTATCCGCAGCAGGGATCGGATTAAAGAAACGTTTGGATGGGAAAATTCCTATCTTTACCCGCTGTGTGCTGCTGTTTTTACCTTACATGACAAAGAGGCGGATGGAGTTGTCCTGAAGTCTTGTGTGGAAGCCCTGAAACGTCAGACCGGTGTGTTTTCCAATTTCCGCAGTATGGTAAAGCTTCCGGTAGCCTCCATTATGGCGGTCAGCAAAGAACCGGAGGGCGTGCTGGCCAGGACCCTGCAGGTATACGGTCTTTTGAAGGAGACCTTCCTGTCCTCCTGCTATCTGCCGGTAGCCGCTGTGGCGATTGCACAGCTTGCGCAAGAAAGGGAATTCGAATCGATTGCCGGACGGACGAGGGCGCTTTATAAACAAATGAAGGCGGAACATCCTATGCTCACTTCCGGTGAGGACAGCGCATTTGCCGCACTTCTTTCTCTGTCCCGGAAAACGGATGAACAGCTGATTTCCGCCATGGAAAAGTGCTATGAAATATTGAAGCCCGGCTTTTTTTCAGGAAATGCGGTCCAGTCCCTGAGCCATGTACTTGCGTTGGGAGAGGGGCGGGAAGAAGAAAAATGCAGCAAAACCCTGGCGTTATATGACCGTCTGAAGGAACGGGGCTGTAAATACGGCACCAGCTATGAACTGCCCACATTAGGTGTTCTCGCCTTATCGGACGGAGAAGTAAGCGAGATTGTAAGGGATATGGCGGAGGTGGACGGGTATCTGGCGGGACAGAAGGGCTTCGGCGCTTTCGGCATCGGAAAACGTCAGCGTCTGATGTATGCAGGTATGCTGGTACAGGGGGAATATCTGGAGAAAAATACGCTGCAGACTGCGGCAATCAATGGAACCCTGTCCCTGATCATAGCCCAGCAGGTGTCGATGTGCGCGGCTGTCGCAGCAACGGCAGCGGCTTCCAGTTCTTCGTCTTCCTCGTAACGAGCGGGAAGAAAACGCAAATTGTCAGGAGGGGAAGCAAAATGATTTTGATTGATCAGGATAAATGTATCGGCTGCGGCCGTTGTATTACGGTTTGTCCTTTTACCGTATTGCAGTTAAACGATAATGGAAAAGCGGAAAACGGGGGAAAACGCTGTATCGCATGTATGCATTGTGCGGCCGTTTGTCCGTGCGATGCGGTTTCCCGTGATTTTGGCCCGACAGTTGCCGGTCCGGTTAAACCGCTGCCGGAGGGCTGTGCCGCTGCGGTGAAGCAGCTCATATACCAGCGGCGCTCCTACCGCAGATTTGAGAAACGCAAGATTCCGGAAGAATTGGTGCGTGAGGCCCTGGAGGCCGGGACTATGGCTCCCAGCGCAAAAAACGAGCATCCGGTCAGCTGGCGGATTCTGGCGGATGAAAAAAAGAAACAGGATATTATGGAAGATATACTGCGCTGCTGCAAAGAAAAGCAGATGGCAGCTGAACTCATCGGGGAATATGAGAACGGGAACAATCCGGTGATGGGAGAGAATGCGGTCCTGCTTATCGCCCTGTGCCGGGAGGATGCTATAAATCCCCAACAGGATACGGCAATTGCCATGACTACGGCCGAGTTGCTTCTGCAGGCGCAGGGAATCGGCACATGCTGGGGAGGTTATCTCACCCGTTTCCTGAATCTTCTGCCGGAATGCCGCCGGCTGTTGGAAATACCAGAGGGATGTCTGGTATATGGAACCCTGATGGCAGGCTATCCCGATAACCAGTGCTACCGTCATATTCCTTTCCGGGAACAAGCGGACATAAGATTTATAGAATGATTTCTGCAAAAGCAGCTTATGCTTTTGCAGGAGACAGGAGTATACATGGAGATTCAATACAAAGAAGAAAAAGAATTCACCCCCGGAGCGCTTGAGGAACTTTTTCTGTCCGTCGGCTGGGAATCCGGGAACTATCCGGAGCGGCTGGCCAGGGCTATGAAACAATCCTCCCTTGTGATCTCCGCCTGGGATCATGACAGGCTGGTGGGGCTGGTAAGGAGCCTGGACGATGGGGAAACCGTGGCGTTTATCCATTATCTGCTTGTGAATCCGGCATACCAGAAGCAGCATATCGGCGCGGAGCTGATGAAGCGCCTGCTCTGCCATTATGAGGATCTGTTGTATGTGAAGGTGATGCCTTCGGATCCTGCCACCATCCCCTTTTATGAGAAATTCGGATTTGTACGGTATGACAATTACCGTGCGCTGGAAATAAAACGTCTGGGATAATCGCAGCCAGTCAGGAAAAAATGGGAAAGGAGATATCTATGAAACAGGACAGTTCAACAATCAGCTGGAATCAGGCCGGGGAAGACTGGATCACCCTTGCCCGATCCAATGATTTCAGGTTATTTTATATTATGCCCTATACACTGGAATATCTGGGAGATGTGAGAGGCATGGATATACTGGATTTAGGCTGCGGGGAAGGCGGCTATTCCCGGGCGCTTGCGGGCGGCGGGGCCAGGGTATACTCGGTGGACTGTTCTTCCTTTTTCATCGGTTATGCAGAGGATAAGGCGGCGGAAGAGGGGCTGGATATCCGGCATTTTGTGCGTAACAGCAATGACCTGTACGGAATTCCTGACGAAAGTTTTGACAGGGTGATCTGTTCCATGATGCTTATGGACTGTGAGGATCTGTATGGGACGCTCCGGGAGGCCAAAAGGGTATTAAAACCCGGGGGCAGGCTGTTTGCCAGTGTTCTGCATCCCTGTTTTAACGGAAAAGAAATGAGCTGGGTCGGAGAGGACACGGAGAAAAAAGTGGTCGTAGGAGATTATTTCCAGCCTGAAATATGGGAAAAGCCCTTGGCAAAAGGAATGGAAACACAGGTGATATGGAGACACCGGACGCTGCAGGATTATGTAAAAGCCTTTGTTGCATGCGGTTTTACTATCCTTGATTTAAACGAACCGCTGCCCGAAGCAAGCCTTCTGGAAAAATCGCCCAGGCTTTGCTGGCTGCAGAAAATCCCTATGTTCCTGTTCTGGGAGCTGGAAAAAAAAGAGTAAAAAGCGGAAACTGCCGACGCGGGGCAGGCAGGATACGCAGGCAGGAGAAAATATGGAAAAGCTGTATATATTAGGAGGTTCCCCATGCAGCGGTAAAAGCAGCATTGCGGAAAAGCTGGCGGAAAAGCTGGGATTTGCATATTTCAAGGTGGATGATTATCTGGAACAATATATGAAGCGGGCAGGGACGGAACACAAGCCTTATTCCGAAAAAGCCCTCGCCTTATCGCCGGAGGAAACCTGGATGCGGGATGCCGGGGTACAGGCGCAGGAAGAGCTGGAAATATACCGGGAGATGTTTTCCTATGTCTGGGAGGATTTACATGCACTGCCGGAAAAGAACGGTATAATAGCGGAGGGAGCGGCTTTTCTTCCGGAGCTGGTATACGAAAAGGGAGTGGATAAGGAACATTATATTACCATTACGCCAACCAGGGAATTCCAAATCCATCACTACAGCCAGAGACCGTGGATCCCCTTAGTGCTGGAAGGCTGCAGTGATAAGGATACCGCATTTTCCCGCTGGATGGAAAGGGACGCCCTGTTCGGCGAATGGGTCCGGGAAGATGCCGGGAGAAAAGGTTATTCCTGTATGGTTACGGACGGAAGTGTGGATCTTGAAAAAATGACGCAGGAGGTCTGCCGCCTGTTCGGCCTGACCTGGTGAATCGTATTTTTTCCATCGCCAGGTAATAAATAGTCAAAATCGGGAAATGATTGTATAATGGAAGTGGATTAGGAGGCGGCAGATGGATGACAGAATAGCACTTTTACGAAAAATTCTGGATGAAAGCAGCTATACGGTTGCATTGTGCGGATCAGGGATGATGGAGGAAGGCGGTTTCATCGGTGTGAAAAACCCGGATAAAGCCTATGATATAGAGAAAAAATACGGCTATTCACCGGAGGAGATTTTTACCGGCTCTTTTTACCATACCCGTCCGAAACAGTTTTTTGAATTTTATAAAAAGGAAATGCTGGAGGATGCCCCGGAGCCTACGGAATCCGGCAAAGCGCTGGCCGCTATGGAGCGTGCCGGTAAGCTGCAGTGTGTAATCACCAGCAATATTTACGAACTGAGCCAGCGTGCAGGCTGCCGGAATGTGATTGATCTGCACGGCAGCATCTATCATAACAGATGCAACCGCTGCGGAAGGGAATATCCGGTGAATTATATCCGACAGGCAAAAGGGATTCCCGCATGTGAAGACTGCGGTATTCCGATCCGGCCGGGGCTGTATTTTTTCGGGGAAATGACCGACAGCCAGCTGATTACGAGGGCCACGGAGGAGGTTCATGACGCGCAGGTGCTGCTTCTTCTTGGGACAACACTGAATTCGGAGGTATTTGCCCATTATATTAAATACTTTGAGGGCCAATGGCTCGTGGTAATCCATAAGGAAAGGCATTTCCTGGATGATAATGCGGATATGGTTTTTATAGACCGGCCTAAGAATATTCTTTCCAGGCTGGGGTATTAACAACGGATGCCACGCTCCGCAGCCCATCCTTATGTGCAACAAAAGCGGCGCTGCGCCAGATTAGGCAGCGCCGTTTTTACATGAAAGGAAAGTAATACGAGCTCGTGGTTAACAGCGTGAAAATGAGCCATTCCTGTGGATTACATGCGGTAAAGAAACCCGGGGACGGGATGTACGAAGGCATTCTGATAAAGGAGAGCCTTTCCAGTGACGTAATTTTGGATGAAGTATCTGTTAACAAGGTCGAACTCTGGAATGCGGGAGGGGTGCCCAAATATTGGACCGCCATTTTTTTTACCGCCTCCCGGCTCGATTTCCCGGTACATATTTCCCGGATGATTAAGGGGGGAAAGGAGGAAGGAGAGGTATGGTTTGTGGATTTTAAAGCCGGAAACCGGAAATATGTTGTATTAAAAGATCAGGTGTTTCATTACGAAATCGGTAATTCCATAGATAAGGAACAGGTGCGTGCGGAATGCAAAAAGCTGGGAATTGCAGAAGAGCAGATGAACTGGCCGGAATAAAAACGGCAGCAGGGGAAAGGAGAAGGAAAGGAAGATGAAGCTGTTACTGACTTCAGCAGGTTTTGAAAATAAAAGAATAGCGGAAATTTTTCTGGCATTAGCAGGAAAAAGGCCGGAAAACATAAAGGCGGTTTTTATCCCTACAGCGGCGGTTAATGCGGATGCCATAGAGGTGCTTCCGAAATGTCTGCATGATTTACTGGATTGCGGGATACCGAAAGAAAATATCCGGGTATATGATTTGCATAAAAAGATGACGCTGGAAGAACTGAAAGGGTATGATGCGGTATATGTCTGCGGAGGGGATACCGGATATCTTCTGGATCGGATTGACGAGCAGGATTTCCGCAGTGTTCTGCTTGCTTTTATAGAGCAGGGCGGTGTGTATGTGGGGGTGAGCGCAGGAAGCCAGGCTGCGGCGGGCAATCTGAAAAACAGCTTCGGTTATCCGGCCTGCCCGATCCATGTGCATTGCAGCGAAGGGATGTCACCCGGCCCTGTGGACAGGAATGGGTGCAGACAGCTGCGTATTACGAATAACCAGGCGGTCCTGGTTACGGACGGGATGGACATCAGGATTGTTGAGTGATGTTTCAGCCAAAAACAATGGTCGGATACAGGTGCATGTCCTGAAGAGGACGGCCTTGGAGGGGGAAATCTATGAGTACAGATTATGATGCACTTTTAACAGCGAACAAAAACTTTCGGGCAGACAAAAAAGCAGAAATCAGTTATATCTTTTCCGGTGAAGAATACCAGGAGCTGGAAAGGGAATATGGTATCCGTCATACAGCAGGGAAGGGCGGTACGTTTTTGCAGGCATTGCATTTGTTGGAATGGGTTCATCAAAATATAAGGCATAAAGGAAATTATGATAATTCCGATCCACAGGATGCCTTACATTTGCTTTCCTTAGCTTATAAAAAAGAAGGCTTTGGAGTCAACTGTCTGGCCATGTCTATTGTCCTGGCGGAATGTCTTCTTGCAGCAGGCATGTATGCACGGGTGGTTTATATGATGCCCGCGGCTGCCGCGGATGGAGATAACCATGTGGTGGCCGAGGTTTTTATCACGGAATGGAATAAGTGGATTTTGCTGGATCCTACCTATGGGAGTTATTGTGCGGACACTTCCGGTGCGGTGCTGAATTTGTACGATATCAGGAATTTGGTTATCAGCGGCGGCGGGTATTCGTTTTCCGATAATCTGGATTATAACGGGGAGAGGGTGTCTGATTTGGAGGATATAAAAGAATATTACGCTAAAAATTTGTTTTTTCTCAGAAGCAAGTCTGTGCAAGGGTATGGAGTGCATCGGGAATTTGGGAATATGCTGGAATTAGCGCCTGCCGGATTTGATGTCCACGAGAGGATGGTTGCAAACTTGCAGTATCGGATTAAGGAATACGGGGCCTGTAAGCTTTTTTCCGATTGGCTTGCCTATGAAAGAGAATTATGCAACAGATATATTGATATCAATAGATTTTAGCAGCCGCCTCACAAAAAAGGCGGAAAAAGTTGATATATCTTGTTATTTTGTATATAATAAGGTAAGGAAAGTAAGGAATTCATTGAATATAGAAAGGAGTTATATTTATGGAACTAGCAAAAATTACTTCTAAAGGCCAGATTACTATTCCTGCTTCTATCCGCAAACTGCTTGGTGTGAAGGATGGTGATAAGGTATTATTTGTGCAGGAGGGTAACAAAGTAGTTATGATGAATGCTTCTGTCAATGCACTGCTGGAGGCCCAACGGGAATTTCAGGGTATGGCAGAGGCGCTAGGTTTGAAGGGTGAACAGGACGTAGTGGATATGGTCAAAGAAATCCGTGCTGAAAGGAGTGATGGCCGATAATGCGAATTATGCTTGACACTAATGTCCTGATTTCTATGATTATCTTTCCGGGAAAACGTTTTATGCAGATGCTGGAGTGCATTACCCAAAAACATACCCTGGTTTTGTCTTCCTTTGTAGTGGAAGAACTGATAGCGGTTGCCGATAAGAAATTCCCGGCTAAGAAGGGTGTGATAGACCTTTTTCTTTCAAAATTGGGGTATGAACTGGTATACACGCCGTACAATATACCGGCAGGCCTTTTCCAAATTCGTGACAGCAATGATTATCCGGTACTGTATACAGCCATCGTGGAAAATGTGGATATTTTTATCACCGGGGATAAGGATTTTGCGGAAATGGAAATTGAGAAGCCTGAAATCCTTACACCTAAAGAATTCCTCGATAAGTACGTTTGACCATAGAGATATATTGGAAAGCGTTAATGGGTAAAATATGTGACATCGGAAATATGAGGCCTGTAAGCTGTTTATCGGTTGGCTTACCTATGAAAGCGAATTAAGCAACAGGTATTTCGATTTCAATACGTTTTACCAGCCGCCTTTCAAAAAAGGCGGGAAGAGATAAGGCAGCGGAAAATGCAGGGGAAGAATAAAGACTGTTACACAAAGAAAACCGGACGCTTAATCGGGAAATATCCTCCTGGAAAGGGGGATACACCACAAGCGGTCCGGCAGTTTTGTGAATACCATTAAAATCGGTCACCTTGTACAACGGTAAATCCCTTTGTCGTCAGGCACCCTTCCACCTCCGTAATATCATCGGTATGGAAGATCAGAATGGGCATCCCTGTGTTCCTGTTAAAGGAGAGGTAAACATAATCCACGTTGATATTACTTTCGGAAAGCGCCTGCAGAAGATGGTGCAGATTCCCGATTTCATCGGCCACTTCCACGCCGGTTACTTCGGTGAGTTTACATAGATAGCCTTCCTTTTCCAGAGCCTTTGCTGCTTTAACCGGATCAGACACTACCATGCGGACAATACCGTATTCCGCGCTGTCATTGGTGACAGAACCGAGAATATTAATCTGCTCTGCTTCCAGGATACCGGTAATATTTTTTAATGTGGCTTTCCTGTTTTCGGCATAGATTGATAATTGTTTCAGCATATGATTCCTCCTGATAATTGGCATCGTGATGAGAATCTGTATGGGACAAAAAGATTCGTACCAATGTTTATTATACACTATTGTATATAGATGAGGAAACCATTTTTAAAAATACTTTTATTCATATACCGTAACCGTGTTACTGTTCACTCCGTGACCAGTAACAAGCATAAATCCATAAAAATCACCTGCGGTGATGGGATTTATGCACTCTTGAATCACTTTCTCACGTACCGTGCAGTAAATGCACAGTACTGAGTGAACAGTAACGTAACCGTTACCACAGGCAGTTCTCACCATGCGGGTGCCCATGACAGCGGCACCCGTAACGGTTCTGCGCCTTCCAAAGTTATTTTATTCCTTTTTGCTGTTATTGCGGTATTTCAGACATACCAGAATGCAGATAGCCGTAGCTATCAGGAATTCCGCAAAAATAACGGATGGATTCCAGATTTGAAAATAAAAATGTCCGATAAAATAAACGGCAAATGCAATGAGATAAATTGCCAGGCAACTGAAAAGACAGTGGAAAAAGGCGTCCCGTTTCCGTTCTTTCTGTATCATTTCCTGTTGTTGCTTTTCCAGGATTTCCGTCTTAATAGAAAGCTCATCAATTTCGGACGGCTTCAGCAGATAATCGATGGTTACATGAAACAGGTCACTCATCGCCGGCAGCTTATCCGCATCCGGGACAGCCTGACCGGATTCCCATTTGGATACCGCCTGCCTGGAGACCTGGAGCTGTTCCGCAAGCTGCTCCTGTGTCATATTATTTGCCTTTCTTAGTTTTAGAATTTTTTCTGAAATATCCATAATTGGTACCTCCTTATTTTTATGGTTTCAAGATAACAAAAGCAGCGGTTGCACACCAGCAGGAGGACTGTATATTTGGTCAACTGCAGGTTGCAGATGCGTATCTATTTTGGGTTTATCGCGGTTATCCAGTAATCCGTATTCGTGGAAAGGAATTTTTTAATCTTTTGGGTTTGTTGATCAGAAACTGAAGATACGCGTCCCTGGGAAAGAACGTAAGGATCTATATATCGTTTTTTGGAAGATACACGTATCCACTTCCTATCAATATTACAGGAATTTTCCATAGAACGAATTGTTCGAGTAAAAGTGCAGAATTGATTCCAGGCCTTCTTTGTTTCAGGAACAGCTTTTATTTTGCTAATTACCTTTGGTTCGGTGGTATATAAATCATCATGTATGAGAATACCTTTATTCAACGCATAAAATAAGATATCGGCCAGATACTGCATGGCATATCTGTCATCATCTGATATATCATTGAAAGAATTTTTTAATGAGTAATTAAAGAAATCCTCAGCTTTATTTAAAGAATTAAACATGATCTCATCCTCCTTTGCTTCATTTTTCCCTATAATTAAATCAGAGTAATAAGAAGCAATGTCACTTAAGGATTTCAGCCCAAAACTCATAAACTTCCGGAAAGTATATTCCAGTCTGTCTGCAGACAGCTTAGGAGAACTATTATCAGCAATGGGATATATATGATAATTACATACAGCTTCAAGGGGAAGTGCGTATTTATCTAGTAGCTGCATAATCTGTTCCGACTTTGTTATGAATGCAGCAGTATCTGATTCGGTAGATTCCTGGAGAAGATAATCCTTATTTAAGAAATCAACTGTATGGGAAAAAACAGGTGTACTTATATCATGCAGCAATCCCGCAATGGTCTGCTTCCTGTCTCCGGTAAAATGCCATATGATAAGGGCAACGCCCAAACTATGTTCGAGACGGTTATATTTTATACAATGTCTATAAGCAGGAAAATTTGTATATTCACATCCACAATCCATTCCCAGTGTTTTCAGGCGCTGCATAGGTTCTGTATCGAAAAAATCACTAATGAACAGTGGTATTTCTTTATGATAAATACTGTTTAATAACATGTGGTGTCTCCTTATAACTATTGTATTGGTTTCAGTACTTTACTCAGATATAAAATCAAATCATCATCATTACAGCATTGGCTATAAGAGGTACAGATTCTGTCACGGTACCAGACTCCGGAACCGTCCGGTATATATCCTCTTTTTATGTACATCCGCTGGGCACTTCCGTAGCCGGCATGAAGGCCGACTCCGAGACAGACGATACCGGAGAGGTTTTGGGCCAGTCTTTCCGCAGTATCCATCAGGCGGGTACCAATGCCCTTGTTCCGATATTTTTCCAAAACGCCGAAATCCACTATTTCAGGTATATTTTTGTTGGCAAACGGACCGGCCGGACAGTTTAGGTATACATTAATATAGCCTGCAGGCAGGCCTTTATATTCTGCGGTAAGGGCGGCTGCGATTCCTTTTTGCTCGTCTGCAATCCGTCTTTTATATTTTTCGGGGGAAGCCTTCCATCCCTGTCTGCATTCCTCATCGCTGAAAATCTGCGGATCCGGCTCCTGCATCCGTCGTATAATTAGATTCGTGTCTTTATAGTAACTCATAAATATCCTCCTGGTATCGGCAGTTAGATTCGGGTTTTGCACTTGCGCACTTGCAGGTATATATCATAAGGGGTTCTGAGGCATAGGGATAAAACCAGCCCCCGGCTATCGAAAGATTACGATAGCCGGGGGCCGGTCATATCTTAAGGGATACCGGTAACGATCCGTTCGGTACAGTCATCCCTTCATCTGCGGGTCGAATTTCCTGCGGACTTCAATATAAGCCAGGATCGCTTCCACCGTACCGTCAAAACCAAGCCTGGAGCTGTCCAGCGACAGATCGTAATTCAGGGCATTTTTCCATTCTTTTCCGGTATAGTATTTATAATAATGTGCTCTGTATTCATCCGTTTTTGCGATGAGCTTCACCACTTCGTTCTCCGGCTGGCTGTTGACCTTCATAGCTTCACGCAGGCAGAAATCTGCCGGGGCATGGACAAAGACACGGGCGACACCGGGCATATCCTTCAATACGTGGTCGGCGCAGCGGCCGATCAGCACACAGGAGCCTTCGTCCGCCAGCTGGCGGATGATTTTGGCCTGGTAGTTAAACAGGTTATCGTCTCTTGTAAAGCCGGCGCTTTCCGGGGACAGCAGTTTGGCGTTGTGATAGCCGCCTGTGAAAAAAGCACGCAGGCTGTGTGTTTTTTTCTCGTCCTGGAACAGGGTGGGATTGATGCCGCTTTCTTCGGAGGCCATTGAGATAATTTCCCTGTCATAGTAAGGGATCTGCAGGCGTTCGGCCAGCATTTTCCCGACGGTCCGTCCGCCGCTGCCATATTGGCGTGCAATGGTAATAATTATTTTCTCCATAATATAAATCCTCCTGACTTTGCGTGGCAAAATGTGAGTTCATTAACGGGCAGGGGATTTTCCCCTTTGTTCCGCCCGGTTATTCACCCAGGTACGCTTTTTTGATGGATTCATCATCAAGAAGGGCGCGGGCCTCTCCTTCGTTAACGATTTTTCCGGTTTCCAGAACGTAGGCGCGGTTGGCGATGGAAAGCGCTTTTTTTGCATTCTGTTCCACAAGCAGGATGGTAACGCCCTGTTTATTGACTTCGGTAATGATTTTGAAAATTTCCGTTACGAATAAGGGCGACAGGCCCATGGAAGGTTCATCCATGAGGATAATCCGCGGCTGTGCCATCAGTGCGCGGCCCATAGCCAGCATCTGCTGTTCCCCGCCGGACAGGGTGCCTGCCAGCTGGCGGGTACGTTCCCGCAGCCTGGGGAAACGTTCATACACCATTTCCAGGGTGTCGGCAATCTCTTTTTTATTTTTGCGGGTATAAGCGCCCATCATCAGGTTTTCATATACGGTGAGGTTGGAGAACATCCGCCGTCCTTCCGGGACATGGGACATACCCAGTTTTACGATCTGGTTTCCGGGGACTGAGGAGATTTCCTTACCCTGAAAATTAATGGAACCGGATTTCGCAGGGAGGATGCCGCTGACGGTCTGCAGGGTAGTGGTTTTTCCGGCGCCGTTGGCGCCGATGAGGGCTACGATTTCGCCTTCGTCTACATGGAAAGACAGACCCTTCAGCGCGTGGATCATGCCATAATATACATTCAGATTTTCTACGGTAAGCATTGCCATGAATTAAGACCTCCTTTAATCGCCCAGATAGGCTTTGATGACCGCCGGATCGTTCAGTACCTGGGCAGGGGTTCCTTCTGCCAGCAGTTTGCCGAAGTTCAATACGTACAGATATTCGCAGATACCCTGTACCAGCTTCATATCGTGCTCGATGAGAAGGATGGTCACTCCGTATTTTTTGCGGACAAGGCTGATGGTATCCATCAGCTCCCCGGTCTCGTTGGGATTCATGCCGGCAGCAGGCTCATCCAGCAGAAGAAGCTTGGGGCTGGTGGCAAGCGCCCGGGAGATTTCCAGCTTGCGCTGTTTGCCGTAGGGCAGGTTGGAAGCCAGATCATAGGCGGAGCTGTCCAGGCCGAAAACACTAAGGATTTCCAGGGCTTTTTGATCCATTTCCTTTTCTTTCCGGGAAAAGCTGCCCAGATGGAGCATACTTTCGGCCAGGGAGTAGGTCACCTGGTTGTGAAGGCCTGTTTTTACATTATCGAGCACGGACAGTTTGGGGAACAGGCGGATATTCTGAAAGGTACGGGCGACACCCATTTTACAGATATCTGCCGGTTTTTTGCCGATCAGGTTTTTGCCGTCCAGGCGGATGCCGCCCTCCGTGGGCTGGTATACACCGGTAAGCATATTGAATACGGTGGTTTTTCCGGCGCCGTTGGGACCGATAAGGCCCACCAGGCCGCCTTCCTCTATCTGCATGGTCAGTTCATCCACCGCCCGCAGGCCGCCGAAGGAGATGCTAAGTTTTGTTACGTCCAGCATTGCCATAGTTATGCCTCCTCCTTATCAGATAATGCGGCCGTGTCCTTCGGATCACCGGCGCGGCGTGCCGCGCGTTTTTCCAGAAGACGTGTTTTCAGGCCGGAGTTATTGAAGATCATCATGGCGATGAGCAGAATCGCGTAAATAAGCATACGATAGTCGTTGAGACCGCGCAGCAATTCCGGCAGAACCGTAAGCAGGGCGGCGGCAACGATGGAGCCCCAGATATTTCCCAGTCCGCCGAGAACCACGAAAACCAGCACCAGGATAGAGGTGTTGAAGTCGAATTTATTGGCTGTAACCGTAGAGAAATTCATGGCATACAGGGTACCGGCCATACCGGCAAAGGCGGCGGAGATAACAAAAGCCAGAAGCCGGTAACGGGTGGCGGAAACACCGATGCTTTCCGCAGCGATGCGGTTATCGCGTACGGACATGACAGCGCGTCCTGTCCGGCTGTGGACGAGGTTCAGGATGAGGAACAGGGTGATGAGAATGAGGACGAAGCCGGAAGTAAAGGTGGATATTTTGGTGACTCCGCTGACTCCCATGGGGCCGTTGATGATCATCTTCCCTTCTTCCCCCAGTGTAAAACGCTGTTCCAGAAGGCTGAAATGGAGTCCGCTGCCATCCATTCCGATATAAAGTACATTTATAATATTTTTAATGATCTCGCCGAAGGCAAGAGTGACGATTGCCAGATAGTCCCCCTTCAGACGAAGGACGGGCACACCCACGATAACCCCGGCCAAAGCGGCGAAAATGCCCGCGATGACCATGGCAACAGCCAGCCGGAGAGGGGCAAAAGGAATCGCCTGTGCAAGGCTTGTGGTCACGACAATGCCGGTAAACGCGCCGACGGACATAAAACCTGCATGCCCCAGGGACAGTTCGCCCAGAAAGCCTACCGTCAGGTTGAGGGAAACCGCCATGACAATATAAGCGCATATGGGAACCAGCTGGCCCTTCAGGGAAGAGGATATATTTCCCGTGGATATCATGATCTGGATTATCACATAGGCAAGGATGACGATACCGAAGGAAACCAGGCTGTCACGCCTGCCTGTCAGCAGTTTTTTCATAGATTTCATACCGTCTCACCTCACACTTTCTCATTGATATGTTTGCCCAGCAGGCCGTCAGGCTTGACGATGAGGACAAGGATCAGCATCGCAAAAACCACGGCATCGGAGAGCTGGGTGGAAATATATGCCTTGGCGAAAATTTCAATAATTCCCAGAAGGATACCGCCCAGCATAGCCCCCGGAATGGATCCGATACCGCCGAAAACAGCAGCCGTAAAGGCCTTGATGCCCGGCATGGAGCCGGTGGTGGGCATAAGCGTGGGGTAGGCGGAGCACAAAAGGACGCCGGCAACAGCCGCCAGCCCGGAGCCGATGGCAAAGGTTATGGAAATGGTGGAATTCACGCTGATTCCCATGAGCTGTGCGGCTCCCTTATCCTCGGATACGGCGCGCATGGCGGTCCCTGTCTTGGTTTTTGTGGTGAACAGTGTCAGCGCTGTCATAATGACGATACAGGCCAGGACGGTGACAATAGTAACACCGGATATGGTAAGCTGTCCGTCAAAAAGCTTCAAGGACCAGTTCCCTACGACGGAGGAGAAGGTCTTGGGGCTGGAACCCCAGATGAGAAGGGCGGCATTCTGCAAAAAGTAGGATACACCGATAGCCGTGATGAGCACGGCAAGGGAAGGTGCTTTGCGCAGAGGCTTATAAGCCAGACGTTCCACAACGATGCCCAGAGCGGTACAGACAACGATGGAAAGCAGGACGGATATAAAAGGGGAAAGGCCCAGATAGCTGGTGGTACAGAAGGATATGTAGGCCCCCACCATGATAACATCCCCATGGGCGAAATTCAGCATTTTTGCAATACCGTAAACCATCGTATAGCCGAGTGCGATGATAGCATAGATGCTGCCCAGGCTGATGCCGCTGATCAGATACGATAAAAAGGTCATGGGATACACCTCACTTTTTCTTGGTGTCGTTGGCCCAGGGCGACGGTCCGCAGGGCAGACAGCCGCCCTGCACCAACGACTTGATTAAGGAACCAGGGGGTAACAGTCCGGATTTACGGAACTGATACAACAAGGGAGCAACCTATCGTGGAATGATAGCGCGCTCCCTTGCGGCAGTTGAATTATGACGGATCCGTTATCTTACAGACCTACATAAGTACCGTTTTCAATAATCATACCCTTGGGGCTCTTGGATACGGCACCTGTGGAATCCCAGGTTACGCCGTTGCCGGTAAGGCCGTCAAAGGTAAGGGAAGGGAAAGCCTGGATCATCAGGTCACACAGTTCCTCGGCAGTCTTATCTGCTGTTGCGCCGGCAGCTTCGAGGGCTGCTTTATAAGCATAAATACAGTCATAAGCATCTGCGGCAAACTGGTTGGGGACATCGCCGAACTGCTCTTTGTATTTATTTACGAAGCTCTGGGTCTTTGCATCCTCTGCATCCGCATTGAAAGGGGTCAGCAGCATTACACCTTCTGCCAGGGAGGTATCGAAGCCTTCCAGGGTCAGGATTCCGTCCATGCCGTCAACGCCGAATACGGTAGGAGTGTAGCCCATGTCGCTCGCCTGCTTGAGAATCAGGGAAGCGGGCTGATAATAAATAGGCAAGAACAAAAGATCTGCGCCTGCATTTTTAGCTTCTCCCAGCTGAACGGAGAAATCATTGGAGCTGGCATCCGTGAATGTGGTTGCGGATACGATTTCCAGCCCCTTGGTTTCCGCCTGGGCTTTGAATTTCTCATAGATTCCGCTGGAGTATACATCGTCGTTCCGGTAGATAACGGCAATCTTTGTACCCAACTGCTTTTCGGCTATGTAATCGGCGGAAGCGGTACCCTGGTTGGGATCCGCGAAACACATCTGGTATACGTTATCCTTTCCGTCGGTTACAGCCGTAGAGGATGCGGAAGGGGTCAGGGCAAAAATACGGTCTGCAAAATGCTCCGTGGAAATCGCTTCACAGGGCTTCGTGGTAACGGAACCGAGGGAAAGCTGGATTCCCCAATCCTTCAGGGCATTGTATGCGGAAACTGCTTTTTCCGGGTCATTTTCATCATCTTCGTATTTCAGTTCAAACTGGATGGCTCCGCCTTCTGCGTTGATTTCATCAACGGCAATCTGTGCGCCGTTTTTAACCGCATTTCCGTAAATGGCAGCAGCGCCTGTAAGCGGTGCTGTGCCGCCGATTTTGAATACACCGCCGGCAGCTGTGCTTCCTGCTGTGTCTGCGGCAGCGCTTTCGTTGGTATCCGCCGCAGCGCTGTCCGCCGCGTCGGTACCTGCCTGAACGGATTCCGCGGGGGCTGCCGGTGTCGTCTCAGCTGTGGCGCCTGTGTTACCGCAGCCGGCAAGGATACCGGTGCACATAACGGCAGCGCAGAAAATACTAAGTGCTTTTTTCATAAGTAGTTCCTCCTCATATATTAGTTTGGTGAACAATTGTCTCTGACAGAAACACATCTGTCTTTCTGAACAATTTGGTTGTATTATACACCAGTTTCTATAGGTAGGCATAACTTTTTTGCATATTTTAATTTTTTCAGCAATTTTTTGGCTTTCGGGGCTATTTTTAGATGGATTTTCGGCGATATGGCATGAGAAAGAAAAAAGATTGGATAATATTGGGCCTGCGTATCGTCCGTGCAGCCTGAAACGCAGCGGTACTGAGATCGCAAAAAGGGATAAACGCAGCGGATAAACGGAATACTAGATGCAGGAAGGGCTGCTGGAGAACTATAGGAAGCATACGTTCAGGGGAAGAGGATAAATGAGAAAAAAGAAAAAAAATCTGACAACGGTTATTTTTATTGCCCTTCTTTGCGGGGCGCTTGCCGGTTTGGCGCTGAATCTGTGGATCCCGGCAGGGTATATCCGGGATACGGTTATCATTGACGGTATTTTTTATGTGATCGGACAGGGGTTTATCCGCCTGATGCAGATGCTGGTAGTCCCTCTTGTATTCTGTTCTCTTGTCTGCGGCAGTATGGCCATAGGGGATACCAAAAGGCTGGGCAGGGTGGGCGTGAAAACCATAGGATTCTATCTGCTGACGACAGCGGTGGCTATCAGTGCGGCAATTTTCCTTGCCGGCCTGATTAATCCCGGTCTGGGGCTGGAGCTGGAGAAAATCCAGGGGACGGAAACCGCGGCTGCGGAAAAAACAAACTTTGTGGATACGGTTTTGCATATAATTCCCACCAATCCCCTGGAGGCCCTGGCGAAGGGGGAAATGCTGCCGATTATCCTTTTTGCCCTGATTCTGGGAGTCATCCTGGCTCATCGGGGAGAAAAAGCGGATATGGTTTCTTCCTTTTTCAGCCAGTTTAATGATATAATAATGGATATGACGATGGGCGTTATGACGCTGGCTCCTGCGGGGGTATTCTGCCTGATAGCCCGAACCTTTGCCGGCCTGGGGCTTGATGCGTTTGTCCCGCTGCTGAAATATATGCTTGCCGTGATTCTGGCGCTGGCGGTGCAGGGGCTTGTGGTGTATCAGGTACTCCTGAAGCTGTTTACGGGGCTGAGCCCGATCCGGTTCCTGCATAAATTTGCCCCCGTGATGGCCTTTGCTTTCTCCACCGCCACCTCCAATGCCACCATTCCCCTTTCCATTGATACCCTTTATAAAAAAATGGGAGTGAGCAAGAAAATATCCTCCTTCACGATCCCTCTGGGCGCCACCATCAATATGGATGGTACGGCGATCATGCAGGGAGTCGCGGTGGTATTTGCGGCGCAGGCCTTCCAAATACACCTGTCGGCGGCGGATTTCCTGACGGTAATAGCTACGGCTACCCTCGCTTCCGTGGGAACGGCAGGCGTGCCCGGCGTGGGTCTGATTACCTTGTCCATGGTATTTCAATCCGTAGGGCTGCCGGTGGAGGCAATCGGCCTGATAATGGGGATTGACCGGATTCTGGATATGACAAGGACCGCAGTCAATATCACAGGGGATGCGGTATGCACTACGATTGTGGCGAAACAGGACGATGCGGTGGATGTGGATGTTTACAACAGAAAGGATGCCGGGGATCCCATGCCGGACAGACGCCGGCGGGAAGGCAGATAAGTCTTGCTTTCCGTAAAAGAAACCGCTATGATGATAGGAGGAAAAGGAAAATGGAATTTGAAGAACTGACGGATATTGCATACCGGACATTAAATCCCAGGGATCTGTCGGAGAGCGCCAGCGCCGGAAGCGTTGCAGCGGCTCTGCTTACGGATCAGGGGAATGTATACAGGGGTGTTTGTATCGATACACCCTGTTCCATGGGCTTTTGTGCGGAGCACGCGGCGATTGCGGCTATGGTTACCGCGGGGGAAAGCCGGATAGTAAAGCTGGTGGCAGTGAACCGGGAGGCAGGGATTGTACCGCCCTGCGGACGGTGCCGGGAGTTTATGTACCAGATTAACCATGCAAATCTGGACTGCCGGATACGGCTGAAGGATAAGGAGCTTACGCTGGAGGAGCTTCTGCCGGAACGGTGGGAATGAATGGCTAATATCCCGCGGCAGAATGACGGGAATAAAAAGGGGAGGGTATAGTAAAATGAAAAGTGCGGTATTTTATGGGAAACATGAGGTAAGGATTGAGGAGCGCCCGATGCCGGAGACCGGCCCGGAGGAAGTGCTGATTCAGGTGAAGGCATGCGGGGTATGCGGAACGGATGTACATATTTATGAAGGGGACAAGGGCGCTGCGGAAGTGACGCCGCCCACCATATTGGGCCATGAATTTTCCGGCGTGGTGGTGAAAACAGGAGAACGGGTCACCGGTTTCCGGGAAGGGGACAGAGTCTGCATCGATCCCAACTGCTGCTGCGGAGCCTGCGAGGCATGCAGAAACGGTGCCGCTCATTTCTGCGGACACATGATAGGATACGGGACTACGGTAAACGGCGGTTTTGCAGAATATTGTGCCGTGAATTACCGGCAGGTTTACCGGCTGGGGGATAAAACCACTTTTGAACAGGGAGCTATGGCCGAGCCCGTGGCCTGCTGTCTGCACGGACTGGATATGTGCGAAATCAGGCCCGGCCACCAGGTTGTGGTCATAGGGGGCGGTATGATCGGGCTTCTTATGGTACAGCTGGCAAAGCTGGCCGGGGCGGCTAAGGTTGCTCTGCTGGAGCCTGTGGAAGGGAAAAGAGAAGTGGGAAGGAAGCTGGGAGCCGATATCTGCATTGATCCGATCCATGAGGATGGGAAAGCGGTTCTTGAAGGGGCCGGAATGACCTGGGTGCAGACGGTTATCGAGTGTGTGGGACGTCCGTCCACTATCGAACAGGCGATTGCTCTTGCAGGGAAGAAAGCGGTGGTGATGATGTTCGGGCTGACGAAGCCGGAAGAAACGGTTTCCATAAAGCCCTTTCAGATATTCCAGAAGGAGCTTGTGCTCAAGGCATCTTATATCAATCCGTACACCCAGAAGAGGGCGCTTGATTTGATCGATTCCGGCCGTCTGGATGTGAGCAGCATGATATATGACGTCTGCGGCCTGGAACAGCTGGAGGATATCCTGAGCCGTCCGCAGCTGCGGGCAAACGGCAAATATATTATAGCACCTGATAAATAAAACAACCCGCCTGCAATGCTTTCTGCGTGAAGAAGAATCTGGCAGAAGCCATGCGGGCGGGATTTTTTCCCTTTGCTGAAAGGGAGAGGGATACGAATGTAAGCATTCAATTTGTCTGAACGGCCGCGAACGAATCAGTCGTAGATAGATTCCGACTCCCATTCCAGGATTTTTCCGGTTGCGGCATCAATATCAAATTCATATTTAATCTCGTTATATACTATTTTGATTTCATATTTCATTCTTCCGTCGTCATAATCGGTTTTCAGTCTCAGATTGCTTTCCGTTGCGCCGGGCACCTGCTCCAGCGCTATTTTTTTAGCGTCCGCTTCACTGATGGATCCGGCAGGAGCGGCCGTATTTGCATTGCCCGTACCCGTGTTCTGATGATGATCGTCGTCCAATTCCGTATCAAAGCTGCGGATGGTTCCTGTAACAGCATCGATATCATAATCGTATTCGGTATTTCCCGCATAGAATTTCACTTCATATTCCACTACACCGTCATCGGAATCCAGTTTCAGTTTAAAATAAGAAATATCTTCGTCTTTCAAACCGGCATGTTCCAGAGCGATTTTTTTGGCCTCCGCTTCGCTGATGTAGGCTGTCTGCCCGCCGGCCTGTGTATTGCCTGCCAGGGCCTGTGCGGAAGCGCCTCCGGCTGCAATAGGAACCGTTTCGCCTGCTGCAGGCAGTGCGTCGTCATTTTTGTTTTCTGTGACCTGCAGGTTGGAAGCCGATGCGCCGGCGGCAAGGGATTCCTGCGTGGATGTAATCTGCTGTGTTACTAAATCCTGGGAATCCTGACTGCCGCAGGCAGTGAGCAGTGCGGCGGATAAGCCAAGAGCGGGAAGCAGGATATATAAATTTCTTTTCATAACATGTTTCTCCTTTCGGGTGTTTCCTTTTGATGAGTTAAGGATAACGTGTAAAGATTAAAAGAACATTAAAAAAGAATAAAAAGATGCCGGCTGATAATCCTAGTAAATGATTACCATAGCCGGCATCCCTTTCCTTTCTGTCAGAAGCGGGACCACCTTACGCATCTGCGTATCGTCCTGAACCGTTCCCCCAATTCCCGCTTCGGGGTATCTGACTTATAGGATTCGCTGTATAACCTGTGTAAGTATTTCGCACTTATACTCATCATCCATATCGGAAGAGGACAGGAGATTTTGTATAATTTCCAGCTTAGTTACGCCGGTATCCTTTGTCTGGGGCTTCGTGGCCTCCAGCATTTTCTGAAGTAACGCAATCATACACTGGTTAGTCCGTTCCCTGTTTTCCACCACGTTGCTGATAGCCATGGCGGTGTCACCTTCTGCGTGCTCCAGCTGTCCCAGGGCATCCCTGATATACCGGGAATCATCCATGATCTGATCGATTTTACGGATGATATAAGACATATCGGGTTCTGCATCCGTTCCGGCAGCTGCGGTTTCCTGTACCGGTTCCTTCTGGGAAGTCTGGTTTAAAATATCTTTTACGTTCATAAATTCACCCTCCGTAATATCCGGCGGGCACGCAAGGCAGATGGTTGTCTCGTTGACGAAGCGTGCCCTGCCGTTCTTAACAAGACCTCTGGCACGTTTGGGCCAGGTGGCTTCATATACATTTCCCTGCGCATCAATTACAGATATGTTTTTTATAATGGGTGCCCTCCCCCCTGTCTGATGCCTCATGCTGCGTTTTTTTATATGGGTGTCTCCCCCTGCCCTTTCATTATACTTCCCCGGACGCCCTCCTGTAAAGCCGTTTCCCAGGAAAAGGTAAAAGCAGTTCCTTCACCGGGCGTGCTTTCCACACGGATGGTTCCGCCGTGAGCTTCGGTAATCCATTTGACCATAGGCAGCCCCAGTCCGGCCCCTTCCCTTTCACCGGAGCTTCTGGCGGGATTCACCTGGTAAAAACGTTTCCATATCTTATCCAGTTTATCCTTCTCAATGCCGATACCGTTGTCGGATACCGAACCGGTAATGCGGCTTCCGTCGCTGGTGAGCGTGATCCGGGTCGTTCCGTTTTCCCTGCCGTAGGTAATACTGTTGGATAGCAGATTGATGAAAAGACGCATCATCATGGTTTCATCGCCGCGGAAAAGGATATCCGGCTGAATATGGGTTTCCAGGGTGATCCCTTTGGCGGCAGCTATGCTTTTTTGCTCTTCGGCTGTGATTTCCGCCAGTTCACTCAGGTTCAGCAGTTCATAATGGAGCTTCTGGGTTCCCTTATCCGCGCGGGCCAGGGTGAGCAGCTGGGAAATAAGGGAGGACATTTTCCGGGACTGGCCGGCAATGGTACGGACGCAGTCCTGTACCTCAGAAGGAGAGGTATCCTCCTGCAATGCATATTCGCATTGGGAAAGGATGACCGTAACCGGGGTGCGCAGCTCATGGGAAACATCGGAGGTGAACTGCTTTTCGTTTTCAAAGGATTCCTCCAGTTTGTCCATCATCCGGTCAAAGGTATGGGCCATTTTATGTACCTCATCCTTTCCGGCTCCCAGCCGGATGCGCCGGGATAGATCGCTGCCTTCGCTGATTTTCCGCGCGGTATCCGTCATAGCGGCCAAAGGGGCCAGGGTGCGGCGGATAATAAAATAACCTCCTGCGGCGATGCAGAGGACAAAAAAGGGGAGAAAAACAAGGGCCAGCCGTACGACGGTCGCAAGCGCGGCATCCGTCTGGGTCTGGGAGGCGATACCCCGTACCCACAGGTTGCCGTACCCTTCTATTTTCTGGCAGTAATCATAGACATACCAGAGGGTCTGGCCGGAATCCACCTGCTGGATTTCATCCATAACCAGTACGGGAGCTCCGTTGAAAAGGGAGGGGATTCTTCCGTACAGCAGTTTTCCCCCGGTATCGTATACCGAGATATAGATTCCTTCCCCCAGAAAATTGATATCGTTATCAAATTCCAGCACACCATCCTCATAATCGATTTCATGGAAGCTTCTCGTCACGGTGTCCTTAAGCCGGAGGCGGGCATTGGAAAGGAGCCTGCTGTTGCTGATATATAGAAGCAGCCAGAGGATTCCTATTACAAGAAGGGTCATAAATAAGGTATACCACAGAGTGATTTTCAGTTTGATTGACAGATTCTTCATAGGTTTCAGGCCTCTTTCAGCACATAGCCCGCACCCCGTACCGTATGGATCAGTTTCGGGGTAAAGCCGTCGTCGATTTTCTTCCGGAGATACCGGATATATACGTCCACCACGTTGGAGCCGCCTTCATAGTCATAATTCCATATATGCTGTTCTATTCTTTCCCGGGAAAGGACGATTCCCTGATTGCAGACAAGGTATTCCAGGATGGAGAATTCTTTGGAGGACAGGGTGATGGCTGCGTCATCACGAAAGGCCGTCCTGGCATCGCAGTCCACAGTCAGGTTGGCGATCCGGTAGCAGTTATCGGACCGGCCTCCTTCCCTGCGCAGCATCACCCGGATGCGCGCCAGCAGTTCCTCAAAAGCAAAGGGCTTTACCAGATAATCATCGGCGCCGGAGTCCAGGCCGGCAACCCTGTCACGGACACTGTCCCGGGCGGTGAGCAGTAAAACAGGGGTTTTATTCCCTGCGGAGCGCAGCTTCTGCAATACCTCAAGGCCGCTGACCCGGGGCATCATTATGTCCAGGATAATGGCATCATATTCGGCCATGGCAAGGAAATCCAGGGCCTCCTGCCCGTCCAGGCAGGAATCCACGGAATAGTGGTTCTTCTGCAAAGTTTTGGTAATGACCTGGTTTAAATCTTTTTCATCCTCAGCAATCAATAAGCGCATGACAGTCTCCTCCTGACGGCACGATTTTGTAAAGCAAGCCCTTAAGTGGCCTGCTGACAGCCCTGGTATTGCACACCCTTACCGGGGGATCGGCGATGGACACCGGCAAGCAGATTTTCAGGTTTTCACGGAGATGAAAAGGCGGAAAAACGCAAAGTGTACCGCTTTGCACTGCTTTCCGCTGCTAAGAACTGCTAAAGGGGAGATACGCAGCCGAACTATACAACGTTCTCACCCAATAAGATTCTAGGCATTGTAGTCAGGCAACGATTCCATCTTTTATAAAACTGCTCCAATCCAAGCTTGGAAACGCGGGCATGGGTTTCTTCATCCTCAAGTGTCCAGTGCAAAATATATGTGACTTTACCCACCCATTTTGTCAAGCGGACAGGCGGTTTCCCTTCCTTGACAGCGTTGAAATCCTCTTGCCGGTGTGTGCGTTTGATATACTTCACATCGATAACCCCGGGTTGTGAAAGATAGAATTCGGCAACCTCTTTCATTAAAGCTTCTATTTCATCTTGTTTATCAATTTTCGCTTCATAAATACAAATTTCATTAAACACTCCAACCCCTCCTCCAATCATACTGCCAGCTTTTTCATTTTAATATGAGCATATGGAAATGTCAAACAGCTCCCGGGTGCAGATAAAAAAGTATGGCGTCCCCGCCCCTTTTGTTTTCTGACTTCATGGGCCTTTCCAACTGGTAAAAGGATAATATCACCTTTGAATAGTAATTACTTAAAGCAGGAAAATATTTTTCTTGACAGAAATAACTGTAACTAATATAATTACAGTATAAAACGAAAAGGAGGCACTATATGAGGAACGGAATAAAAAGGGCAATAATGGTTATTCTTATTACCGGAGTCCTGGCAGGCGTGCTCACAGCCTGCGGGAACCGCAGTGAAAATACGGAAACAGTACAGGAGGAAGCAATGAAAGGGGAATATCATAAAATAACAGCAGAAGAAGCAAAAAACAGAATGGATTCCGATGACACTATTATCATTCTGGATGTGAGAACACAGGAGGAATATGAGGAAAGCCATATTCCGGGAGCTATCCTGATACCGAATGAAAGCATAGGGACAGAAAAGCAGGAACAGCTGCCCGATATGGACCAGGAAATCCTTGTGTACTGCCGCAGCGGAAACCGCAGCGCCCAGGCGGCAAAAAAGCTGGTGGAAGCAGGGTACACACAGATTTATGATTTTGGCGGAATCATGGACTGGCCGTATGAAACGGAAAGCGGAATAGAATAGCAACAGAGCCCGCAACGGCAATACTTCCTGCAGGATGTAATCCTGCGTGAGGGGAGTATTCCAGTTCTGCGGTGCTCTGTTTTTTTATGGAACACAAGGATGGCCGCGGAGGTGATATCCGTAACCTGCTTTCCGCAGTTTTTTGCGGTATTTCAGGTAGGCGGCTGTACCGCCTGCGGCGAAAGATCCGGCCGGTTCCCATATATAATTTTTCTCACCGTATTTTCTGCCAGATGGAAGGTCCCGGCAAGCTCGGGTACCGTGCTGCCGGCCTGGTACAGGCGGTACATTTCCTGATTCCTTTTTCTGTAAAAGCTCCGGGAGCCATTGGTTTCTCCCCAGCCTTTTCTCCGGGATTCCTCCGGGATATAGAGAAGTCTTTCCCCATTTGTATAGCGGCGGATTTCCGCCAGCAGATCTTCCGGTAGTATTTGTGCTGCATTTACGCATTTCATAAGCTATCCGCTCCTTATTATTTTTTTGATAATAAGTGCAGAACACGAATATGTGATGCGGTTTCCGTATTCTCCCCGTACAGAGCATTTTACCTTACCGGCCTGTGGGCACAGGGCCTTTGGCAAAGAAAAATGCCTTCACATAATCAATGCTCTGCAGGGGATAATTTTTGTCTTTGGATATGTTTTTTAAAAATTTCATCCGATTTGTGATTCATTTGTCAACCGCCTCCTTTACCTGGCGGGAAGCTGCGGGAGATAGGTTATGGCCCGCAGGCCCCGTGGAAATCTGTCTTTTCCGGAAGAACTCCGGTAAAAATATTCGTTGTCAGATCCAGTATAGCAAGTGGGCGGGGGGATGTAAAGGAGGATACGTTCTGGGGGTGCAGATAAAAAAGGTAGGTGTCACCCGCCCCGGCTTCCCTGTGCGGCCTGCTGCCCTGCAAGGTTCCTTCCAGGGGACGCTTCCGCTCGGATAATCACGCAACGGTACTAAGGCCGCAAAGGACGCAGCCTAAGGACCGGCGTGCTTATAAGGCCCCTTACAGGAATCCTTGCAGGGCAGCAGGCCGCACAGGGAAGCCGGGGCGGGTGACGCCTACCTTTTTTATCTACACCCACGTTCTGGAGCAGCAGAATTGAACGGTTACTATTACGTTACCACTCCTTACTGTGCATTTACTGCACAGGGTAACATATTATGGAAACTGTATTATTGGGTTGACACAGTGATACAAAGGTGGTAGTATCAGGATGTGATAAATATTATTAATGGTGATAATAATATCATTTTTGATAATAATCGAAAGGGATGATGGTTATGGACCAGCAGGAATTTATTCGGGTGGTAATGAATCCTGTAAGGCAGCGTATTGTTCAGTATTTGATATTGCATGGGGAAGGGACGGCGGCTTCTATAAAGGAGGAGCTGAGTGATATCCCCACCGCCAGCCTGTACCGGCATATCAGGGTGCTTTATGATGCAGGCTGTATTGAGGTGGTACGGGAATGCAGGAAACGGGGAACCGTGGAGAAAACATATGCCCTGGTAAAGGAGCCGATGGGGGAATATGACAGGAATGGCGTGGAGGGGCTGGTACAGTCCGCCTTGTTTTCCCTGATGGCATCCTTTACCGCTTATTTCGGCAGGAAAGGCAATGATCCGGTTAAGGATATGCTGAGTCTGAGCAGTTCCACCCTGCTTCTTACGGATGAGGAGTTCGTGGAGATGACGGGGAAAATCGGAGCCGTATATAATGATTACATTTATAACAAGCTGGAGGAAGGGCGCAGGCCCAGAAGGCTTACCTTTATTTCCTCTCCGTGTGAGGAAGAACAGGAGTGAAG
Organism: Eisenbergiella sp. OF01-20; assembly: GCF_003478085.1. Taxonomy (NCBI): domain Bacteria; kingdom Bacillati; phylum Bacillota; class Clostridia; order Lachnospirales; family Lachnospiraceae; genus Eisenbergiella; species Eisenbergiella sp. OF01-20. Next base: position 117,305 of record NZ_QUES01000014.1, on the reverse strand, counting down.
CATGTTAGAGATCATACATTTTTCAAAAACATATAAGGGCGGTAAGAAGGCCGTTTCCGATCTGAACCTGGAGATTCTGCCAGGGGATATTTATGGATTTATCGGACATAACGGGGCTGGGAAAACCACTACAATTAAGGCGGCGGTGGGAATCCTGGACTTCGGGGAAGGGGAGATTCTCATTAACGGGCATTCGATAAAGAAGGAACCTATGCTCTGTAAATCCATGCTGGCTTATATTCCGGATAATCCGGATTTATATGAGCATCTTACAGGAATCCAGTATCTGAATTTTATTGCGGATATCTTCCGGCTGGATTCCGGGGTGCGCACGGAAAGGATACGGGAATATGCGGAGCAGTTCGGGATTACAGACAGCCTGGGAGACCTGATTTCTTCCTATTCTCATGGCATGAAGCAGAAGCTTGCTATTATATCGGCCCTGATTCACAAACCGAAGCTGTTGGTTCTGGATGAGCCTTTTGTGGGGCTGGATCCCAGCGCCTCCGTGGTGCTCAAGCAGAACATGCATACACTCTGCGCGGAGGGCAGCGCCATCTTTTTTTCCACCCATGTCCTGGATGTGGCGGAAAAGCTGTGCAATAAAATAGCTATTATAAAAAATGGAGAACTTGTAGTGTCCGGGGAAACAGCCGCCCTGACCCATGGGAAATCTCTGGAAGAGGTATTTATGGAGGTGGTCAAAGGTGATTAGCCAAAGCGTAAGGCTTTTAAAGATCCAGCTGTTAAGAGGATTCGGTATCAATGAAGTGGTTCATTGCAGAGACGGTAAGAAAAAAGGCCGCCTGATACTTATGCTTTCCGTATATATTCTGCTCGGGGTGATGCTGGCATTCTATACGGCAGGAGCCGCTTTTATTCTGTGCTTTGCGGGGGCGGCGGAAAGTGTTCCCGGGTTTGTGGTGGCGGTCTCCAGTCTGGCCATATTTATTTTTACCTTATTTAAAGCGGGACCGGTTCTGTTTTCCGCAGGGGATTTTGAGATGCTTACAGCGCTTCCCATCCGGCCTTTTTCCATCATTGTAAGCCGCCTGCTTCACATGTATCTGAGTTCCCTTCTGCTGTCTTCGCTGACAGTGGTTCCGGCGAGCCTGGTATATGGCGTCATGACCGGCCCGTCCCCTTATTTTTATGGGGCAGCTGCGGTAAGCCTTTTGTTCGTGCCTCTGGTGCCGCTGACTGCGGCATCCTTCCTGGGTACTTTGATAATGGCCGCCGGTTCCAGGGTTAAGCATAAAAATATGCTGGTTATTTTTCTTTCTCTGTTTTGCACCCTGGGAATCCTGGCCGCATCCATTGTATTTTCCATGCGGGCGGAGGACATGAATCTGGCGGATATGGCAGGTATGATTACGCTGGGAGTGGAGAAGGTCAACGGGGTGTATCCGTTATCAGGGCTGTATACCGCGGGGATTACCGGCGGAAATGCTGCGGCTAACGCGGGATTTATGGCGGTATCGTTCGGCACCTTCCTGCTGTTCGCCGCTTTGGTCCAATGGAAATATGTGAGCATCAGCAGTGCCCTGCGCTCCCATGCGGCCAAAAAGAACTACCGGATGCAGGCACAAAAAAAGAACTCCCTTCTCAAAGCGCTGTATATAAAAGAGATGAAACGGTATTTGGCATCCAACATTTATGTACTGAATACATTAATCGGATATGTTCTTATGGTGGGCGCAGCCATATTGCTGGCATTTACAGGGATGGATAAACTGGAATCCTATCTGGCTTTGGGAGGCGGGGAAGGGTTCACGATGCCTTTTTCCATAGGAAGCATCCTGCCGTTTCTTTTGTCCCTTATGATCATGATGGGAAGCACCACTTCTTCTTCTATATCCATGGAAGGAAAACAGTGGTGGATACCCAAATCCCTGCCGATTCCCACCCGGACGATTCTGGATGCAAAAATGATGGTCGCCTTCACGCTTTCGGTACCTGCCATCCTGCTTTCCGCTGTCATCCTGATACTTTCCGGGCAGACCGGCGGTGAGACTCCCATCTGGCTGATCCTGGTTCCCGGATCCTATGCCTGTTTTGCGGCGGTGTTCGGAATTACCATTAACCTCAAAATGCCCGTTTTCAACTGGGACAATGAAACGACGGTAATCAAACAAAGCGGTTCCACTATGATAACCGTCCTGGGAGGAATGCTGTTCGCCCTGGTTCCCGTAGGCCTGCGTGTGCTGCTGCCGGGGATCCCTTCCGATTTATTCATGGGCGTTATTACCGCGGTGCTCCTGGCAGTCTCCCTGCTTTTATATCAGATAAACAGCCGGTGCGATCTGCGAAAAATAGATTAAGATAACTCCTGACAGCCGGCCCTTTGTGTCCTGCGGCATCCCCGGCTCCCCTCCCCTGCTTTTCCCTGGGCCGGCTGAACGGTTACGGATTGTTACTCCCATGATTGTATTTTTCTCATTCAGGGTATACTATAGACCAGTTGAGGTGGTACAATGGAAATTACATGGAAAAAAATTGCACTGCAGGATAAAGAGGAGATCAGTTCCTATTATAAGAAAATGCCGGTGAGAAACTGTGAGTTTACCTTTGCCAATAATTATTTATGGGCACCCTTTTATCAAATCCGCTGGGGAGTGGCAGAGGGGAGGCTGGTGTTTTTATCCGGGGAGGGTGACTTTTCTGTCAGCTTCCCTCAGGGAGATATGCCGCTGGGACCGGTGGTGGAAGCGCTGCTGGCCTATTTTAAAGAGCTGGGGAAGGCGTTCCGTATGCATCTGGTCAGCCCGGATCAGTTTCAGGAGCTGGAAGCGCTGTATCCGGGTAAATTCGAAATCGCTTACAACCGGGATAAGGCGGATTATGTGTATGAAAGGGAAAAACTCCTCACGCTGGCCGGGAAAAAGCTTCACGGAAAGAGGAACCATATAAACAAATTCAAGGGGAATTATCCGGACTGGAGCTACGAACCTGTGACGGCGGAGAATGAGGAGGAATGCCTGGAACTGGCGAAGCGCTGGCGTACCCTCAATGGCTGTGAAGAGGATGAGGAGAAGTCGGAGGAGCTGTGTGTGACAATGAATGCGCTGCAGATGCGGGAGGCGCTTGACCTGCGGGGAGGCCTGATCCGCGCCGGCGGCCGTGTGGTGGCTTTTTCCTTAGGAGAGCCTTGCGGAGAGGGCATGTTTGTTGTTCACATGGAAAAGGCCTACCCGGATGTACAGGGGGCCTATCCTATGATAAACCAGCAGTTTGTGGAGCATGAAACGGAAGGCTTTCCCTACATCAACCGGGAAGAGGATACCGGCGCGGAGGGCCTGCGCAAAGCCAAGCTTTCTTATTATCCCGCTTTTATGATGGAGAAAGGGACGGTCACTGTCAGACAGCAATTTTAATTCCGGCGTTGCTAAAAATACTGTAATCTATAGCCCTTTTCACCTATTTTAACCTAGCAGTGCCAAGACGCACAGATGGGAGAAGAAATGGATAAGAAGAATACACGAACAGAAGATATTACAGAAGGGCTGTTTCAGTTTATTGACAACAGCCCGACCGCATTCCATGCGGCCGCCAATGCCGCCGCTGCGCTTGAGAAGGCAGGATATGTCCGGATAACCGGGGAAGAGGAAGCCGGGATAAAACCCGGAGGAAAATATTACAGGACCAAAAATGATTCCGCATTGATTGCTTTCCGGCTTCCGGAGGGAAGGATAAGCGGCCTGCGTATTGCAGCATCCCACAGTGATTCCCCCTGCTTTAAGGTGAAGGAGACACCGGAGATGGAGGTAGAAGGGCATTATGTGAAGCTGAATACGGAAGGTTATGGCGGTATGATTATGTCAACCTGGCTGGATCGGCCCCTGTCCATAGCGGGCCGGGTAATCGGAAAGGAAAACGGCAGACTGGTCACCCGCCTTCTGAATATTGACAGGGATTTATGCATCATCCCCAATGTGGCCATTCACTTTAACCGGGAAATCAACAAGGGCTTTGCGTACAATCCCCAGGTGGATCTCCTTCCGCTGTACGGCGGCGGAGCGGAGGAGGGGACGAAAATGACACTGAAATCATTATGTGCCGATACCCTGGGGATGGAAGCGGATCAAATCCTGGCTTCCGACCTTTATCTCTACTGCAGGGAAAAAGGGAGACGTATGGGGGTGCAGGGGGAATTCATCGGTTCTCCCAGACTGGATGATCTGCAGTGCGCTTACGGGACGCTCCGGGGATTTCTGGACGCGGAGAAGGAAGAAGGGGCGGGCGGAGAATACGGCGCCGTGTATGCCCTTTTCGATAACGAAGAAATCGGAAGCGGGACAAAGCAGGGGGCGGATTCTACCTTCCTTTCCGATATCGTGGACTGTATCTGCGATGCGTATGGTTTAAACGGTATGCAAAAGAGGGATCTTCTTGCCGGAAGCTTTCTCTTATCCGCGGACAATGCCCACGGGGTCCATCCCAACCACCCGGAAAAATCGGATCCGACCAGCAGGCCTTATGTAAACGGCGGTATTGTGCTGAAATTCCAGGGAAGCCAGAAATATACCACAGATGCCTGGTCCGCAGCTGTGGTCCGGGATATCTGCCGGGAGCAGGATATCCCCTGCCAGAATTTTGCCAACCGGGCGGATGTGCCCGGAGGATCTACCCTGGGAAACATATCCTCGGCCCATGTTTCCATACCTGCGGCGGATATCGGCCTGGCCCAGCTCGCCATGCATTCGGCCTTTGAGACAGCAGGGGAAAAGGATACGGAATACCTGGTGCGGCTGTGTCAGGGCTTTTTCCGGTAGGAACCCAGGGAAGCGGTAAAGGTGGCGCCGCCTCCCGGGGAGTCGGAAACCGTGATGGTTCCATGATGCGCCTCCATGATTTCCCGGGCAATGGACAGTCCCAGCCCGAAGTGGCCGGAATCCTGGCGCGAGGCATCGCCCCGGTAAAAACGGTCAAACAGATGGGCTTTTATGGTGTCCGGAATTCCCGGCCCATTATCCGACACGGTAAAAAAAGTGGTCTTGTCCTGCTGACGCAGGGATAACGTGATCCGGCTGCCGGAGGGACAAAAGCTGAATGCATTATGAAGTAAAATGGACAACACCTGGCGGATGCGATCGCTGTCGCAGACAAGAGGTGTTGTTTTTTCTTCCGGGAGCTGTATGGAAAGATGATATCCTTTTTCCCGGGCCAGAAGCTGGGAGGCTTCAAAGAGATCCAGAAGAAGCGTGTCCGGTTCACAGGGAGCGGGACGGATGGCAAAGGAATGGCTGTCCGCGCCGGCCAGCGTGAGCAAATCGGAAATCAGGCGCGACATGGCTTCCCCTTCCTTCTTTATGATATCCAAAAACACGCCCTGTTCCTGTGGGGAGGCCTTCCGGCAGGCATTTCCTGCCGAGAGGATGACGGAAAGAGGGGTTCTGAGTTCATGGGATGCGGCGGCCACAAATTGAATCTGGCTCTGCCGGCTTTTTTTCAGAGGCTGTAAAAACAGGCCTGTAAACAGGTAGGAAAAGAAGGCGAGGACAAAAGCCGCCGAAACCACCAGGATCAGAAAGGTATGCCGCTGGGTCAGGATACGTTCCTGCAGGTTTTCTGTGGACTCCAGAATTAAAATGGTGAGAGTGCCCGTATCACGCGAAGAAAAAGCGATGCAGCCAAAATAATCCTCATTTTTATCTGCATCGGTGGAAAAAGAAAATTCCCGGTGCTGTATGGTAAAAGGCAGGGTGGAAGGAAAATCCCCGGAATGGGAATCATAATAATCCCAGCCGGCCTTCAGCGCTTCCCGGTAACCGGAAGCATGTTCCTGGTTTCCCCACAGAAACGCCTGATCATTGTCCCTGATACTCAGAAAATACTTTCCGTTTCCCTCCATTTTGGAAAGCCATTCATGGGTGATGATCGTCTGGTTTTCCAGATTGGAAAGCAGGGTATTCATATCATTTTGAAAGGAAGTAAAGCTGGTTTCCTTCAGGTTCTTTTCGGAGACATACAGATAGCTGCAGGACATGAGTACAAGAACCAGAATGGTGATTCCTGCACATAAAAGGGTGAGGCGGCGGTGTACTTGACGGAACATCTCAGCCCTCCTCTATACGATACCCGATGCTGCGGACGGTTTTCAGCTGCACACGGCTTCCCACCGCCTTCAGACGTCTGCGGAGAAAATAAATGTAGTTATCCAGATTCCCCTCCTCCACGTCGCTGTCCGGCCCCCAGACACGGCAGAGCAGAATCTGGCGGGAAAGAGACTGGCCGATATTCCGGAGAAAGGTTTCCATAAGCGCGCCCTCCCGCCTGGAAAGGGAGCAGGTATCCTCCGGTCCGGTAAGCCTTGCTTCCTCCGGTTCAAAGCTGATATCGGCGAAGGTAAGCTTCTCAGAGGCTTCCATCCGCCGCGGCCGTCTGCCTATACTGCGGATACGGGCGGCCAGTTCTTCAAAATCAAAGGGCTTCACCAGATAATCGTCGGCACCGCAGTCAAGCCCCGTTATTTTATCCGTAAGGGCCCCCAGGGCGGTGAGCATGATGACAGGCGTCATGTTCCCTTTCCGGCGCATTTCCGTCAGAACCCCGATTCCGTCCAGCCTGGGCAGCATCCGATCCAGAAGGATCAGATCATAAAGCCCCTCATTCAAATAGTAACAGGCCTCTTCGCCGTCCAGACAGGAATCCACCGCAAAGCCTTCTTTCTCCAGCTGGTAGGTAAGCGTCTTGTTCAGTTCGTTATCATCTTCTACAAGTAAAAGTTTCATGGTTTTCCTTTTTCATAAGTAATGAATTTGCCGGTTTTTCAGATGCCGCCGTTTCTTTTACTCTAATTTTAAACAGGGAGGCTGTCAAGCTGTTGTGCCAATTTCCTGAAATTGTAAGTCCGGGACTAAAAAACCATTATTTTCAGCATATCATAGAAGTCTCTAAGGTTTCTCTAATTTCCGCGGCATTTTTAGAGGAAGCTTAGAGACTTTTATGATACGATAATGTCCAACAACAGATTGGAGGTTATTATGGACGGAAAAAAAAGAAGCAGCCGGAAACGGTTATCTGCATTATTGCTGTGTATACTTTATGTTTCCACGATACTTATAAGCATGACGGGATGCGGGAAGGAAACCTCTGGGGTATCCACGGCCCCGGCGGAAGACCGCACGGAGGAAGGAAGCCGGGCGCAGGAAACGGAAAGCAGTGTGGCGGCCATGGGCCGGTATATGGAAACCACCTTTGCTTTGCCCGAGGGGGCGGATGCGGAAGGAAGGACCATGACCATGCTTTCCGACAACAAGTTGGCTTATTTTGACGTTAAGGCGGGGATGTTTCTGTCGGAGGATGAAGGCCGCAGCTGGGATCTCTATAGGAAAGCGGCGGATATTACCCCCGGCGAGGGGTATGTCTACAACAGCTCCATAGCGCCGGACGGAAGCCTTATCCTTTGTAATATGATATATACGGAGGATCAGAAAATGACCTCCGCCCTTATCGGGATAGATGCGTCCGGCAGCAGAAGGGAAGCGTCGGGGCTTCTGGCGGACGGAGACTATGTTAGCAAGGTATTTGCCAAATCGGAAAACGAATGCTTCGGCACCACCATTACGGGGAAGGTCTGCTCCATTAACTGGGAGACCGGAGAAGCACAGCTGATGTTTACGCTGCCGGAACAGCCTGAAATGATGACATTTACGGATACACAGTTACTGTGCCTGGGCGACAGCGGCGCTGCGGTTTATGATCTGGAGCAGGATACCATGCTGGAAAAGGATACGGTCCTGAATGATTATATTACCGGTAATCTGAAGGGCAGGCTGAATAATACCTCCGGCAGCTTCGGTGCAATCCTGTTTCCCGGGGAAGAAAATACGCTGTATCTGGCTGACAGCACCGGTTTATACCGGCATGTAAGAAACGGAAACGCCATGGAGCAGCTCGTGGAAGGAAGCTTCAGCAGCTTCGGGGATCCCATGAATGGCATGTGTGCCGTGGTAAGGCTGGAAAGCGGGGAATTCCTGCTGCTGAACACCGGCGGCGAGCTGATACGTTTTACCTATGATCCCAATGAACCCACGGTGCCGGAAAAGCAGTTGAAGGTGTACAGCCTGGAAGAAAATTTTGCGGTGAAACAGGCGGTCTCGTTATATCAGAAACAGAATCCGGATGTATATGTCAAATACGAATATACTTATGCATTTATGGAAAAGGATTCTTCCATGACAGTATCGGATGCGCTGAAGAATCTGAACGTGGAGCTGCTCAGCGGCACGGGGCCGGATGTTATCCTGCTGGACGGAATGGATGCGTCTGTGTATTCGGATAAGGGAATGCTGGCGGATCTGTCCCCAATCCTGAAAGAACTGGTGGATCAGCAGGAAGTCTTTGCGAATATCGTATCCGCCTGCCAGGAGGAAAAAGGTACCTTTGTCATTCCTTCCGGATTCAGCCTCCCTATGCTTTTCGGACGGAAGGAAGATGTGGAAGCGGTAACGGATATGGACAGCTTGGCCGCGCTGGTGGAAAAGCTGCGTCTGGAGCATCCGGAAGGCAGCATAACAGGAGCCTTCAGCGCCCGTCAGGAGCTTCTGCAGCTGATGGTGGTCAACAGCGGGGCATGGCTTGACGGGAAGGAACTGAACACACAGGCGATTTCGGATTTCCTGAATCAGGCCCTTCGGATTTATAAGGCGGATATGGAAGGCGTGAGCAAGGAGGAACTGGAAGTATGGGGAGAAAACAAGACGGCCTGGACACTGGGAAGCCTGGCAACCCTTACCTCCGGGGATAGGGTACAGATAATGGCAGGGAAAGCGGGTAATATGCTGATGGATATGGGAGCCGTAAGCAAGGTGGCGGCGGAACAAGGATATGTATTTGATTTGTGGCCCACAGAGGAAGGCACCGGCTTTCTTCCTATAGATAAGCTGGCGGTTTCAGCATCCAGTACCCAGCAGGATCTGGCAATGAGTTTTGTGAAGCTGATGCTTGGGGAAGAGTATCAAAAGATGGGAAATGGTTTTCCCGTAAACAGAGAAGCATTTGACAGGCAGTTTGAGAACGACGGGGAAATAACCCTGGGGACCGGATGGAAGATCGGCGGAAACGAATTTGAGTTTTCCTATGGGTATCCCACGGAGGATGTGGTAGACCGGGTGAAGGAACTGGCGGAAAAGGCTGACAGGAATCTGGAAGGGAATGTGGTGCTGGAAGAAGCCGTACTGGAATTCGGGGTACAGGTATTGGCCGGAACCATGAGCGCGGAACAGGCAGTGAAGGAAATTCAACAGAAATCTGCAATTTACCTGTCGGAATAAGGAGCTTCGGCGTGAAAAAAAAGAAATGGAATAAAAGCAGGAGGGCCTTTCTGGCCTTTCTGCTCCCCAGTTTTCTGGGGGTGATGTTTTTTGTGCTTCTGCCCTTTCTGGATGTTTTTAAACGATCCTTTACCACGGCGGTCACAGGGGAATTTGTAGGGCTGAAGAATTATGAAACAGTATATGAAAACGGGGCGTTTCGCCTGGCGGTGGGAAATACCCTGCGTTTTACGTTGGTATGTCTGCCGCTTCTTTTGTTTCTGGGGCTGTGCGCCGCTCTTTTGCTTACTAATTTAAAACAGGTGCAGCTTATAAAATCCTTTTTCCTTCTGCCCATGGCAATGCCGGCGGCAACGGTGGTGCTTATCTGGAAAATGACTTTTTCCGGGAATGGTTTACTGAACCGGATGCTGTCCTCCAATACCGATTATATGGGGACCGAACTGGCTTTCTGGGTCCTTGTTTTCAGCTATGTGTGGAAGAATCTGGGGTACACCGTGGTTCTGTGGCTGGCAGGCCTTCTGGCGATACCCGAGGATTATATCCAGGCGGCGAAGGTGGACGGGGCCGGCCGTGTGCGTATTTTTTTCTCGATCATACTCCCGCAGCTGAAAGGCAGTATGTATACTATCACGGTGCTTATCTTTCTGAATTCCTTCAAGGTGTTCCGGGAAAGTTACCTGGTTTCCGGCTCCTATCCCCATGAAAGCATGTATCTGCTGCAGCATATGTTCAATAACTGGTTCGTTTATCTGGAGCTGGATAAAATGGCGGCTGCGGCGGTCAGCATCGGTGTTGTGCTTCTGGCAGTCATACTGCTGCTGGAAAAGCTGTGGGAAGAAGGAGACGGGGAGTCATGAAACGGATAAGAAAAGTAAGAAAGGCGGCAGGACGACTGATATGTATTTTGATCCTTCTCGGCCCTGTTTTCCTGATGTGCGCCCCGATTTTCCTGCTGCTGTCCGGGTCGGTTATGAGCAGGCAGGAGCTGGCCGTATACCTGGCACCGATAGTAGGGGAAGGGGAGGGATATATCAGCTGGAGGCTGTTTCCCCGTTATCCTACAGGGGAGCATTACTGGAAGCTGCTTTTGTATACCCCCCAGTTTTTTACGGTGTTCTGGAATTCCATGAAAATGGTGGGAATCATATTGGGAGGGCAGCTTCTCATAGGAGTGCCTGCGGCCTGGGCGTTTGCCGTATACCGGTTCCGGGGGAGGAAGTTCCTGTTTACCCTTTATATTGTGCTGATGCTGATGCCTTTCCAGGTGACCATGCTTTCCCAATACCTGGTGCTCAACCGGGCAGGGGTTATGAATACCCATTGGGCGGTGATTCTGCCTGCGGTCTTTTCCACCTTTCCGGTTTTCCTGATTTACCGCGGTTTTTGCGGAATACCCAGGGGGCTTCTGGAGGCGGGACGGATTGACGGCGCAGGAGAGTGGTACCTTTTCCTGCGGATCGGGCTCCCCCTGTCCTCCGGCGGGATTCTTTCCGCTATGGTGCTGGGCTTCCTGGAATACTGGAACCTGATTGAACAGCCGCTGGCGTTTCTGAAGGATAAGGCATTATGGCCGCTTTCTCTGTATCTGCCGGAGATCGGACAGGATCAGGCCGGCTTTGCTTTTGCGGCTTCGGTGGTGACGCTGGTGCCTTCGGTATTTGTGTTTTTGCTGGGCAGGGATTATCTGGAAAAAGGGATTGTGGCATCGGGATTGAAGGAATAGAAGGCAGACAGTTACGAAAGGGCAATGGTTACGTATAAGGCCGGAATACGAGGAGAATGGGATTATGTTGATGGAAGTGGATAAGCGGAAGAAGGTCCTGAAGGGATTCGGGGTATTTTTGGGAGGGATGCTGGTATTGACTTTGGTGTCCAGGGGGATATATGCACAGGGGCTGGCCAGGGTGACGGCGGAGGAACCGGAACGGTTGTCTGTGGAGCATGCGGTGGAGGTAACGGGGAATGTGAAACAGAGCAGGGAGTTGGCGGTAAATGTGGCGGAAGGGCTGCGGGTGCAGGAGGTGTTTGTGATTCCGGGGGATCGTGTGGAGGCGGGAAGCCAGCTGTTCGCATTGGATCTGGATTTCCTGGAGGAGAAGATCCGGGAAAAGCAAAGGGAGATAGAAAAGCTGGAGCTGCAAATCGCTACGGTTCAGGGAAATCTGGCTTTGGCGGGAGAAGAAAAGAATACGGAAATGAACCGGGCCGGGGAAGATGCGGTTTGGGCACAGGAGCAGGCAGATAAGGCCCTGCAGCGGGCTGTCCAGGATGTGGCGGCGGCCGGGGCACAGCTGCAGGAGCATGTAAATAAGAATATGGAAAATACATCGGAGGAAGAGCGTAAGCGCCAGGAAGAAGCCTATCAGGCATGGAAGGACAGGCTTGCGGAAGGCGGGCAAAAGGAAAAAAGCATGTCGGAGAAGGTTAAGGATCTGCAGCGGCAGAAGGAAAGTCTGGAGAGTGAGATTGCGGCGCTGAAGGAAAAAATTGCGGAGGCGGAAAAGAAAGGAGAAGGTAGCGGAAAAGAAAGTGCGGACGGAGAAAACGGTAAGGAGGGAGAAAACGGGACGGTGAGCGGTAACAGCCCGGGCGATGCGGGAAATTCCGGAAGTGACGGAGAGCTGGAGGCTCTGAAAGCGCAGCTGGTACAGAAGGAAGAAGCGCTTGCCCGGGTAAAAAAGGAGCTGTCCCAGGCCGGATGGGATCAGGAGGATGCCGCTGCGCAGTTGGGAGAGATTCAGGGGAATGCGGTGAAGGAACCGGACTATACGGCTGAGGATGCGGCGTGGGAGAACTGGATGAGCACCCGGAAGAGTCTGGAGGATAAGGTGCAGGCGGCGGAACGGGCTTTGGAAGATGCGGAGGATGCAAAGGAAAAGGCGGTGAAGGACGCACAGAGGAACCTGGAGGATAGTATGCGGCCGGAGCAGGCAGATTCCACGCTGGGACTTTACCGGCTGGATTTGGAAACGGCAGGAGAGGAGCTGGAAAGACTGCAGGAGCTTTTGGCACAGAAAGGGCTGGTGCCGGCAGAAGCTTCCGGTGTGATTACCCGTGTGGGGGTGGCAGCAGGGGAGGAAACTTCGTCCGGCGCTTCGGTGGTTCTGGCGGATACGGGAAAGCCCCTGCAGTTTGAAGTGATTCTGCAGAAGGAAGACAAGAAATATGTAAATCTGGGAGCACAAGCACAGATAACGCTTGCCGGCAGCAGCAGTACCATTAAGGCAACGGTTGATTATCTGACGGAAATAGAAACAAGCCCCGGCAGTTTTTCAGCACTGGTGACGCTGCCGGAGGGGACAGGTACCATTGGACAGAGCGGGACATTCCGGCTTACACAGCAGTCGGAGATGTATAATCTGTGTATACCTGTGGATGCGCTCCATATAGATGAAAACCAAAGGAATTATGTGTATGTGCTGGGGGAAAGGAGCGGTTTCCTGGGGAAGGAGCTGACGGCGGAAAAAATGATGGTGGATGTGCTGGATAAAAATGACAGATACGCGGCCCTGGCAGAAGGGGTGATAGATCAAAACAGCCGGATTATCTCTGCGGCGGACCGGGAAATCGCAGAAGGGGATCCGGTGCGTATGAAAGATTAAAGGACGGCGGAAGCAGCAGCCATCGCGGAATTCTCCCGCATCCGGGCGCAGTGGTTATCCTGGCAAAGGAATGGAGGAATGTGATAAAAACACAGGTGGAAATTTGTGTATAATGACTGTAAAATTATGGATGAGGAGGAATAACTTGTAAAATACTCCCAAAGCATTTATAATAAATACATGATTTGAAGTCAAGGTTTCGGAAAAATCGGTTTCTGGGAAAAGCGGCTTCAGGTACAAAACGGGAAATGCATTTGGCGCATGGAAGAGATGATATCTTCCAGGGAAGGAGAAGGCATGGAAAATAAGGTGATGAAGTTTTATTCTAAAGCCGGAAGCAATATTATTCTGAGGGCGATACCCGGACATTTTGCAACGAGTCATTCCCATATCAATTATTATGTGGACATGACGGGGCTGAAAACCCGGCGCAGTGAGGCGGCTGCGGTGGGAAAGGCATTTGTGCAGAGGCTGCCGATAGAGACTGTGGTGGATACCATCGTATGTCTGGACGGCTGTGAGGTTATCGGCGCATATATGGCGGAAGAGCTGGAAGTGGGGAATTTTCCTTCCATGAATATGCATAATACGGTTTATGTGGTAACTCCGGAATTTAATATGAATAACCAGATGATTTTCCGCGATAATTTGGTGGGGGCCATCCAGGGGAAGAATGTTTTACTGCTGCTGGCTACTACCACGACCGGCATGACCATGCGCAGAAGCCTGGAATGTATCGAATATTATGGCGGCAGGGTACAGGGGATCTGTTCCGTGTTCAGCGCGGTGAAGTCTATTAACGGCATGCGGGTGGACGCGATGTTCGATACCAGCGACATCCCCGGGTACCAGGCATATGAGGTTCACAACTGTCCCATGTGCAAGGCGAAGCAAAAGCTGGACGCCATGGTAAATGGGTATGGATATTCCAAGCTGTAGGCATACCGTAAGAAAGTGCAAGAGTACAAAAATCCCATGCCGGAGGCGATTGGGGATGGATTTTTGCAGTGACTGTGAAGGTATGGAATCGTTACGGACTTATAAATATATGGTTTCCTCCAGTCATCCAGCACCGCTTTCAGAGCGGTGCTGTTTCTATGTATAACTCAAACTTCGCAGGAGCAAAATTTGGGTGTATAATCGGAAATCGGGGGTTTTCTGTCCCGGGAACCGGGATTCCTAAGGAGATTCTTCTCATTTGCCCTGAAAAAAGTGCTGCGGGTAACCGTTCAAACGGCCTTCCTGCAGAGGGATGTTATTCAGATGGTATTGAATACGGGGGAAAAATCCGTTACACTACAGAAAACAGAACCATTTACCAGGCAGATAAGAGGAACGCAGCATGAATATAGAAATACGGAGAAGTAACCGGAAAACAATGACGCTGGAGGTAACGCCGGATGCAAAGGTGATTGTCCGCGCGCCCTGCCGGATGCCTGAAGCAACAATCAGGCGTTTTATCAACGAGAAATCCTCCTGGATCGAAGAGAGCCTCCGCAAAGTAACGGAAAGACAAAAAGAACGTGGGGAACAGGCAAAGCTGTCCGTGGATGATATCCGGAAGCTGGCGGATCAGGCGCTGGAGGAGCTTCCCGCCAGGGCTGCCCTGTATGCAGAAAAGATAGGCGTAACCTATGGCCGGATTACGATCCGGAACCAGAAAAGCAGATGGGGAAGCTGTTCGGCAAAAGGGAACCTGAATTTCAACTGCCTTCTTATGCTGACGCCGGAAACCGTCCGGGACTATGTGGTGGTGCATGAATTATGCCATCGGAAGGAAATGAATCATTCGGCACGTTTCTGGGCGGAGGTGGAAAAGATCCTGCCCGATTACAGGGAACGGAGAAAGTGGCTGAAGGAACATGGAGGGAGCATCATAGAAAGCATGCCGGAATAACTCCTGTGCCGGGAAGCCGGTCCGGCTGTCCGCCTGTAAAAAACAGGAAACATACGGCAAACGGCTCATACCCTAGGAGTAAGATCATTGCAGGCGGAGTCTGCGGGCAGGCAGATATTGCAGTATCTGCCTGTGCCGGCGGCCTGCTCCGGTGTCAGGGGAGAGCTGTCATGAATTCACAGAAGCTGGAGAATATTTTAAATCTGAGCCTTGATTCCTCTATGGAGGAACGGGAGAAATCCCGGACGTTGAATGTGGGCTTTGACAGGGAGGATAAAACCTGGGAGCTGATTGTAAAATTCCATGGGGACATAAGCCGTCTGGAAAGCGAAGGGATCAAAGTGGAGATTCTGCTTGCAGGATATGCGATTGTCACGATTCCGGAAAACCTGATCCCCGCGCTGACGGCATTGGATGAAATAGAATATGTGGAAAAACCGAAGGATTTGCTTTACAGCGTTTATGACGCCAAGCAGCAGTCCTGCTTTCCCCCTGTGGGATCCTTTTACGCGGATGGGCCGGCATCCGGAAACGGAAACCTGACAGGCAGGGGATGTATTGTGGCGGTGCTGGATTCCGGGATTGACTATACCCTGCCGGATTTCAGAAACAGTACGGGAAGCAGAATCCTTTATTTATGGGACCAGTCCCTTATCCCGGATCCGGAACGGGGTTTTTATCCTCCGGAAGGATATTCCCTGGGGGTGGAATTTACACAGGAACAAATTAACCAGGCATTGGAGGCAGGGGAAGAGGAAGGCTTCCGGCTGGTCCCCAGTATCGATGTGTCCGGACACGGAACGGCCGTGGCTGCCATTGCGGCAGGCAGCAATACCAATGCCCGCTACACGGGGGCGGCCCCCGGGGCCGCGCTTTTGATTGTGAAGCTGGGGCAGGCGGGAAGCGGTTCGTATCCCCGGACGACACAGCTGATGCGCGGGCTTTCGTATGCGCTGGGGAAAGCACAGGCGCTGGGAATGCCCCTGGCTGTGAACCTGAGCTTCGGAAACAGCTATGGGGCCCATGACGGCTCTTCCCTTCTGGAGCGTTTTCTGGATAATGCTTCCGAGGTATGGAAAAATGTAATCTGCGCCGGAAGCGGTAATGAAGGCGCCGCGGCGGGGCATGCCTCCGGCCGCCTTCCCGGAGGGCGTACGACGGGCGGAGGCGGGACGGGACAGACAGCGGGAAGGCAGAGCGTGGAACTGGCGGTGGGCAATTATGAGAGGACCATCAACGTCCAGCTGTGGAAGAATTTTGCCGACAGCTTTCGGATTATACTTCAGGCGCCCTCCGGCCGACAGGCGGTAGTCCCTATGGATCAGCCCGGAAAAACCCAGCTCACCATCGAACAGACCCAGATCCTGATTTTTGTGGGAGAGCCATCTCCCTATTCCGTGAACCAGGAGATTTATTTTGATTTCCTGCCCGTGGAAACTTATATCAATGCCGGGGTATGGGTTTTTCTGCTGGATCCGGTCAATATCCTTACCGGTGAATACCAGCTGTATCTGCCGGGGCAGGCGGTGCGGTCCGAGGATACCCGTTTTTTTGCCCCTACACCGGAGCTGACGCTTACCATTCCATCCACGGCGGGAAAACTGATTACCGTGGGAGCGATTCAGGGGGTTTATGATGCCTACGCGGACTTTTCCGGAAGAGGGGTACTGAGTCTGGAGGAAATGCCGGGGTTTCCCAATACCAAACCGGATATTGCGGCGCCGGGCGTGAATATCATGGCAGCCAGGGCCAGGGGAGGCTACGAGTCCTATACGGGCACTTCTTTTGCCACACCGCTGGTGACGGGGGCGGCGGCGCTGATGATGGAATGGGGGATTGTGAGAGGGAACGATGCGTATATGTATGGGGAAAAGCTGAAGGCTTTTTTGCGCAGAGGAGCCAGGAATGTGCGGGGGGAGAGGACTTATCCCAATGACAGGACGGGGTATGGGGCGTTGTGTGTAAGTGATAGTTTACCGATTTAGACTTTGTTTTGCAAAACACACTTTATTCAACACTTTTCGCGTTGAATAAAGTGTGTTTTATGCGTTGAATAAAATAGCAGAAGGGGATATACGATGAAAAAATACTTAGAATAATGAGGGAGAATAGCGGCGTTAAAGTGAGTGAAATCAGTAAAAGGATTGGGGTTGGAACCACTACAATTACGAAACGAATACGTAGGTTAAGAGAACAGGGAATGATTGAGAGAGCAGGTTCTAAGAAAGATGGACGGTGGATGGTCAATGGATAGAGAAAAAGAAGTATTTTTTGAAGAATTGTTTTCGGAGACTGCAGAGGATGATTTACAAATATCAGAAAGGTCTGCACAGATATATATCGAAGCTGTAACATTCAGGGGTCTGTCAAGACATGTGATGGAGTTTTCAAATATAGCAGACAGCCTGCCAAGGTAAGAATACGGTGAAAACAGGCCGGAGAAATAAAAAGTGGGATAAAAGGACTGATCAGTATGGAAAGCTGACCGGTTCTTTTTTTATCTGCACCCAGAAATGTGATATTGACTTTACAATAACACAATGCTAGAATGACAATAAATAAAAATAAATGATAATATATAAAATAAATCAAAAATAAATAAAAGAAAACAAAGGAGAAAAAATGAAAAAAGTAATAATATGCGATGTAAAAGCATTCTGTCTGGCTCCTTCTGCGGGCCTGAATCTGGTGGTGGTAAAGGTGGAAACCGATGTGCCCGGGCTTTATGGCCTGGGCTGCGCCACTTTTTCGTACCGTTATAAAGCGGTGGCCTGTGTAGTGGAGGAATACCTCAGGCCATTGCTGATAGGCAGGGATGCTTCACGGATCGGGGAATTATGGCAGCTGATGAACCAGAATGCATATTGGAGAAACGGAGGAATTGGAAATAACGCCATATCCGGCGTGGATATGGCATTATGGGATATTAAGGGGAAGATGGCGGATATGCCGGTGTATCAGCTGCTTGGCGGGAAGTTCAGGGAGGCGGTTCCGGTGTATTGCCATGCAGAGGGGGAGACCATCGGGGAGGTTCTGGAAAATGTGAGAAGGCTGAAAAAGGAAGGGATCCGTTATATCCGGGTTCAGCTTGGAGGTTACGGCGGCCGTCAGGTTCTTGCTTACAGACCGGAGGGGGCTTTGGACGGAATTTATTTTGACCCGGATAGTTACTGCAGGGAAACGTTGAAAATGTTTGAAGCGGTGCGGGAAGAATTTGGGGACAGCATCGAGCTGCTTCATGATGTACATGAACGGCTGACTCCTGTCGAAGCTTTGCGTTTCTCCCGGGAACTGGAAAAGTATTCCCTCTATTTTCTGGAGGATGCCCTCAGCCCCGAACAGGGGCAGTGGTATAAGGAGATCCGAAGGCAGAGTGCAGTCCCCATGGCCGTGGGGGAATTATTTAACAACCCGTCAGAATGGAGAGA
Source organism: Eisenbergiella sp. OF01-20 (assembly GCF_003478085.1). NCBI lineage: Bacteria > Bacillati > Bacillota > Clostridia > Lachnospirales > Lachnospiraceae > Eisenbergiella > Eisenbergiella sp. OF01-20. Next base: position 99,100 of record NZ_QUES01000014.1, on the reverse strand, counting down.
ATTGATCGCGGGGAGGCAGATTGACTTTGTGAGGTGCCACATCAGCCAGATAGGCGGAATTACACCGGCAAAGAAACTGGCGGTCTTTGCGGAACAGTTTGAGGTGAGGACGGCATGGCATGGGCCGGGAGATGTATCGCCGGTAGGCCATGCGGCTAATATCCATCTGGATTTGGCCAGCCTGAATATGGGGATACAGGAATGGGCCGGTATGAATGATGTGCTGAAAACCGTATTTCCCGGCTCGCCCGAATTGAGGAACGGGTATGTCTATGCAAATGACAGGCCGGGATTGGGAATTGATTTTGATGAACATGCGGTGGAACAGTATCCATGTAATGACGAAATTACAGCGTGGACACAGACAAGACTGCCTGACGGAACGATACACAGACCCTGACAGAGAATAAAATGCGTAAAGAAATTAGAAAACGAAAATATATTTTGTGCAAAAAGAGAAGAATAGATAAGTAAAATGAAATAATATGATAGAAAACATTGACAAAATGCATAATATAATATATATTGATATAAAACGAAAAATAAAAATAACAAACGAAAACAAAAAAGAAAGGAAGGCTGCATGCCTGCAGGAAAAGAGGAATGAAACATGGACGCAGAAGTGTGAAAGCGGAGATGTCAAAAAACTGGCAGCTGTATCTTATGGTTGCACCCGGTATTTTGTTTTTTCTGATTATGAGTTATCTGCCTATGGGATATCTGACAATTGCTTTTAAGGAATATAACGTGGGTAAAGGAATACTGGGTAGCCCCTGGGTTGGGTTTGAAAATTTCAGCCGCCTTTTTCATGAGAAATTGTTTTTTACCGTATTGAAAAATACACTTGCAATTAATCTGATGAAATTATTTTTCTGCTTTCCGGGACCGGTTTTCCTGGCTCTTTGTCTGAATGAGATGAAGCCGACCCTTTTTAAGAAGCTTTCCCAATCGCTGATTTACCTGCCCCATTTTCTGTCATGGGTTGTGGTATATGGAATTATGATTGGATTGTTTTCCGTGAACAGCGGCCTTGTCAATAAATTCCTGGAAATGCTGGGATTGCCCACTGTGGCGCTGCTTACATCACCCAAAATGTATAAGGCATTTCTGGTAATCAGTGAAATTTGGAAAGAAATAGGCTGGGGATCCATTATTTACATAGCAGCCCTGTCCGGTATTTCGGTGGAACTTTACGAGGCGGCAACGGTAGACGGGGCATCAAAGCTGAGACAGATATGGCATGTGACTCTTCCGGGAATCCGTTCCACAATGATAGTTATGTTTATCTTAAGCTGCGGGACAATTGTATCCGGTTCCTTTGAACAGGTAATGTCAACAATTAACTCAGCTGTTTATGAAGCGGGAGAAATCATACCTACATATGTATATACAAAAGGTCTGACGGAATTCCAGTTCAGTTATGCATCGGCAGTGGGGCTGTTTCAGTCGGTTATTGGATTTATCCTTGTATTTACTGTGAATAAGCTGTCTGCAAAATTGGGAGGGGAATCATTATGGTAAAACTTAAAAAGGGTACCGCAGTAAAAAAGAGCAGGGAAGAACGTATTGTGACTGCGGTGGCGTATCTTATCGTTATCCTTCTTACTCTGTTGTGTCTTCTGCCGTTTATGCGGGTGATATCCCAGGCTTTCAGTTCCGATGTATATGTACAATCTGGTAATGTTGTATTGTTTCCCAAGGGGTTTACGCTCAAGCATGTGGAGTTTGTGTTCGGCTCTGCGGCGTTCCTGCGGTCACTGTGGATCTCGGTGGCATCTACCGTGGTATTTACGATAGTGTCTATGGTACTTACCACAATAACGGCATATCCGTTATCCCGCTCTGATTTGGCAGCCAGAAGGCCGCTGACCCTGCTTATTGTATTTACCATGCTGTTTAACGGCGGCATCGTTCCTACTTATCTTGTTGTAAAACAGCTGGGCGTGCTGGATACCTTTGCGGCATTGATTATTCCCCAGGCTATCAGCGCTTACAATACGATTATACTGATTACTTCATTCCGGGGGATTCCTAAGGAATACGAGGATGCGGCGAAGGTGGACGGGGCTTCCCAGTTTAAAATCCTGTATAAGATCATGATTCCCCTGAACAAGCCAAGCCTTGTGGTAATATTGCTGTTTTATGCCGTTTTCCGGTGGAATACCTGGTTTGATGCATTGATTTATACCAACTCCAAAGATTTACAGACGGTCCAGCTGTTTGTGAAAAATGTCATTGAACAGGGAACGAATGCGATTGCCAACGGGGCTGTTGCAGGAAGAAGCCCTACAACCGCTGTAAAGTCCGCAACAGTGATCATTGCAATTATGCCTATTCTGGTAGTGTATCCTTTTGTGCAGAAGTATTTTGTAAAGGGTGTCATGATCGGCGGGATAAAGGGGTAACAGCCTGAAGTAGTACGGGTTAACTAAATAATTTTCTTACAAAGGAGGAAAAGAAAATGAGAAAGAAAGTACTGTCTGTATTGTTGGCAGCAGGAATGCTTGCGGGAATTCTGTCAGGATGTTCCCGGAGCACAGGAACAGCCCCGGAGGAAACCGGCGGCGGACAGGAAGCGGCGTCATCGTCAGTTTCCATGGAAGAGGAGAAAGGGAAAAGCGATGTGACTATCCAGGTGATAGTACCCGGTAACTTCCAGGAGTTCCCGGAGGGGATCGACGAAAACAATAATTTTATAGTCGATTACTGGAGAGAAAAAACAGGATATGATTTTGACATTGTCATTCTCCCTACTGGTGATGAGGGAAAGGAAAAACTGAATCTTATGTTTAACGGCGGGCAGGTGGAAGGGGTTGTATTTACACAGACAACTTATAAGGCCTCCCAAATGGCGGCGCAGGGACTGCTGGAGCCGCTGGATTCTTATCTGGCCGACAATACCCTTTATAACCAATACAAGGATATTCAGGCGCTGGGGGAATATGAAGGAAGCCAGTATGGGATTGTAGTTCCTACGGATGGTATTTTCGCACAGGGTTCCCTGACTGTGGCAAGAAAAGATATTATGACAGCTAACGGATTTGCACAGCAGCCCAAAACCTTTGAAGAGTTCAATGATTTGCTGTATATGTTTAAGGATCAGGGGATGACAGCAATGGCTGTGTATGATTCGCCTACAAAGAAACCCTTTGATATGTTCCTGTCCATGTTCGGAATTTCATCCACTCATGCATCCAACTTCATGCTTGGAGAAGACGGGAAGCTGCAGTTTAAAATGATAAGTGACCAGGCCAAAGACTATCTTGCTTACATGCATCAGCTCTATGTGGACGGAATTATACCCAAAGATTTTGCATCACTGGATATTACCGCCGCAAACGAATTATATCTGGGCGGAAAAGCAGGGATGGTTGCCAATGATATTGCATGGCAGATGCCGCAGCTGTTCCAGTCCTCTGAGGAATTGGGATATGATTCCAAATATCTGGACTACCCTGCGGATTCTTATGGAAATACCGCATATGGTGACACCCATACTAATGTGGCTAACCAGGTTATTATGGTGGCAAAAGGGTGCCCTTATACAGCAGAGATTATGGATTTTCTGAATTTCCTTATGGAGCCTGACACCTTAATGCTTAATAATTACGGGATTGAGGGAGAACATTATGAACTGGTGGATGGGGTTCCCAAGGCCACGGAAAAAGCATCGGATATCGCCTGGGGCGTATATTACCGTAATATATTCCTGCCGGAAGACTGGTATCAGGCATACGGCGTTGGCGCAGACTGGGCGGAATATTATTATCCCAGTGAACGCCATACGATAGGGAAGGAAATATATGATCTCCAGCTGCCCGTAAGCGGAGAAGTTATTAACAAGAGGGACGACCTGACTAAAACGATTGTAGACCCCTATTTCACCAAAGTAATAACCGGGGAGGAAAGCCTGGACAGCTTTGATGCTTTTGTACAGGAATGGCTCGGAGCGGGAGGCCAGGAGATTACGGATGAATATAACCGGCTTTTTGAGGAATCCGGAAAAGAACCTTATGTTGTGACCTCTTATCTGCCGGAGGAACATCCGGAGTATACCGGCAAATATTTATTTGACGGTCCTGAACAGGAATAAGGACGGCTCATCTCAGAAAGGGAAAAGGCATATGAACAAAATTGGTATCTATTTTGCATATTGGGAAAGGGAATGGAAAGCCGATTACTGTAATTATATCAGGAAGGTAAAAAAGCTGGGATTTGACTGTCTGGAAGTGGAGGCCGGCAGCATGCTTGCCATGAGCAGGGAGGAACAGGAACGAATACGAAATACCGCACAGGAGGAGGGGATTGAACTGACCTTTTGTATCGGTCTGCCTCCGGCTTACGATGTGGCGGGTGAAAGCGCGGAAACAAGAAAAGCAGGAATTGCTTATCTGAAGCAGCTGTTTTGTATGATTCATTCCATGGGAGGGAATATGTTGGGAGGTATTATATATTCCTGCTGGCCGTTTGCTGGTGCTTCTGTAGAGTATAAGCTTGCAGCAACAAAGAGGAGCATCCTTTCCATGCGTGAAGCGGCCAAAGCGGCAGAGGAATATCAGATCACATGTTGTCTGGAAGTAGTGAACCGGTTCGAACAATGCATTCTGAACACCGCCAGGGAAGGTGTGGACTTCATACGGGAGGTGGACAGCAGACAGGTAAAACTGCTTTTGGATACCTTCCATATGAATATAGAAGAGGACTCCCCGGCAGATGCCATCCGTTTGGCTGGAGATAATCTGGGCCATTTCCATATAGGGGAATGTAACAGGAAGGTGCCGGGAAAAGGGCATATGCCATGGAATGAAATATTCACGGCGCTGAAAAGTGCGGATTATAAGGGAAGAATCGTGATGGAACCTTTTGTGACGCCGGGAGGACAGGTTGGCAGTGATATTAAAATATACAGAGATTTAAGCGGAGGAGCCACGGCGGAACAGATTGATCAAGATGCCGGCGGCGCACTGGAATTTGTCAGAAAGCAGATAGGAAACTGAAAAAATAATGGAATGCTGGGAGGAAACCTATGGGCAGAAAAATTAAAGTAGGAATTCTGACAATGTCGGACGGCAGAATATACCTTCATGATGAGTATAAAGATCTGAATATGCGGTATCAGGATGAAATTGCCAGAAGGCTTGAAGAGACCGGAGAGGTGGAGGTGGTTCAGGGAACAACACCCATCCATACGAATGAAGAAGCAATAAAGGAAGCAAAACGCCTGCAGCGGGAAGGTGTGGAAGCCACCATTTTTAATTATGTAATCTGGTGTTATCCGCAGTTTACTGCGGTTGCCCGTAATTTCGCTCCCGGCCCTTATCTGCTGTTCTGCAATCTTCATCCTTCGGAGTGCGGCATGGTGGGAATGATGGCGGCAGCAGGTACCATGGATCAGCTGGGTGTCCGTTACAGCAGGCTGTGGGGAAGTGTACAGGATGAGGAAGTATTCGGTAAAATGATGGCTTTCCTGAAAGCGGCATCTGTCGCGGGACGGTTAAAAGGGGCAACCTTCGGGAATTTCGGGGGAAGGCCGCTCGGAATGTATACAGCGGTTGCCAATGTGGAACAGTGGCAGAAGCAGTTCGGTATTGATGTGGAAAATATAGAACAGGATGATATCATACGGGCCGGGGAGCTTATGGAAGAAGAAGAGGTGGAAAAAGCTTTCGCCTGGCTTACGGAGAATGTGGGATCCATACAATATGACGGCCAGGGGCTTACGCCGGAAAAGCTGAAGCTGCAAATCCGTTCCTATTACGGCCTCCGGAAAATCATTGCGGAAAGGAAACTGGATTTCATCGGTATAAAAGCGCATGGAGATCTGACGGATCGATATGTCACTATGGATGTGGCGGAAGCATTTCTTAACGATCCGTATGACTGGGACGGCCCTCATGAGCCAATTGTTGCAGCGACGGAATCGGATATGGACGGGGCTTTGACCATGCAGATTTTTAAACTGCTCACAGGTTCACCGGTATTGTTTGCAGATGTAAGGCATTATGATAAAGAAAACAATGTGTGGTTTTTCTCTAATTCAGGGACCCATGCAACCTATTTTGCAGGAAAGAATCCGTTTGAACCGAAGGAAAACCTGAAAAATGTCACATTTTTCCCGGAGACCCATTATTATCCGGCGGGGGGCGCCAGTGTGCATCATTTTGCAAAGGGCGGAGAAGTTACTCTGGCCAGGCTGGCAAGAAAGAACGGGCAATATTATTTGACCATTGTTCCCGCAGAATTTGTGGAATTCCCACGGGAAAAAGCGGTTGCGATGGGAAGTATGACAACACCGGCATGGCCGGTTGCTTTTACCAGGCTTAAGGTGGATGCGGATACTTTTATCAGTAATTTTCCCTGCAACCACATCCATGGCGTATACGGCGACTGGGTAAAAGAACTGGAAATGACGGCACAGATTCTGGATATTCCTGTACAAATCCTGCGATAAAGGAGGAAGATTGTGAAAGCAGATACTTTTGAAAAGCTTGTTTCCGGCGTCCCCATGCTTGATGAAAGGGAAAAAGAAGGATGGAATCCCGGGAAATCCCTGTTTCAGGAGGAGGAATACCCGGTAACGCTGCTGTGCGGCAGGGAAGAAACCATTCCTGAAAAAAAAGAGTATTCCCTGGATGGTACCTGGGAGATGGCAGAAGGCGGAACAGAAGAAGAAAGAATTGCCGGGGGTGGGCACTGGGCGGATAGTATGGATGCAAACGTACCATGCAGCGTACATACGGCACTTTTTGAAGCCGGGAAAATACCGGATCCCCTTAAGGCATGCAATGACGCCATTGCCAGGAAAAACAGCTATATGACCTGGTGGTTCCGAAAAGGATTCCGTATGGAAGTAGGACGGAAGCCGGATGAATTATTTTTTCAGGGGGTCTGCTATCAGGCTGATTTCTGGCTGAATGGGATATATCTGGGAGAACACAGGGGGATGTTTTCGGAATTTTCTTTCGATGTGGGAAAGTATCTGAAAGAGGATAATGAGCTGGTAGTCCGTATTGCCAATGCCCCTGAAAAGCAGAATCCCATGTCTGCCTATATGGATAATGACGATGGCTGGAAAAAAGGTACCGTTATCAACTGTGTATATGGGTGGCATTATGCCTGTATTCCCTCCCGGGGAATCTGGCGTTCTGTAGGGCTGCGGTATAAAAAGAGCAGTTTTTGGGCGGAAAAACCGTTTGTTATGACCCAAAATGCGGCGGAAGGGAAAATTCATATCTGTGTCAGGCTGCATGGCGCTTCCGGGAAAGAGAAAGTAAGAGGAAATCTGTCTCCCGATAATTTCGAAGGAAAAACATGGTCTTTTTCATGTGAGCCTGGCGTATGCGGCCCGGACGGCGTCCTTAATCTGGCCGTACGGGTGCCGGAACCCAGATTGTGGTGGCCGCTGCATCATGGAGAACAGAATCTTTACCGGCTTTGCCTGTGGATAACAGCTATAGACGGAACAGAGCATACCTTTGAAACCACCTTCGGCATCCGTACGATACAAATGATGGCGGCAGTGGGACAGACGGATGCGAACCAGTATAAATGGATGTTTGTAATCAATGAAAAACCTATATTTGTTAAGGGCTCAAACTGGTGTACCACGGATGCGCTCCTGCGGTTTCCGGAAGAACGATATGAACGTTTCCTCACACTTGCGGCAAAAGGAAATATCCAGCTGCTGAGGGCATGGGGTGGCGGAATGCCGGAAAATGATATCTTTTACCGGTACTGTGACAAGCTGGGGATCCTGGTGATTCAGGAATGGCCGACCTGCTGGGACAGCCAGAAAGAGCAGCCGCTGACGGAGCTGGAAGAAACAGTCAGATACCATATGCCGAGACTGCGCAATCACCCTTCTCTCGTTATGTGGTGCGGAGGAAACGAATCCAAAGAGGCAGACGGGGAGGCCATGGACAGGATGGCAAAGCTGGCGTATGAGCTGGACGGAAGCCGGCCCTTCCACAGGACAGAGCCCTGGGGAGGTTCCCTTCATGATTATTCCACCTATTGGGATATGGGGGATATTGACTTAAGTCTCAGACTGGAATCGGTATTTTTGGGAGAATTCGGAATGGCATCCGCTCCCAATTACGAGAGTGTTATGAAATACCTTCCTGATTCGGAAAAAGCAGTATGGCCTCCCGAACGGTTTGGTTCCTTTGGCCATCATACCCCGCGGTTCAACCAGCTTGAACCCAATGACATGGCCCATATGGAAAACAGTGCGGTATTGTTTTGCAGGCTGGATTCCCTGGAACATTTTATCTGGGCGACGCAGATGGCACAGGCAACAGGAGTGCGCCACACGCTGGAGGCATACCGGTGCCGTTTCCCAAAAGCTGCGGGTGTCTGCTACTATAAGCTGACGGATGTATATCCTGCCTGTTCCTGGGCGACGCTGGATTATTATGGTGTACAGAAATTATCCTACTATGTACTCGCAGACAGCTATGAACCGCTTCATGCCTGCCTTCTTCTCGACAGTACCAGAATATGCCAGGGCTGGGAAGCTCCGGTATATCTTCTGGATGATGCGCTGAAAGCCTGCGGACATACCACACGGATCGAAATAACTGCATATGATGACAAACTGCAAATCATTAAGAGAAAGATGTTTGACGGACCTGCACAAGCAGAGGTGTCTGCCTGTCTCGGAACATTTTCGCTGGAGGAGGATACTGCGGAAGCGGTTTGCCGCAGAAGCGAGGAAGGTCTTGTATTAATAACCATAAGGGTTTATCTGGACGGGGAAAAGCGGGATGAAACCTTTTACTGGCTTAATTTCCAGAAAAAACAGGGAAGCCTTCTTGAACTGCCGGCGGCAGCTCTCGCCTGGGAAACACAAGAGGGTATACTGACAATTACCAACAGCGGGGAAATACCCGCTGTGGGGGTGACGGTGGAATGCCCTGAAGAGGCGGAACACTTCTGGGTGGAGGACAGTATGTTCTGGCTGAATCCGGGGGAAACAAGACGGTTGGCTCTGAATAAAACAAAGGGTCTGCGCATCCGGGCATTCAACACATGATAACAGGCAAATGCGTTACGGATATGGGAAAGGCGGAGATAGAAATGATACATAATAAACTGGCAGTCTGTGTTATCGGCGCCGGAAGGGCAGGGATGATTCATGCCGTTAATTTTGCAAAGCATGTGCCGGACGCCCTTTTGGCTGCCGTGGTGGATACACAGGAGGAGGCGGCAAGGGCGGCAGCGGAAAAACTGGATATCGCACACTATTATTCAAGCTGTGCACACGCCCTTATGGATGACCGGATAGATGCCTATGTTGTGGTTTCCCCCACAAAATACCATATGGAAACAGTGAAGGCTATTGCAGAGGCGGGAAAACATATCCTGTGTGAAAAACCGATGGCTATGACAGAGGAAGAATGCGAAGAAATGATACGGGTATGCAGACAGCACAAGGTCAAGCTTCAGCTCGGTTTTATGAGGCGTTTTGACGAAAGCTTCCGTCAGGCTAAGAATATGGTGGATTATGGAGAAATCGGCGAGGTGGTAATGGTGCGTTCCAATACAAGAGGACCCAGCATCCCCCGGCCATGGATGTATGATATCCGTAAAAGCAATGGACCGCTGGCCGAGGTGAACAGCCATGATATCGATACAATGAGGTGGTTTACAGGAAGTGAATTTCAGACATTGTATGCTGTCGGGGGTAATTACCGCTGTCCGGATGCCAGGGAACAATTTCCGGAATTCTACGATAATGTGGTAATGGCCGCTTCCTTTGCAAATGGAATGCAGGGGATGCTTGACGGCGCGCAGGGAGTAGGATACGCATATGATGCAAAAGTCGAAATCCTGGGTACCAAAGGAGCCATCAGTCTGGGAAGTGTAAAAGGAAATGACGTCGTGCTCTGTTCCTCCGCTTCCCAAAGAGGGAGCTATCCATTGGTGGAAAGCTGGCGTACCCTTTTTAAAGATGCGTATTTAAAAGAAGACAGAGCGTTTATTGACTGTATTTTACAGGATAAAGAACCCGCCGTTACCGGCATGGATGGAAAAATGGCAGTAAAGGTCGTAAATGCCGGTAATATCTCCATTATGGAAAAAAGGATGGTGACATTGTGAAGGCTGCGTTTTTATATGGAAAAGAAAAGTTAACCCTTATGGAGGTACCTGTCCCCGAAATCGGGGATGATGAGGTGCTTGTCCGCGTAAAAAGCGCTGCAATCTGCGGGACGGATGTGCGGATGTACAAAAACGGTGCACCTGGCGTATCAGAAGAAAGTCCCCTGATTATAGGTCATGAGATGGCAGGTATCATTGAGAAGGCGGGAAAGGATGTCACACATTATAAAGAGGGGATGAGAGTGGCTGTGGCACCTAATATGGGATGCGGCATCTGCGATGATTGCATACGCGGAAACAGCCATATGTGCAGCGGTTACCGGGCGTTGGGCATTAACCTTAACGGCGGATTTGCCGAATATGTAAGAATTCCGGCAGCCGCGGTACGGGCCGGGAATATGGTGGAGATGAAAGGAAAGATATCCTTTGAGGAAGCAGCGATTACGGAAGCCCTTTCCTGTGTGTATAACGGGAGCAGCCAATGCCGTATCAGGCCCGGGGATACGGTGCTGGTTATCGGCGCGGGGCCTATCGGGATTATGCACGCCATGATGGCAAAGATGTCCGGTGCAGGAAAGGTCATGGTGAATGACATCAGTGCTGCCAGACTTGAGGAATGCAGGAAAATCGATTCTTCATTTCTCACAATAAGGAATGACCCAAAAGAAACCGTCATGAAGGAAACCGCACATAAAGGAGCTGATGTGGTGATTACAGCCTGCCCGGTGCCTTCTGCCCAGCAGCAGGCACTGGAACTCGCTGCAAATTATGGGCGTATTTGTTTTTTCGGAGGACTTCCGGAGGAAAAAAAACGGGTGGAGCTGAATACAAACCTAATCCACTACAAACAGTTAGCGGTAACCGGAACAACAAGAGCAAGCCTGTTCCAGTTTAAACAGGCACTGGGATTTGTGGAAGCAGGCCTTCTGGATGTGGATAAACTGATTACACGAAGATTTATGCTGGATGAAATTCAGGAAGGCTTTCACTGTGCATGTGCAGCCGATGGCCTGAAAAATGTAATTTGTATGTAACATTTCAGGTAGGTCTGTGCATTTACTGCGCAGGCCGTAAGGGAACGTAAGGCGGGTTAATGGGGGTGTGGTGTGGAAAAAACACTTTTAATGGCGGTTGATTTGGGGACAAGCTTCATTAAAGCAGGGATATATGACCTTCACGGGAACTGCATCGCTCAGGAATTAAGAAATACGATCTGCAGACAGCCGGAACCGGGAATCTTTCTGCAGAAGGGAGAAGAACTTTTTTCCACGGTACTTACCTGTATGACGGCAGTTATCAATAAAACGCCGAAGGCTGCCGAAGATTTGGAAGCCATTTCTTTTACCGGACAGATGGCAGGATTTATGGGGGTGGACAAAGACTGGAATGACATGACCGGCTGGTCCTGTTCCCTGGACACCCGTTATATCCCATATGCTAAGAAGCAGCAGGAAAAATTCGGAGATGATTTTTTACTCCATGGGGGGACCAATGCACCGCTTATGGCTCCCAAATTGGAATGGTTCAGAACCGAATTCCCCTGTGAATCAGGAAAAATTGCAAAATATATGATGCTTAATGGGTATTGCCTCGGTAAATTGGGCGGTTTAAAAATCGATGATGCCATTATTGATTATTCCCTCATTACCTGGAGCGGTCTGGCAGATATCCGGGCGGGGAGTTGGTCTGAAGAAATCTGTTCCGGGTTAAAGGTAGATCCCGGGATGCTTCCGCGCATCGTGGAATCCGCGCAGATCTGTGCATATCTGCAGCCGGAGATGGCGGCGGTTTTGGGCCTGCCGGCGGGGATTCCGCTGGTGGCGGGCGCAGGAGATAAGATAGCGGGCTGCGTGGGAGCCGCCGTATGCCGGGAAGGGGACATGATATTTGAGGCGTCCTCCTATGGCGGTTTCAGCAGTGTTGTGGGCGAGTACAGACCCGATACCGTATGCAGGAACTATGATGGGCTGATTGGTGCGGACGGGAAAACAAGCATCGCACACAAATACATTCCGGGTTCCGGAATTACGCTGAAATGGTTCCTTGATAATTTTGGAAAAACGGCGGGAATGTCTGATTTTCAGGAACTGGATGCCAGGGCGGCACTGGTACATCCGGGCTGTGACGGACTCGCTGCGGTAGGACTGCTGGGCGGAAGTGCCATGCCTTTTGACGGCGGGCTGAAAGGGATGTGGATAGGATACGACTGGACGCACCGGCCGGAACATTTTTACCGTGCCCTGCTGGAGAGTTTTTCCTTTGATTTGGCCCTTACCATTGACAGCATCGAAACAAATTATCCGGAATGTCCCAAACGGGAATGCAAATTAACAGGAGGCGGGGCAAGCTCCCGCTTATGGGCACAAATGCTTGCCGATGTTACCGGACGTCCCTTTCAGAAACTGAACCGAAAGGACAGCGCACTATGGGGAACGGCAATTCTGGCAGGAAAAGGCTTGGGCATATTTGAAAATATGGGGAAAACTGCTGGCGAAAATATAGAGGCGGGAGAACTTTTTCTTCCTGACAGAGAAAAAACAGAAGTGTATCACTATCTGAAAGAAAGATACCGCAGGCTCAGGGATTCGATGCACGGTATACTTGATATATAGAAGAAGGAAATGGGTGCAGATAAAAAAGTTGGGGCGGGGGACACCAAACTTTTTTATCTGCAACCGAAGGACATATCTGTTGTTGTAAAAATCTGCCTGCTATGATAGATTAAAAACAGGAATGAATTAGGGAACAGAGGTGACGGGATGGGATTAGCAGGAGATGAAGGCATTTTTGCTGAAGAACGAAAAAAAATGATAGTGGATATTGTAAACCGCAATACCAAGGCTACCGTTAATGAATTGTGCGAAAAATTCGCAGTCTCCTCTGCGACAATCAGAAATGATCTGCGGGAATTGGCAGAATTCGGCCTTCTGGAACGGACACATGGCGGGGCGCTCCAGAAATCAAGCGTTAATTTTGAACTGAACACGGTTGAAAAAGAAGTTATCCGTGTGGATCAGAAGAAGGCTATTGCAAAAGCGGCGCTGAGATATATTAAAGAAGGTGCCTCTATTGCCCTGGATGCCGGGACGACCTGTCTGGAGGTTGCCAAGCTTCTTGCCCCGTTCCGGGAACTGACTGTGGTGACCCACGATTTGAATATAGCATCCTGCCTGGATAACAGTACGGATGTCAGTGTGATTATTGCCGGGGGACAGCTCAGGAAGGGTTTCCACTATACAATTGGCGATCTTGCCCAAAATGCATTGAAGGATTTGAATGTGGATGTAGCCTTTATCGCTGTAAACGGGATTCACTGCGAGAAGGGGATGAGTACTCCGAAATTCGAAACAGGAACAATTAAACGGGTACTTATGAATAATGCCAAACAGGTGATTGTGCTGGCTGACAGGGATAAAATTAATTTTGTGTCCTTTGCGAAATTTGCCGAACTGGAGGAAGCGGATGTGATTATCACGGACAGCGGGGCGGATGAAAATTTCGTGGAAAATGCAAGGATGAAGGGAATAAAAGTGGAGCTTGCCTGAGTTTGCAGATTCTTTCCCGGATTTGGGTATGGCAGACCGTAAAAATGTAAAATAGAAAGCCGCCGGATAAGAGGAATACTCATCTTATCCGGCGGCTTTTTCTGCTGTGAAGGTGTGTTAACAATGGCGTTCCTTATCGAATTCTTCCAGTATTTTAAAGCTGCTGCTTGTACCGATCCGTTCCGCACCGGCATCTATCATAGCTTTGCAGGTTTCCCAGGAACGGATACCTCCGGCAGCTTTCACCTTTACCCCGGCTCCCACGATATCCTTCATCAGACGCACATCCTCAGGCAAAGCGCCCGATGTGCCGAAACCGGTGCTGGTTTTAATGAAATCAGGATGAACCTCACGGGCGATGGACGCTACGCTGATTATTTCTTCTTTCGTAAGATAACAGTTCTCAAAGATCACTTTGGAAAGGACTCCGCGGCTGCGGCAGATGCTTACAATCGCTTCCATTTCCCGGCGGATATAATCGGTATTTCCGTTTTTAAGCTCGCCAATATTTATTACATAATCAATTTCATCGGCTCCATCACCGATTGCCTGCTGTGTTTCATAAACCTTGGTTTCCAGGGTAGTCTGCCCCAGAGGGAAAGAAATTGCGGCTCCCACGTGTACACCGCTGCCCTTTAAAAGCTGTTTGCACAAGGAAACGGGGGCGGAATTAATGGCAACCATGGCAAAGTGGTTCTCAGAAGCTTCACGGCAGAGCTGTTCAAACAGGGGACGGTCTGCATAAGGTTTGAGATTCGTGTGGTCGAACAAGGAACATAATTCATCTCTTGTTAAGGTGTTGCTGTTCATAATGTCTCCTTTGTGTGATTGTTGAATTATATTGTTTTATATTGTTTGTTATCGTTTATTATTTTATATTATTATTTTACCAAAGTCAATATACATGAGGTAAGAGAGTAATTTAAATAGAAATGATGCCGTAAAAAAATTACGGAAAGCGTTGTTATTTTTCTTCAAAGCTGATATACTAATAAAGAAATATTGTAACTATTCAACAGGTAAGCGAATTTACTGCGCTTACCGTAAGAAAATGATTCAGGAGTTCAAATATCCCATCGCCGTAAGCGATTTAAATAGACTTTTGCATGTAACTATGAAGGTAATGAATAGTTACGAACTATTTATTAAAGGAAGGTGATACAATCATGCTGAAGAAATTTGAAGTTAGCAATTATAAGAATTTTAAAGAACCCATCCAGATCGAGTTCGATAAAACAGGAGGTTACCAATTTAATGCAGAGTGTATTACTGATGATATTATAAGCAAAATGCTTATTTATGGTAGAAATGCCACGGGAAAAACAAATCTGGGTAAAGCACTGATGGATATCTCGTTTAATATGACTGGAATACCTTTTTTCCCAACACAAAAAGGAATTTATTTAAATGCGGATTCATATAAAAAGGCTGCAACATTTAAATATGAATTTCAATTTAAAAATGATAGAGTCATGTATATATATAAAAAGCTATCAGAGGCTGAATTGTATGACGAAGAGTTAATTCTTAATGGAGATAAAATTTTCTACTGTAATTTCGAGACCAAGCAATATGATTTTAATAATCTCAATAAGATTGAAGCAGATACGGTCAATATAGAACGTTATTTACAAGGTATAGATGTAGTCAATTCTCAAGAGGATGAAAATCAATCTTTACCATTTTTACGCTGGATTATAAATAATACGGCGCTTAAAGAAGATTCTATATTATTATGTCTTGATGATTATATAAAAAGAATGTCAATGCTCACTGTTGGTTCTGGTGGATTAATGAGACCAAGAAGATTTTATGATTCTTTCTATGAAATACTTGATAATGAAAATGCATTAAAAGATTTTGAAGATTTTTTAAATATAATGGGTGTTAAATGCGAATTAGAGTTGAACTCTTTGCCTGATGGACAAATGGAACTTTATTTTAAACATAAAAAATTAGTGCCATTTTTTGAAACTGCTTCAAGTGGCACTTTGTCATTAATAAATTTATATAGGCGCATATTGGTCGGAAGAAATTCATCCATGCTGTATATGGATGAATTTGATGCTTTTTATCATTATGAGATGGCAGAAAATGTGATACGCTTTTTCAAGATGAAATATCCTGAATGTCAAATCGTTATGACAACACACAATACAAATTTGATGACCAATAGGATAATGAGACCGGATTGTTTATTTATTCTTTCGCAAAAAGGAACTCTTACAGCCTTATGTGATTCAACTGAAAGAGAACTTCGAGAAGGGCACAACTTAGAGAAGATGTATATAAGCGGAGAATTCAGGAAATATGAATAATTATGATTGGTTTCAACCTAGAAAGAGAAATAGAAATCTTCTTATTGTAGAGGGAAATCATGAAAAGAATGAATTAATCAGAGCACTGTTAAAAGTTTATCCAAAGATAGATATTGAAATGGATGATATAATCATTTATCAAACTAATATTTATCAGTTGTATGATGAGATTGTAAAAGAATACGATGCGGATTGGGATAAGTATGATGTCGATTTACCATTTATTGTTGGTAGAAAATTAAAATTTTTAGAAGATATGAGTAAAGACAATTTTAAAAATATCTTAATAACATTCGATTATGAGAGACATGACACATATTTCTCAGAAGAAAAAATTAATCGTTTACAATCTTACTTTAGTGATTCTGCAGATCAGGGTAAACTGTATATTAATTATCCTATGGTTGAATCGTATCAACATTTGACATCTTTACCTGATGTAAGTTTTTCGGAGCGTAGTATTAGTGTTTTAGTACATCCAGGTTCACAATATAAAGATATGATAAGAAAAGAAAGTTGTATAGCCTGGAAGATGGAATTCCCTTGTAAAATCAAAGATATTCTTTTTGACAGATTTGACATTGAAGATAAAAATCAATGTAATATGCTTGTAGAACAAATTTTAAAGATTGAATCTAGTGAAGAAGATATAGCAGTTCAAGTTAACAGAATATTGAAAAGTAGTCTTAGAGGAAAAGATTTATTAACTGCAAGTAATCAAATGAAACACTTAATTACAAAGTGTGGTTATGTAAGTGAAGGAAAAACTTATTATGATTATATGCACTCAATTTTCAACCAAGTAATAATTCACAATATTTGTAAATCAAATAAAATTCAAAGGAATGAATTTAATGTGCCTGAAGATAATCTGAAAGATTGCTTTGGAACATTGGATTTTAAAAGAATATTGGATTTACAAAATGAAAGAAGTAGAGATGAGCAAACAGGTATGATATGGGTTCTAAATACTCTTGTCTTGTTTGTTCCAGAATATAATTTTAGTTTAATAGAGTAGTTAACAAGTAGATTTAATTCATGATTATTTAATCGTGTGCTCGGGTGAGTAAAGCAGTTCAGAATAAAGATGTTTTTTTAGTCCTATCTTGACACAAGCAGAGAAAGTGAAAGCCTATCTGATTAGAGGAGGAGAAAGCAGCCGGGATTTCCGGTATGGACTAATATACAGATGGGGTATTATTTTTATAGCCGAGGAGAAATCCTCGGCTATAAAGGGATTTATGTTGGAGGAGATGATGTGCAGGCAGGTCTGGCAAAAACAGCTTACCATTAATCTGTCATCAATTCGTACTGAAAAATCTCCATACCAGGAAGGAAAATATCTATCATGTCAAAAAAGAATCATATCCAGACAGGAGACAGGCTGCTGCAATCAGATAAGAAATACGCACATCTGAAGCTGAAACAAAAGGAGAAGATTGCCGCCTGGATGTATGATGAAACCAGGAAATATTGCAGTCAGTTTGACAAAGTACCGGAGAATCTTAAAACGGATGAAATTGTCAGCCGTATTTATGATCGGATAGAAGCAGAAGGTATCTGGATCCCATATAGGGAAGTAGTGAAGCATTACAGGGGAAAGCAGTCGCAGATCCTGAAGCGTATCCGGAGGGAAAACAAGGCGGAATTCAACAGCCTGCGGCTCCAGAAAGTTAATTTTATGAATATGTGTATGATTTGTGACGGGAAAGGAAATGTTGTGGCATTGGATAAGGTAGGAGACAGCTATTGTGGAACAACGTTTCCGGGAGGTCATGTAGAGCCTGGAGAAAGCTTTGCCGATTCCGTGATCCGGGAAGTGAAGGAGGAGACAGGGCTTATTATTGAAAATCCAAAGCTGAAAGGTATCTATCATTGGTTTTGTGAGAATATCCATAATATAGGCTACCTGTACAAAGTGGATTACTGTGAGGGTGAGCTGCGCAGTTCCGGGGAGGGAGAAGTTTACTGGATATCACTGGAGGAATATGTCCAAAAAGAACTTGCCGGGGGAATGGACAAAGTATTGGCAATTTTGATAGGGAATGATTTCAGTGAATGCTATTGTAAGGATGGGGAAGAAATTTTGCGATAGACAGCCTGTCATATAGATCCGTAATATTCTAGTTTAGTAGTGTTGTATTGGAAAACCGCTTGGAAGAAGCCCGGGATTATCAGTAAGTTGGCTTTGATGAGTTGATAATCGATGTGGCGTGACGGTGCTTTTGTAAGGAAAAAGAGAGAGATGTCTACAGAGAGGAGAAAATTATGAAAAAGTTACGATATGCAACAGGAAAAAAAGTCCGTTCTCTGACAGCGGTATTATTGGTACTCTGCATGGCCTCTGCCGTTATCGCATGCGGAGAGGATGCCCTTTCCTCCTCCACCAGGGATCTTACGGAAAAATACCGTAAGAACACGCCGCAGGAGAATACCGCACTGGTGGGAGAGCCGTTTGCCATATCCTATCTTAATTTCTCGCTGGATCTTCTGAGAGAGAGCAGAAGCGGCCAAAATGCAGAAGGGACAGACGGGGAACAGAAAAATGGTACCCCGCAGGGGAACAATACCATGGTTTCCCCTCTTTCGGTACTGATAGCCCTGGAAATGACCCGGCAAGGTGCAGGGGAGGAAACCCTCCGCCAAATGGGGGAAACCATGTATCCCGGACTGGATCCAGAGCAGGGATGCAGGGAATTGTCGGCCTGGTGCAGTAAGCTGCCGGATGGGAAAGGCGGAAAACTGAGCGTGGCCAATTCTATCTGGTTTAACAATGACAAGGAAGAATTTGTCCCTAATGAAATGTTCCTGCAAAAAAATGCGGAGGAATGGGATGCCTATATCTACGGCGCGCCTTTTAACCAATCCACATGCGCCGATTTGAACCGCTGGGTGGAAAAAAACACAGACGGAATGGTTACCGATATCCTGGACAACATGCCGGAAGCGGCTATTATGTATCTTGTTAATGCCGTAGCTTTTAACGGGGAGTGGGAAGAGCCTTATGAAAGCTATCAGGTTCACGATTCCGCCTTTTATACAGAAGATGGAAAGGAAACGACGGTACCCATTATGTATTCGGAAGAATCCCGTTATCTCTCGGGGGAACATGCGGCGGGTTTTGTCAAGCCTTATGTAACGGGCTACCGGTTTGCGGCGCTTTTGCCGGAGGAAGGGATGACTTTGGAGGAATACATAAATCAGTTGACCGGGGAGGCTTTTTACCGCACGGTTACCGGGGAAAAGGAAACCGCTGTTTCCGCAGGAATGCCAAAGTTTAAGGCGGATACGAGCCTGGAACTGTCCGATATTCTTTCCGGCCTGGGAATGCCTTTGGCCTTTGACGGCAATCTGGCGGATTTTTCGGAAATCGGAAGCTGCGGGGATTTGACCATCCATATCGACAGAGTCCTTCACAAGACACATATTGATGTGGACGAGCTGGGTACGAAAGCCGGAGCGGCTACGGTGGTGGAGATGCTGGCGGAGGGCGCCATGGAGGAAATGGAAACAGTGATTCTGGACCGTCCGTTTCTTTATGCAATTGTGGATGAAAATACAAATCTGCCCGTATTTATAGGGACGGTGGAAAATCCATAGGAACAATAGGCGGTATCCGACAGTACAGGATGTTACATTTTTATCGGCAAAAGAAAAGGAATAGAAGAAACGGAGAATTATATGGCAACGTGGATGGTTCACATTTGCCCCGGATGCGTTTGACAACCGGAGAGAACATATTTCCGGATTTTACCGGGAAGCGCATGGTAACCTGGAGCGCGAATATCCTTATCTGAAAGAAGCGGACATGGAGCTGTTTGTGGGAAATACAATGGAACAGCTTACAAAAAGGCTGATCGAAGAAAAGTGGCTGGCGGGAGAAGAGAGTACTGCATTGCGTAATGAAATATGTATGGGGTAATGCACAGGAGGATAAAAAATGCCGTTTACAATGATACATCTGCACGTGGCCATGAGAGCGGCGGGCGGTAAAGCAGAAAAGAAAGAAGAGCTTCTTCTGGGCAGTATTGCACCGGATGCAGTACATTATCTGCCGGATTATACCAGTGTGTATAAATGCAGAAGCCTTTTTCTATACCGGGAATAATTGGTATTACGGAGATTGTAAAAATGAGGCAGCATGATTTGGCGTTTATGTATGAGGCAAAGGAGGCCCCGGATATCCATAGGAATCAATACTGTACGTTGGAAAAGACAGAATGGCTCATACGGGAAGTATCGGATTATGCCGCCGGCGTATTGGGGCTGTAGCGTTCTGCCTGTTTCTGTGCAGGGCTGCCGCTGTTCCTTTACAGCTTCATATCCCGGATACAAAAGGCGATTTGGTAGGGAAACAGATCGGCTGTTGTTTTCAGTTCATTATGCAGCAGCTTTTTTATATTCTGAATCCGATAGTTTACTGTATTACGGTGGGTATAAGTGGCACGGGCGACACCAATAAGGCTCCTGTCATTGGCAATATAGCTGCGGAAGGTTTCCACATAGCCTGTGCCTTCCTGCCCTTCCGTGTGATGGAGCCTGTCGTATTCCTCCAGCGGGCCCAGCAGCTGTTTGGCATAGCTTTTCAGGATATCCGGATCCTCCGTGGAAAACAGGATGCCGAAAACACCCATCTGATTAAAATCAACGATGGGTTTTTCCATCTGCCGGGACATATGCATGGCGATACGCGCGCGTCCCAGCGCCTGCTTCAGGCTGTGTATTCCCTGACAGGCAGGCCCTATCCCTAAGGAAAGCTGTTTCCTGTCAAAAAAGTAGGAAAAGATATTCCGGATCTGTGCGGTAAGCTCATCCACCTTTTCTTCCGGAAAGTCATTGACCGCCAGGATATAGGTATCCTTAACTTCCATAAAAAAATAAGGGAAGCGGATTTTTGTCCCGCTCTGCCACAGTCCGAATACATTCTCCAGCTTCAGCCCGGCCTGTCGGAACAGGACTTTTTCCTCTGCGGTATATTTGGGCAGCAGGCAGAATATCCGGAAACTGCCTTCCAGATGATAACGGCTGCCGATTTCTTCCAGGAACCCATCAGGCACCTCTTTACCCCGCAGCAAGCGTTCAAAGAGAAGCCCTTCCTGCCGTTCCTTATGTATCTGGCGCATAATACGCATACAATAATCCTGGATAAGATCAGTGATGGATATCTCCCAGGGCATTTCCAGAAGTGGAAAATCGTGGGCCTCACACCAGTCTATGACGTCCTGAGGAACCTGCTTCAGATACATACCCGTATTGATGATGATACCCGTACTTTCCGCCTTTTTCATAGAAGATACCAGCTGCAGCAGCCACCCCTCTTTTCCGGCTTTCATGCCCGTGGTTACGGCAAGCTCTTCCCCTGCGAACCGGTTGATAATGGTTTCATCCTCCAGCATATGTACCCATCCCGTAACATTATCCATTCCGTTTTTTCCTGCCAGAATCCGCAATTTATACTTTTCTTTTGTCTCTTCATAAATTTCCCAGAACCGGATTGCCATAAAATGCCTTCCTTTCCCTATACTTGTATCGGCAGTACATAATTATCCTGTTTTTTTCAGGCTAGCAGATTATGGACGAAAAGTCCAGAAGATAATATAGTATAAGTAAAGAGAAGCATTGGGGTTACTGGTTACGGAGTGAACAGTAATTGGGGATGTATCTAAGGAGGTTGGGTTATGAACGCATTTGATTTGGACTATAACAACAATGCTATTTTGTCCGGACAAAAGGTGGTATATCCGGAATGGGTGGCAACGGAAAAATTTTATAACTGTGAGAACTTCGGAAGGATATATGCCGGAAGAGAGCCTTTTATCCGCAGCCTGTTCGGAAGGAAAAGAGGGAAACGGTAATAGTGATATCATATACCCGGGAATCCGGCCGTGCAGGATAAAAGGAAGCGGAAAACAAAATAGAAATGGAAGTTGTCTCCGGACCCAATGGATCCGGAGACATTTTGTACATAGTTGGCAAATATGGAATTAGCTTGGAATTGCAACCGCTACGGCACCCGGCCCAAAAAAACGCCACGCGTGTGGCCGGATGCCTGCAGCCACCACGTTTTCTTATGGTCATCGCAGTAAATGTGCAAACCTGTCTGAACGGTTACAAGCAGACGGCAGATTTATCATAAATAGCAGACGACAGATTTATTATAAATAACTTGCAGACAAGGATAATTTATGGTAAAGTTTTTTACGATAGATTTCATTTGTGAAGCTATCAATTTCAATTCTTTTCAACAGCCGTTACAGACACGGCATCATGGCATATCAGCCATATATCCAATGGTAATAAATTATAAAATGAAGGGAGGAATGCCTTTGGCGTGAATCCGGCACTGTTTTTATACTCTTTTAAGTCGTTCGGAGGTAAGAAAGAGGTAACATAGTAAATGAAAGAAACAACAGAAAGAAAAATGAATAAACGGCTCCTGGCAGCAATCCTGTTTCCAGCCCTTATCCTGGCTGCCTCTTTAGGTATTAAAATATCTGCTGCGGCGGAAGCGGACGGCGGTGTATCAGCGGCTGTTACCCATAGCAGCACACCCGGACCCGAAGCGCCGGAAAAAGCAAAAGGCCATGCAGAATGTGTATGTATCGATACCTGCGGGGGCAGGGGAAATGTAAATTGTCCCTTATGCCGCCTTATGCCGGAGAGATGCCGCGTAAAAACTCACGGCCGTCTGATGCCTTTTCTTATAGAGCTTGGGATTGCTGCTCTTTTATTAAGTATTCTGCCGTCGGTTTTGTTAGTTGTCAGACCAGTGTTCCTCTTCGGGAAAAAGGAAGAAGGGAACTATCGGTTTGCCGGAGTCCTTTTTGTTGAAAAAAAGTACGGGTATTGGCAGATTCTCCTTTGCAAGCCCCGCTATGATTCCTTTAGAACAGGTGAGTTCCGGCTTCGGTGCGGGCTGTGGGGATATTTCCATGAAGGGGATGCACTTGCAGTTTCCCTGGAAAATATTATCTTCAAGAAAATTGAGGTTTCCGCAGTTATGGATTTCAAGCTGTGAATAGCTGTTACCTTTCATCCCTCTGTAGGGGCCTGAAAGGTAACAAATAGCTCTGAATAGAAACAGCTTCCTCTGTTTTTTACCTGTTTTTTATGGTATACTTATACCGTTTGCACAAAGCAATGCCGGGAGGTAGTATTCCCGGATTAAATAAGATACGATAACGTTGCCATGATTCATACAACGGATAACAGGATAATAAATGAAAAAATTAGTGATAGGAATTCTGGCCCATGTGGATGCCGGAAAGACAACTTTATCGGAAGGGATCCTCTACCGCAGCGGTATGATCCGGAAGATAGGCCGCGTGGATAATAAAGATGCCTTTTTAGATACCTATGCGTTGGAAAAAGAGCGGGGAATTACCATCTTTTCCAAGCAGGCTAACTTCCGGTGGAAGAATATGGAGGTCTCACTTCTGGATACGCCGGGGCATGTGGATTTCTCCGCAGAGATGGAAAGGACACTCCAGGTGCTGGATGCGGCGGTTTTGGTGATCAGCGGAGCTGATGGGGTGCAGGGGCATACCCAGACACTGTGGCAGCTGTTGAAAAGATACCGGATACCGGCCTTTCTGTTTATTAATAAAATGGATCAGAACGGGACAGACAGGGAGGCGCTGAGGGAAGAACTGAAAACCAGGCTGGATGAAGGCTGTGTGGATTTCGGTGAAGGGTTTACGGAGGCGTTTTATGAGCAGTGTGCGGTTTGTGACGAGGCGGCTCTGGACATGTTCCTGGAAAAAGGAAGCCTGCCGGAGGAGGAGCTTGGCCGTCTGATCCGGGAACGGAAGCTTTTCCCCTGTTTTTATGGTTCGGCCCTGAAGCTTACAGGGGTGGATGAATTTCTGGACGGACTGGAGCGGTTTGCCGTTTCGCCGGCTTACGGACCCGCTTTCGGGGCTAAGGTTTTTAAAATTGCCAGGGATGAACAGGGAAACCGCCTTACGTATATGAAAATAACCGGAGGAAGCCTGCAGGTAAAAACCACCCTGTGTAATGCGGGGAAGGACGGGGCGGGAAAGACTGCGCCGTCGGACAGGGAAGTTTGGGAAGAAAAGATAAACCAAATCCGTATTTATTCCGGAGATAAATATGAATTGGTGAATGAAGTGCAGGCCGGAAGCGTATGCGCGGTTACCGGACTGCACCACACGCATCCGGGAGAGGGGTTGGGCATGGAGCAGGCATCTGCCGCCCCTGTTCTGGAGCCGGTGCTCACTTATTCCATACGTCTTCCGGAGGATTGCCCGGTTCCGGTGATGCTCCCCAGGCTGCGGCAGCTGGAAGAGGAGGAGCCGGAGCTTCATATTGTCTGGGATGAAAGGCTGCAGGAAATTCAGGCCCAGGTCATGGGAGAGGTACAGATTGAAATTTTGAAAAGCCTGATACGGGAACGTTTCGGCGCAGATGTGGAATTCGGGGCCGGAAATATTGTGTATAAAGAAACGATAACGGAACCCGTGGAAGGTGTGGGGCATTTTGAACCCCTCCGCCATTATGCCGAGGTCCATTTATTGCTGGAACCGGGGGAGCAGGGAAGCGGCCTTGTGTTTGCTGCGGACTGCAGCGAGGATATCCTGGATCGGAACTGGCAGCGGCTGGTTCTGACCCATCTGGAGGAGAAAGACCACAGAGGTGTACTGACCGGTTCGGTTATAACCGATATGAAGATCACGCTGCTCACCGGACGCTCCCATCTGAAACATACGGAGGGAGGGGATTTCCGGCAGGCTACTTACCGGGCGGTGCGCCAGGGGCTGATGCAGGCCCGCAGCATTCTTTTGGAGCCATGGTATCAGTTCCGGCTGGAGGTGCCGGAAAAAATGGTGGGAAGAGCCATGACGGACATTGAGAAAATGTACGGTATCTTTGATACGCCCCGGACGGAAGGGGAAATGGCGGTTCTTACCGGCAGTGCGCCGGTGTTCACCATGCGGGATTACCAAAAGGATGTGATTGCCTATACCAAAGGCTACGGCAGGCTTTTTTGTACGCTGCTGGGCTACCGGCCCTGCCATAATGCGGAAGAAGTGATTGAAAATACGGGTTACGATCCGGAGCGGGATACGGAGAATCCCACCGGTTCGGTATTCTGCGCCCATGGCGCCGGGTTTGTGGTGCCCTGGGATAAAGTGAAGGATTATATGCATCTGGAATGCCGTATCCTGCAGCGGGAAGCAGCGGAAGAGGAAAACGGATTTTCTCCCAAAGCAAAGGCGCCGTCGGAGCCGGAATGGATGGGAGTGGAGGAAATCGATGAGATCCTTGCCCGTACCTATCGTTCCAATCAGAAAAATAAGGATATATCCCAAAAAGGAGGCTGGAACGGGAGGGTGTCAAGACATTCCGCCCCGCCTCCGAAGGAGCCGGTCTACAAGGGGAAGGATTCAAACAGGATTGCCGGCAAAAAAGAAAAATATCTTCTGGTAGACGGTTACAACGTGATTTTTGCATGGGAGGATCTGAAAAGCCTGGCCGAGGTGAGCATTGACGGCGCCAGGGGCAGGCTGCAGGATATCCTGTGTAATTATCAGGGGATTGTCCGCTGCCAGGTGATCGTGGTTTTTGACGCTTACCGGGTGCAGGGGCATACGACGGAAATACTTGACTACCACAATATTCATGTGGTATATACCAGAGAGGCGGAAACCGCCGATCAGTATATTGAGAAATTCACCCATGAAAACGGGAAAAAATATGAGATCACCGTAGCCACCTCCGACGGCCTGGAGCAGATCATAATCCGCGGACAGGGCTGCCGCCTCCTTTCGGCAAGAGAACTCGCTCTGGAGGTGGAGCAGGTAAACGGCAGGCTCCGTGAGGAGTATCTGGAACAGCAGAAAACGGATAAAAATTACCTGCTTCATGCGCTTTCCGAAAAAGCCCGCCGGCAGGTTGAAAAGATACAAGAGGATGAAACAAGTTGAAATTTATATATGAGATTCCCGCCTCCTTCTGGGGGCTGTTCCGGTCGGTAAACCGGGATATTTATATGGAAGCCCTTTTGACAATTGATGATGAATACCAATACAACAATTTTTTCCTGAGCAGGGAAGCCTGCGTGCAGATCCTGGGGGATATGTATGCCGAGCGCCGGTTCCTTCTGGAGAAGGAGGAAACGGAAACGGAAGAGGAAGCGCAGGAGACCGTGCCCAAGCGGATATTGAACTGGCTTCTGCGGACGAAGTGGCTGCGGAAAATGGAAGATTATACCACGATGACCACCAATATCGTCATTCCCGACTATGCCGCTGTTTTTATCGGCGCCTTTGACCAGCTGGTTAATCAGCCTCTGGAAGACACCGATATCTATATCCAGAATGTGTACGCCACTCTTTTTTCCTTTAAAAATGATGCAAGAATGAATATCACCATGCTGAAAACAGCGCTGGTGAATACCAAAAAGCTGAACAAGGCCCTTCAGGATATGCTTCATAATATGGATAAATTTTTTGAACGGCTCCTGGCCAAGCAATCCTACGGGGAACTGCTGGAGGAGCATCTGGAAGGCTATGTGGAAGAAGTGGTCAATAAAAAATATCATATTCTGAAAACCAGCGATAACTTTTATATCTATAAAATGGATATTAAACGCTGCCTGAAGGAAATGCGGGAGGACGATGCCTGGATAGAACGGATCCGGGAAAAGCAGAGGATCACAAAGGACAAGAAGGGAAAGGAGCCGGAGGGCTTTTACCGCAGGAGGCAGGAGGAGGACGTGCTGGATCTCATCGACCAGATTGAACGGGGGTTTGATGATATCGAACACCGCATAGCCAACATGGACCGGGAGCACAGCAAATACGTACGTGCCACGGTGAGCCGCCTGAATTACCTGCTGAGCGATGAAAGCGACCGCCACGGGCTGATTATCCAGCTGCTGAACCGTTTGGGGGAACAGGAAGAAACCGGACAACGGGCAGAGTGTGTGCAGCAGGCGGAACGCCTGCAGCTCGTGGCACAGAGGATGAATCTTTCTTCTTATGAGGTTCTGAATGACAACCCGCTGTACAAACGGAGACGGAGAAGGAATTTTACGGACGAACTGGCACCGGATGAAGAAAATAAAGAGCTTTCCCGGGAAGAGGTTCTCCAGCTGAATAAAATACACCACCGGTTTACCCGAAAACAGATTGAAGACTTTATTGAGGAGCATATGACGGACGGCGTCCTGGAAACAGGAAGCCTTCGGATTTCCTGCCAGGAGGATTTTGAAAAGCTGATTCTGGCCTATGATATCAGCATGCGTAAAAACAGCAGCTTCCAGGTGGTTACGTCGGGGGAACAGGTGGAAGGGGAACAGTTCACCTATCCGGCCATGATGTTTGTGAAAAGAAAGGGAAAAAGCGATGCTTCCATATATGACTGAATTATCCCAGGAGGAACAGGAAAAATTACAGGAGATGATCCGCAGGCTGTTCCGCCAGACCTTCCTTCTGGAAAGAAAATATGACAGAAAAGCCGGCAGAATGGTGGCTGACAAGGATTTTTATTTCGCTGACAGGCATATGGAATTCTTGACGGATTATTTTGCCGCCGCGGGAATCCGGCTGGAAATGAATACCGAGCTGGGAACCATTTACCTGACCGGGGAAACCACTATGGGAGAACGGATACCTAAGCTGGCCACCATATACCTTCTTCTCCTGAAGCTGATCTATGATGAACAGATGGCGGCCGTATCCTCCAGTGTGAATATTGTGACCACCTTCGGGGAACTGAACGGTAAAGTAGGGGAGTTCCGTCTCTCCCGAAGCCTTTCCTCCCTTACGGAAATCAGGCGGGCCTTTGCTTTTCTTAAAAAATACCAGATGATCGAGCTGATGGATACGCTGGATGAGCTGGGAGAGCATACCCGTATCCTTATTTATCCCTGTATCAACCTGGTGCTGATGCGGGAGGATATTCTGAAGCTGCTGCAAAGCTTCGGGGATGAGAATATTCCCGACGAGGAGGAAAACCTGGGGGTATTCCGTGAAGAAGAGGAAGCCGGGGACGAGTTTGATACATTAGAAGGAGAGAAAACAGATGGAGATACAGCAGTCCTTTAAGGCGGTAACCCGGATTGTACTGAATAACTGGCATTATATTGACGCAAAGGTACTCACTCTGCATAAAAACATTAACTTTTTTACCGGCCATTCAGGAAGCGGCAAATCCACCGTCATTGACGCCATGCAGATTGTGCTCTATGCCAATACCGACGGAAGGGGCTTTTTTAATAAGGCGGCTGCGGATGATTCGGACAGAAGCCTGCTGGAATACCTGAGAGGCATGATCAATATCGGGGAAAATAACCAGGCGGAATACAAGAGGAACCGTAATTTTTCCACCACCATTGTGCTGGAGCTGGAGCAGACCGGAAGCGGGGAAAAGGAATGCGTAGGTGTGATTTTCGACGTGGATACCGCCACCAATGAAATCGGCCGTTTGTTCTTCTGGCATAAGGGAGAGGTCCCGGAGCATTGCTACCGCACGGACGGACGGGCTATGGCTATCGGGGAGTTTAAGGGGTATCTGCAGAAAAACCTGTCAAAGGAGGAATGGTTCTGTACATCTAATAATGAACGGTTCCGCAGGAATCTGTATGATGTGTACCTGGGCGGCCTGGATATGGAGAAATTCCCCAGGCTTTTCAAACGTGCCATACCGTTTCGCATGAATATCCGTCTGGAAGAGTTCGTGAAGGAATATATCTGTATGGAACAGGATATCCACATCGAGGATATGCAGGAAAGCGTGGTTCTCTATGGCAGGATGCGCAGGAAGATAGAGGAAACACAGACGGAAATCGGCGAACTCACCGGAATACGGGATCAATTCCGCCGTTTTGTGGAAAGCCGGCAAAAGACGGCAGCCTATCGTTACCGGCTGGAAAAGCTCACGATTTGTCAGCTGAATGAGCTTATCCGTGAGCTGCAGACCCGTGTGGAGGAAGGGAAAAAGGATCATCTGGCCCAGAAGGAGAGTCTGGAAAACCTTCTTGCTGTCAAGGAAGAATACGCCTCCCGGTATGAGGAAATCAACCGCCAGCTCATAAGCAGCGGCTATGCCCAGCTGGAGGCCAGGCAGCACAGCCTGGAGGAGAACCTGAATCTTCTGGAGCGCAGTGATCGGAAATGGAAGGCTCTTTCCGAAAGCCTGGAAAAATGGGAAGAGGAAGAAAATATATCCAACCAGACCATTTGGGATATCGGCAAATTCCGGAAGGGAACTATTTCCGGGGAAGAACTGGAACGGCTGAAAAAAAGCCTGAAGGAAGTGGCTGCCGATTTGGAGAAGCAGCATCAGGAAGCGGCGGCCGAAGGAAAAGCCCTCCAGAAGGAAGCGGATCTTATCCAGAAGGACCTCATGGAAATTATGCTGGGACGGAAAGCCTATCCCAGGGAGCTGGAAGATGCCAGAAGCCAGATACAACGGCAGCTTTACGAGAGGACCGGAAAAAATATCCCGGTTCGTATCCTTGCCGATTTGCTGGATATCCGGGATGAAAAGTGGAGAAATGCCATTGAAGGCTATCTTGCATGGAATAAGCTGGCCCTTGTAGTGGAGCCTGCCTATGTGAAGGAGGCTATGGAAATCTATGAAAGCCTGGATGCCAAAAAATTCTGGAGAGTGTCCCTGGTGGATACGGAAAAGCTGATGGCTTTAGAACATCCAGTGCGTGAAAATGCCCTGGCGGAGGAAATTGACTGCAGGGAAGCCTATGTGAAGGCCTTTCTCCATTTCCTCCTCGGAAATGTGATCAAATGTGAGGATGTGCAGCAGCTGCGCCGGTGTAAAATAGGGGTTACCGCTGACTGCCTGCTGTACCAGAACTTTCAGCTGCGCCGTCTGAACCCGGATAACTATACCAGAAGGGCTTTTATCGGGGAAAAGAGTATGCGCAGGCGCCAGAAGGAACTTCAGGCACGTCTGGAGGAGTTGAATAAAAGTCAGGAAGAATATTCTGCTGCTGCGGCAGAAGCCAGGCGTCTGCTGGGCTATGAGTATCTCCAGGACTCCGTGGAAAGTTATGTGGAGCTGTTCCAGGATATGGAAGAGAAAAGGAAAAAAGAGGAACAGCTGCGGAAACTGGAAAAGCGCATGGAAGAGCTTGGCACCGGTTCGGTGGAGGTCCTGAAAAGACAGCTGAAGGAAGTCACGGAGAAACAAAAAAGCCTGGAAACCCATATCGACAGCCTGAAAATCCAGATCCATGACAGGGAAAATAAAATAAAAGCCGATGAAGCCGCTTTTATTGAAAGGAATGAAGAACTTCTGGAAAAACGCAGGCAGCTGGTTACTTCCCCTGCATGGGAAGAGGACTGGGAAAGCTTTTTATCCCAGGTGAAAAATCCCCGTTATGAT
Source organism: Eisenbergiella sp. OF01-20 (assembly GCF_003478085.1). Classification (NCBI taxonomy): domain Bacteria; kingdom Bacillati; phylum Bacillota; class Clostridia; order Lachnospirales; family Lachnospiraceae; genus Eisenbergiella; species Eisenbergiella sp. OF01-20. The sequence goes on along the minus strand of NZ_QUES01000014.1, from coordinate 68,766 downwards.
TTGCTGATCAAACAGACGCTTTCCGCTATTACGGAGTCGGAGGAGGATCAGGAGTCCCAGAGGAACCGTCTGGTGGATATCCGGTCCGAATATCTGAAACGGCATCCAGGCCGGGATTTTTCCGCAAGCGGTGAAAAGAACGGGGAATATCAGGCGCTGCTGGATGAGCTATCCTGCGACCGGATTAAGGATTTTGAAGAAAAAGCCATGGAACAGGCGCGGATTGCGGTAGACCACTTCAAAGAAGATTTTATTTATAAAATCCGCAGCGCCATCAAAGAAGCGTATATCCGCCGGGACGAGCTGAACCGGATCATCCGCAGGCTGAATTTCGGCAAGGACCGGTACCAGTTCAAAATCACCAAAAATAAGGGGCTGGACGGCGAATACTATGATATGTTTATGGATGAATCCCTGGAAATCGATCCGTCCACACTTTCGGGTTCCGTGGAGCATCAGATGAATATGTTTTCCATGGATCATGAGGGCAGGTACAGCACTCTTATGAACGATCTGATCCGCATTTTTATCCCCCCGGATACGGCCAACGCCCAGGAGCAGGAGGAGGCCAGGAAAAATATGGAGAAATATGCGGACTACCGTACCTACCTCTCGTTTGAAATGGAACAAATCGTGGAAGGGGAGGAACGGCTTGTAATCGGTTTAAGCAAAATGATTAAGAAAAATTCCGGCGGAGAAGGGCAGAACCCGCTTTATGTAGCCCTCCTCGCCAGTTTTGCCCAGGCTTACCACATCAACCTTTCCCGCAGGCCCACCATTCGCCTTGTGGTGCTGGATGAGGCCTTTTCCAAAATGGATGCAGAAAAGGTGGCGAGCTGTATTGAACTGATAAGGGGGCTTGGTTTCCAGGCCATCATCAGTGCCACCAACGACAAAATCCAGAATTACCTGGAAAACGTGGATAAAACCTTTGTTTATGCCAATCCCAACAAAAAGAGCATATCCATCCAGGAATTTGAAAAGAAAGATTTCCCGCAGCTGATTCGGGAAGAGGAGGCTTAACCTATTACGTTTTATGGAACCGGTTCACGGCCCGGTTCCTTCCGAAACTGCGTGGGTGTGATGGAAAACCGCGCCTGGAAGTGGTGACAGAAGGAGGCGCTGTCCGCAAATCCGCAGGAGTTGGAGATTTCCGTGATCCGAAGGTCAGTGGAGGAGAGCAGACGCTTCGCCATGGACAGCCTCAGCTTAATCAGATATTGCTGGGGAGAGATTCCCAGCTCCCGGTTAAAAAGCTTGTACAGATAGGTTCGGTCAATCCCCACATACCGGGCCACGTCCTGGATTTTTATATCATATGCATAGTTATGCTGCAAATAATCCAGCGCCTGCTGCAGATAGGTGCTGGAATTTTTTTCGGCATTTCCCAAATCCGGACATAAAATCGAAAAAAAGCGGTAGAGCAGGGAAAGATGAAGATAGGTATTACCCGGCTGGGAATATAAAGTCTCGTTGATGGAAAGCAGACATTGTCCTGCCGGATCCCTGGAAAAACTGTCCGCCCTTTCAAGAGAAGCGGAAGAAAAGGGTACGGAAGGAACAGGCACGCAAGGAACTAAGGCAAAGCGGGCCGGGGCAGAATGGAATACCGGAGCGGAGGCAGTAAGACCGCAGGCGGCCAGGATATCGGCGGCATCCCGTCCGTCGAAACCAATCCAGCAGTATTCCCAGGGGTCATGGCTGTCCGCCGCGTAGGCCGAGACAACTCCGGGGATGATCAGGAAAGCATCGCCGGCGGTCAGCCGCCAGCTGTGTTTTTCGCTTGTAAAGGTTCCCGAACCGGAAAGTACATAATGAAGCAGATAATGGGGCCATATACCGGGGCCGCAGGTAAGGGAAGGGGCGGTCTGTTCGTATCCGCTGAAATAGAGGCGGACGGGTGGCTCCGCGGCGGGCAGGCCGGGAAGGTTTGTCATGGCATTTCCTCCTGTAAAATACAGAGTATACACTGTCTTGGGTCTCCTGTTTCGCAGTTTCTTCCGGACAGCTGCCTGGCAAGGGGACGATAATGCCAGGCAACATAATAACAATAAAAAGAAACAGATACCGCTTTTCTTTCCAACAGTATAAAGTATAATAAATAAAAAAGCAAAGCCCTGCTGCACAGAGCCGGAGCTGTGCGTCATGAACAGTAACCAGGAACATACCACATAGGAGGTTTTTTATGGGAATAAGAGTCTGTGAGGAAAAGAAAATATTCAGCATAAGCACACCAAACACCACATATTTAATGGGCGTTGCCGCCGGAAGTATGCTGGGGCACATGTATTATGGAAAACGAATGGATGATATGGACGGTTTTTATCTGCTCCGCGCAGGTGCTACGCCGGATGAGATGCATATTCACAGGAGAGAAAAGGTTGGTTGTCTGGACACTTTCAGCTTTGAGTATCCCGTCTGGGGAACCGGCGACTTCCGGGATCCATGTCTTTGCGTCCGGGATGAAAACGGCTGCCGTGCATGTGAACTGCATTACGAATCCTATGAAATCCGGGAAGGAAAGCCGGCGCTTGCAGGAATGCCTGCCACCTTTGCGGGAAAAGAAGCGGGACAGGCGGCGCAGACGTTGATTCTTACGCTCCGGGATGAAGTGCTGGGGTTAAAAATATTGCTGCGGTATAGTATTTTTGAGGATTCCGATGCTATTATCCGCAGCGTCACGGCAGTCAATGAAGGCGGGCAGAAGCTGTATTTGGAAAAGATACTGAGCGCCTGCCTGGATATGGATAATGAAAATTTTGATCTGCTCACGCTGCACGGCTGCTGGGCGAGGGAAAGACATATCACTCCCCATAAGGTGACCGAGGGCAAACATATCGTTTCCTCCCTCCGCGGGGAAACAAGCCATCACATGCAGCCGTTCATGGCCCTTACCACGAACGGCACGAGCCAGACCGAAGGCAGTGTATATGCCATGAACTTTGTGTATTCCGGCAATTTCATAGCGGAAACAGAGCTGGATCACAGAGAAAGCGTACGCATGAGCCTTGGCATCCACCCGGACGGCTTTGAGTGGGTGCTGAATCCCGGCGAACAGTTCGAAGCGCCGGAAGCGGTGCTGGTTTATTCCGCACAGGGACTTGGTAAAATGACACGTACGTTCCATGATTTATATAAAAACCATTTGATCCGCAGCAAATATCTGCATTCCAAACGTCCGATCCTGATCAATAACTGGGAAGCCACCTACTTTGATTTCGATGACGACAAGCTGGTTGCCATTGCGGCGGAAGCCAGCAAGCTTGGCATCGAAATGCTGGTTATGGACGACGGCTGGTTCGGGAAGCGCTGCAACGACGAATGTGCGCTGGGAGACTGGCAGGTCAATGAAAGCAAGCTCAGAGGCGGCCTGAAGGCTTTGGTTGACAGGGTTAACGAACAGGGACTGAAATTCGGCATCTGGTTTGAGCCGGAAATGATATCTCCGGATTCCGATCTTTACAGAGCCCATCCCGACTGGGCGATACAGGTGCCGGGCCGGCCCATCAATATGGCACGCCATCAGTATGTACTGGATCTGACCCGTCAGGAAATTGTAGACTATGCTTATGATTGCGTGGCAAAGATACTTAGAAGCGCCAATATCGAATATGTGAAATGGGATATGAACCGCCCGCTTTCCGATATCGGAAGCGCTGCCCTGGACAGTGAGCACATGGGAGAATTTTACCACCGTTATGTCCTTGGCGTATATCAGATGCAGGAACGCCTGCTTCAGGAATTCCCGGATCTTCTTTTGGAAAACTGTTCTGGCGGCGGCGGACGTTTTGATCCGGGCATGCTGTATTACAGCCCTCAGATCTGGACTTCCGATGATATGGATCCCATTGAACGGCTTTCCATCCAGGAGGGAACGGCGCTCATCTACCCCTTAAGCTCTATGGGCGCCCACATCTGCGTCTGTCCCAATCATTCCGTAGGCCGGATAACCCCTATGGAAACCAGGGCCCATGTGGCGCTTGCAGGAACCTTTGGCTATGAACTGGATATCACAAAGCTGACGGAGGAGGAAAAGAAAAAAGCCGCCGGATTCAACCGGGATTACCATAAATATAACGATTTGATCCGGGAAGGCGACTACTACCGCATCGCATCCTACCGGGAGAATGCCATGTACGACTGCTGGCAGGTGACAGATAAGGAACAAAAGCAATGCCTGGTGACCTATGTGCAGGTGCGCTATGAAACCGAACGCAAATCCAGACGCCTGAAGCTTTGCGGCCTGGATCCGAAGGCACGCTACCGGCTGGAAGAAACCGGGGAGCTTTATTCGGGAGAAATGCTGATGAACGCGGGATATTTACAGGAAATGATCTTTGGGGATTATGGCAGCAGGCTGCTGTATTTTATCAGAGAAGAGTAATAATAGGAACAAAGAAGGCAGGCGGTAATATTACCGTCTGTCTTTTTTCAAGAAAGAGAAATGCATACCGGTTAAATAGGGAAGCAAAATAATCAAAAAAAGTGCCATATCATACAAGACAACCCCTCTCCTCTGTGTTAAAGTATATCAAAACGTTTGTAAATGCAGGCCTTGTCCATCCTCCGGAAGTTTTCCGCGGTACCTGTGTGCCTTACGGAATCGGGGTTGGACGGGATTTCGGCTATGAGGAAGCCGGAGGGAGGACCATCATGCTTCAGGAACAGGAACAAAGACATATCTATTATGACAGGGATTTGGACATAGAGGCCTATAACTTAAGCGGCATTGTACAGAAATTTCCCAACCATTTTCATGAATATTACGTGATAGGTTTTGTGGAAGGCGGCAAACGCCATTTATGGTGTAAAGGCAGGGAATATGATGTGTCGGAGGGCGATTTGCTGTTATTCAACCCCAGAGACAACCATTACTGCGCACCCATAAACGGGGAAATCCTGGATTACCGGGCGGTGAATATCAATCCGGAGGTGATGGAGCGCAGCGTTAAAGAGATTACCGGGGAAGCCTATATGCCTTATTTCACCGAAACGGTAGTCTATAAAAGTGATATCACCCAATCGGTCCGGGACTTGTACCGGGCCATACTGGACCATGCACCCAGGCTGGAAAAGGAAGAGACCCTGTTTTTCCTCATTGAACAGATCCTTCAGGAATATGCATCGGATTTTGAAAAGGCGGACATTCTCCAGCCCAACCCCCAGATACGGAATCTGTGCTCTTATATGGAAAGACACTATGCCGAAAACCTCACTCTGGATGATTTGCTGGCTATGACGGATTTCGGAAAGTCCTACCTTCTGCGCTCCTTTACCAAACAGACAGGCGTTTCTCCATACCGGTATCTGCAGACCATACGGCTGGATAAGGCCAGAAAGCTTCTGGAACAGGGGACAGCGCCTATTGATGCCGCAGGGATGGCAGGTTTTGCCGATCAAAGCCATTTCACCCATTTTTTCAAAGAGTTTATCGGGCTGACACCAAAACAGTATCAGCGTATTTTCCAAAATAAAACAGAACAGGCGGAAACAGACAATGACAAAGAATAATACCATGCAGGGACATTTGGCGGCTTTTCTTACTATTTTTATATGGGGTACCACTTTTATTTCCACCAAGGTGCTGCTGAGAAGCTTCAGCCCTATCGAAATCCTGTTTATCCGCTTTTTTATCGGCTATGCGGCCCTTTGGATCGGATACCCTCACAGGAAAAGGAAGGGGGAAAGGAAACAGGAGCTGTACTTCGCACTGGCCGGCCTGTGCGGCGTAACGTTGTATTTTCTTCTGGAAAATATTGCACTGACCCTTACCTATGCTTCCAATGTGGGAGTAATCATTTCCATTGCGCCTTTCTTTACGGCAATTTTCAGCTTCCTTCTTAAAAAAGAAGAGAAGCCGGGAAAACGGTTTTTCCTGGGCTTTCTCATGGCTATGGCGGGAATCTGCCTGATAAGCGGCTTCGGCGGACTGAATCCCCTGGGGGATCTCCTTGCGGTGGGAGCGGCGGTGCTCTGGGCGGTTTATTCCCTGCTGACCAGAAAAATCAGTGATTTCGGTTATCCCGTGGTACAGGCTACCAGACGAACCTTTTTTTACGGACTGGTGTTCATGATACCGGCTCTTTTTCTCATGGATTTTCATGTGGATCCTCGGCTGTTTCTGGAGCCTGCCAACGCAGGAAACCTTCTTTTCCTGGGGTTCGGAGCCTCCGCCCTGTGTTTTGTCACCTGGAATTATGCGGTGCGGGTGCTGGGAAGCATAAAAACCAGCGTCTATATTTATATGGTGCCGGTGGTAACTACGGTGACTTCGGCGCTTATCCTGGGTGAAAAGATAACCATGTTGTCCGCGGCAGGCATTCTTCTGACTCTGGGAGGACTGTTCTTATCCCAGAAATGGGGAAAGGCAGAAGGAGACAGCAGCAGGGAAGCGGAAGAAAACGGAGCGGCCGGAGAGCGTTTGTAATAGGAAAGAAAGGAAGAAAAAATGGAACTTCAGGACAGAAAATGTGTGATGATATTAAATGAAGAGCTGCCGGCCGGCGTGCTGGCCAATGCGGCGGGAATCCTTGGGATCACGCTGGGAAAACAGGTGCCCGATACCATTGGCCCCGACATATGTGATAAAAACGGGAGGCAGCATCTGGGGATTGTGGCGCTGCCGGTTCCGGTTCTGAAAGCGGATAAGGAAAAACTGAAGGCTATCAGGGAAAAGCTGTTCCAGCCGGAGTTTGCGGATTGTGTGGTGGTGGATTTTACGGACGTGGCCCAAAGCTGTCAGAACTATGAGGATTACATAGCCAGGGCGGCAGGGACAGGGGAAGAAGAGGTAACCTATCTGGGGATCGGTATCTGCGGGGCCAGGAAAAAGGTAAACCGGCTGTCCGGGAGCCTGCCGCTGTTAAGATGAAACGGGCAGGCAAAACCGCAGGGCCGCGGCACAGGAGCCGGGAACAATAACGGCGCAAGCGGACAAAATAAAATTTCCCGGCAAAAGGGGGTGAAAAAAGAAAGCTGATTTGTTATACTATAACCTGAGAGCAAACAGATTTCTTTTTTTAATATAGAAAAATTACAGGTGCAGTGATAAATATGGTAAAGTTAAAATATATAACCGCAGTTTTTGTGTGCAGCCTCTGCATGGTATCCGCATCTGCCTGCGGAGCATCCAAACAGGAGAATATTGATCAGGGAATGCAGCTGATTGAACAGCTCAGCTATGAGGAGTCCCTGCCTTTTTTTGATGCGGCGCTGCTGGATAAAGAAGATGCCCAGCTTTCTTACCGCGGACAGGGACTTGCCTATATGGGGCTTACCCAGTATGACAAGGCCGTGGAAGCTTTGGAAAAGGCGCTTTCCTACAGCGATGCCAGGCTGGGAGAGATTGATTTTGATATCAATTATTACCTGGCTACCGCCTATTATAAGCAGGGAGAGCTGGACAAGGCCAAAGCGGTGTATGAATCCATCACTGCGCTGCGGCCGAAGGAAAAGACGGCCTATTACCTGAAGGGCGTGGTTGAGATTGAACAGGGAAACCAGGAGGCGGCCCAGGCGGATTTTGACCGGGCGGTGGAAATTGATCCGGAGGATTATGATATGCGGATCAATATTTTCTGTACCTGTTCGGATAACGGCCTCCAGGAATTAGGGGAAGGCTATCTGCAGGCTGTGCTGGACAGCGAGGACAAGAAGCTGACCGATTATAACCGGGGAAGGATGAATTATTACCTCGGCGATTATAACAGCGCCAGAAACAGTCTGGAGAAGGCAAAGGACGCCAATGGGGGCGTGGATGTGGTTAGCCTTCTGGGGCAGACTTACGAAAAGCTGGGGGACAATAACTATGCCGCCAGTGTATACAGCAATTTCCTGAATACCACTCCGGATGCGCAGATTTATAACCAGCTGGGGCTGTGTAACCTGAAAATGGGAGATTACCAGGCGGCACTTACTGCGTTTCAGGCGGGGCTTGCCATAGAGGGAAACCAGCTGATGCAGGTGCTGTCCTTTAATGAAATTGTTGCATACGAATATTTGGGAGATTTCAAACAGGCTACCGTACTTATGCAAAAATATCTGGGAACCTATCCGGATGATGAAAAGGCCATCCGGGAGTATGAATTCCTTCAGACCAGATGATTCCCGGGAAAGTTCCGTTTTTCATGTGGTGTTATTCCCTACTATATTTATGTCAATATGTTACCTGTTCCACAATATGTGGTATGTGTGCATTGACTTAGGATAAGAATGGTGCTACAATAATCCCAACGCCCAACCAGGGGCAAGTATCCATCGGATATTCAGCTGATGGATACTTGTCCATTTTTAAGCCTTAAGGAAAAATCACAGAGGGGGAAGAAATATGTTTCATGTAATTAAACGAAACGGAGAGACTGCAGACTTCACATTGACCAAGATAAATGATGTGATTATGAAAGCATTTAATGCTACGGATATGGAGACCACCAATGATATTATCGATCTGCTGGCACTGCGTGTCACTGCGGATTTCCAGGATAAAGTGAAGGATGGGGCCATTCATGTGGAGGATATCCAGGACAGCGTGGAAAAGATCCTGGAGCAGGCAGGCTATACGGAAGTGGCGAAAGCATATATTCTTTACCGCAAGCAGCGTGAGAAGATCCGCAATATGAAATCCACCATCCTGGACTACAAGGATGTGGTAAACAGCTACGTGAAGGTTGAGGACTGGCGTGTCAAAGAGAATTCCACCGTTACCTATTCCGTGGGAGGGCTTATTCTCAGCAATTCCGGCGCCGTTACTGCCAATTACTGGCTTTCCGAGATTTACGATGAGGAAATCGCAGAGGCCCACAGGAATGCGGATATCCATATTCATGATCTTTCCATGCTCACCGGCTATTGTGCAGGCTGGTCTTTAAAACAGCTGATTTCAGAAGGTCTGGGAGGCATTACGGGAAAGATCACCTCCGCACCGGCGGCCCATCTTTCCGTTCTCTGTAACCAGATGGTCAATTTCCTGGGGATCATGCAGAACGAATGGGCAGGAGCACAGGCGTTTTCCTCCTTCGACACCTATCTGGCCCCCTTTGTCAAGGTGGATGATCTGACTTATCCGGAAGTGAAGAAATGTATTGAGTCCTTCATTTACGGGGTAAATACACCCAGCCGCTGGGGGACCCAGGCGCCGTTTTCCAATATTACACTGGACTGGACCGTGCCGGACGATCTGGCAGAGCTGCCGGCCATCGTAGGCGGGAAGGAAATGGATTTCCGTTATAAAGACTGCCGCAAAGAAATGGATATGGTAAACAAAGCCTTTATCGAGATCATGATTGAGGGCGATGCCAACGGGAGAGGTTTCCAGTATCCCATTCCCACCTATTCCATCACCAAAGACTTTGACTGGTCCGACACGGAAAACAACAGGCTTTTGTTTGAAATGACTGCGAAATACGGTACGCCTTATTTCAGCAATTACATAAATTCCGATATGCAGCCCAGCGATGTCCGTTCCATGTGCTGCAGGCTCCGCCTGGATCTGCGCGAGCTGAGAAAGAAAACCGGCGGATATTTCGGCTCCGGGGAAAGCACCGGCAGCGTCGGGGTGGTAACGATCAATATGCCCCGTATTGCTTACCTTTCCGCGGACAAGGAAGATTTTTACAGACGTCTGGACAAGATGATGGATATTTCCGCCCGTTCCCTTAAGATTAAGAGACAGGTGATTACCAGACTGCTGAATGAAGGCCTGTATCCTTATACCAAGAGATATCTTGGCAATTTTGACAATCATTTTTCAACCATCGGCCTGATCGGCATGAATGAAGCGGGACTGAACGCCAACTGGATCCGGGAGGATTTGTCAACGAAAAAGACCCAGGATTTCACCAAGGAAGTGCTGAACCATATGCGCGACAGACTGGCGGATTACCAGGAGCAGTATGGGGATTTATATAATCTGGAGGCCACTCCTGCGGAAAGCACCACCTACCGTCTGGCAAAACATGACAAGAAAAAATGGCCGGGAATCAAAACCGCTGGAAAACCGGGAGATACCTGTTATTATACCAATTCCTCCCATCTGCCGGTGGACTATACCGTAGACGTGTTTGATGCCCTGGACATCCAGGATGGCATACAGACTTTGTACACCTCGGGAACCGTATTCCATGCATTCCTGGGAGAGAAGCTGCCCGACTGGAAAGCCGCTGCAAACCTGGTCCGCACCATTGCCCAGAACTATACGCTTCCTTATTATACATTGTCGCCTACCTATTCCATCTGTTCCGAACATGGGTATCTTACCGGAGAACAGAAGGTCTGCCCCAAGTGCGGCAGAGTGACGGAGGTCTGGAGCCGCATCACCGGATATTACAGGCCGGTCCAGAACTGGAATGACGGAAAAGCGCAGGAATTTGAGAACCGGACGGAATATGAACTTTCTAAATCCGTTTTAAAGCATCCGGCAGCAAGAGTGGTTACCTTATCCGATTATGAAAAAAATGCAGAGGTCAAGGTAGAAACGCCGGAGGATATCAAATATCTTTTTACCACCAAAACCTGTCCCAATTGCAAGCTGGCTAAGGAATATCTGAAAAATGAAAGCTATATTCCCATTGATGCGGAAGAAAATTCCGAACTGGCAAGCAAATACGGAGTAATGCAGGCACCTACCCTGGTCGTGGTAAACGGGGAGGAGTACCGGAAGTTCACTAATGCTTCCAATATAAAGAAATATGCGGAACAGAAGGATGTCGTAAACGCATAAATTAAGAAGAGGTCTTACCGGTCACTCCGTGACCGGTAACATGCATAAATCCATTTAAAATCGCCTGCGGCGTTTGTGTTTATGCACTCTTGAATCACTTTCTCACGTACTGTGCAGTAAATGCACAGTACTGAGTGAACAGTAACGGAAAGGCGTTCCCCTTAACAGGGGGACGTCTTTTGTGTATGGCGCCGGAGAAATATATGCGATATAATCGGGGTAAGGATAGCCGGTCAATACCGTTCATAAAGACAGGGAAAGAGAGGAATACCTTATGAAATTATTTATGCCGACCAAAGTATACAGTGAGAAAAATTGTGTGGAAAACCACAGCAGAGAGCTTGCCGCACTGGGGACAAAAGCCCTGGTGGTAACGGGAAAGCATTCCTCCCGGATAAACGGTTCTCTGGAGGATGTTACGAAAGCGCTGGAAAGGGAAAATATCCCTTATATGGTGTATGATGAGATTGAAGAAAACCCATCGGTGGAAACGGTGATGAAAGCCGCTTCTTTGGGAATAACAGAGGGTACGGATTTCGTAATCGGTGTGGGTGGCGGTTCTCCTATGGATGCCTCCAAAGCGATTGCGCTGATGATAGCCAACCCGGAGCATGATGAAAGGCTGTTATATACAAGGACGCAGGTTTCCCCCGACGGTCCCGTATATCCTGCATTACCGGTGGCGGAAATACCCACTACCGCCGGAACCGGTTCAGAGGTGACCCCGTATGCGATCCTGACTAGAAATGTTCTTCCGGATATTGTTCTTACCACGATTCCGGAGGCGGACGCACAGGCCGCCTTTTCCCATCTGGAAAAGAAAACCAAACAGAGTATCAGCCATTCTGTTTTTCCGGCCCTGGCCCTTGTAGATGTTTCCTATCTGCAGACAGCGTCCCGCAGCGGCTGTATCAATACCGCCGTGGATACCCTGGCGCATCTGATAGAGAGCCATCTGAACGCCAACAGTACGGAATACAGCCGGATTTACAGCGAAATGGGGCTGCGTACCTGGGCAAGGATCAAAGATAAGCTTCTTCGCTATGAAATCGGGGAAGAGGAGCGCCAGGCCCTCATGCGTGCCTGTACGCTGGGAGGCATGGCGATTGCCCATACGGGGACCAGCCTGCCCCACGGCCTGAGCTATCCTGTTACCTGTGAAATGGGCCTTCCTCATGGAAAAGCGGTGGGGATATTCCTTCCCGGCTTTATCCGCAATTACGGCAATCAGGAAGAGGCCATGAAGGTGCTCTCCCTTCTTGACTTCGGTGGGGAACAGACCTTTTCCGAGTATATCAGGCAGCTTCTGGGTGAGGTGTCCATTGCGGAGGATTTGTGGGAGCGGACAATGGATGAGCTTCTTGCGAATCCCGCCAAGCTGAAGAATTATCCGTTTATGATAGACAAGGAAAAGCTGCAGCGGTTCCGTTAGAGCGGCGGCTTTCATTTTACATTATTTTTGCGCGACTCTGTCAATGAATTTAAGTTTTCTCCTTTATAATAAGCTTGTCAGGCATGATTCAGCCGGATGCGTTCCGGGGAAGGAAATGCCTGCATACTACATAGTAAGAAGGAGATTATGAAAAGGTGAGAAAGAAAATTGTATCCGTATTCTTAGCAGGAATGATGCTTGCGGCGGCCCTTGCCGGCTGCGCAGACACAGGGACCAGGCCGGAGACTTCCGCGCAGGCGGCAGAAAGCCAGGCAGAGGAAAGCCGGACCGAACAGGAGGTGTCGGAAGAAAGCCGGACGTCCGCAGAAGGCCGGGGCGGGGAAACAGCCGGGACCGACGTGCCGAAATATGTATTTTTATTTATCGGAGACGGAATGAGCTATCCCCAGGTACAGCTGACCAATTATTATCTCAGCGCCTCCCAGGGAGAAACGGCGGGGACCGTGACAGTGGACGGCGAAGAAAAAGCGGTCCTGAGCAGCAAAAACAACCTGACGATGATGAACTTCCCGGTGGCCGGATCCGCACAGACCTATGACAGCACCTCTTTTGCCCCGGATTCCGCATCTACGGCCACCTCTATTGCCACCGGACGGAAAACCTGGAGCGGCAGCATTAATGTGAGCGAGGATTTCACACAGACTTATGAAACCATTGCTGAAAAGCTGAAGGCCCAGAAGGATATGAAAATAGGTATCCTTTCCACCGTTAACTTAAATCATGCCACACCGGCCGCTTTCTATGCCCATCAGGCCTCCAGAAGCAGCTATTATGATATCGGCCTGGAGCTGATCGACAGCGGCTTTGATTATTTTGCAGGCGGCGGCCTGCTTCAGACGACAGGAAAAGAAGAGGATAAGAAAGACCTTTATGCCCTGGCGGAGGAAGCCGGTATCAAAGTGGTGAAAACCCAGGCAGAAGCACAGGCGCTTACGGCAGCGGACGGCAGGGCCATTGTGATTGACGAGCATCTTGCGGACAGCAGCGCCATGGCGTATGAACTGGACAGGGCAGCGGATGAATGGGCGCTGGCAGATTATGTGGAAAAAGGAATTGAGGTGCTGGATAACGAAAAAGGCTTCTTCATGATGGTGGAAGGCGGAAAAATCGACTGGGCGTGTCATGCCAATGATGCGGCATCTACCATAACCGATACCATTGCCCTTGACAACGCGGTGGAAAAAGCGGTGGAATTCTATAACGAGCATCCGGAAGAAACCCTGATTATCGTAACAGGAGACCATGAAACAGGAGGTCTGACCATCGGTTTTGCAGGTACGGATTATGATACCTTCCTGAAAAATTTTGAAAACCAGAAAATTTCCTATGCAAAATATGATTCCGATTATGTATCCGCTTACAAGGAAAAGAAAACGGATTTTGACACGGTAATGGAGGACGTGACGGAACTGTTCGGCCTTCAGGCGCCTGCTGGAGCGGAAAGGGAAGCCACACAGCAGAAAGACAGCGCGGATCAGCATCCGGAATCCGACAATAACGGCGCCCTTGTTATGACAGAGTATGAATACAGCCAGCTCAAGTCCGCTTATGAGACTACCATGTCCCGAACCGGGGAAGAGGAGGAGTTTGCCCAGGATGAATATATCCGTTATGGAAGCTACGAGCCTCTTACGGTAACAATCACCCATATCCTGAACAACAAGAGCGGCATTAACTTTGGCTCCTATGCCCATACCGGCCTTCCTGTGGAAGTGCTTGTGCAGGGCGCCGGTGCGGAACGCTTTGAAGGTTATTATGACAATACAGAAATTTACAACAGACTGGCCGCCCTGTTAGGAGTGCAATAATGAAAATCATGTCTTTTCTAAAAAGGCAGAATTCCGTATTCCTTACTACTGCAATCGGTCTGGTTCTCATCGGTATCCTCATATGCCTGCCCACAGGCTATGAGGATGCCCTTATTTATCAGGGAACGCAGCGGGCTGTCGGCAGGGTGGTGGAAACCAATAATTCTGCGATCATTACCTCCGGGCTGATTCAGTCCGGGGAACAAATCTGTGTACTGGAAATTGAAAACGGGTTGTTTCAGGGAAAAACGCTGGAAGGGGTGAATTTCCTCAGCGGTTCCCTGGAAAAGGATAAGATTTTTAAGGAGGGGGATCGGGCGCTGCTCACCATAAGCCATGAGGGAGATACGGTACGCTCGGTAGTTATTTCGGATCATTACCGCCTGGACAAGGAAGTGCTGCTGCTGGCGGTTTTTGCCGTATTCCTTGTTATTTTTGCCGGAAAAATAGGCTTTCAGGCTATTCTTTCCTTCCTTATAACGATATTGATGATCTGGAAAATCCTCGTTCCCTGCTATCTGAAAGGCTATTCGCCGGTATGGGTGGGGATCGGAATTACCGCGGTGCTCACCGCAGTCATTATCTTTTTCGTATACGGCCTGGATAAACGGACGCTGACCGCGGTGCTGGGTGCACTTTTAGGCGTAGCTACAACCTGTATCCTTGGAATCGTTTTTACCGATTTATTTAAAATCCACGGGGCCGTGATGGCAAGCTCCGAATCCCTTTTATACAGCGGCTACCAGGATTTGGATCTCACATCGATTTTTATGGCGAGCATTTTTATCGGGGCATCCGGAGCTATGATGGATCTGGCGGTGGATATTACCTCCGCTGTCTGGGAGGTGATTGGAAAAAAGCCGGATATCAGCCCAAAGGAAGCGGTAATTTCCGGACTGCATGTGGGCCGGGCAGCAATGGGCACCATGACAACCACTTTGCTTCTCGCCTATTCCGGCGGCTATATCTCCCTGCTGATGGTTTTCATGGCCCAGGGGACACCGGTTGACCACATCCTGAACTACAAATATGTGGCGGCAGAGGTTCTGGATACGGTAGTCGGCAGCTTCGGACTGGTTACCGTCGCCCCCTTTACCGCCCTTATGGCGGGGATGCTGCTCACCGGAAAAAAGGGGAAAAAGCGTACGCCGGATCAATCCTAATCTTGTGCCATCCCCATAAATATGTTACAATTTTCCTGCTGAACAGTAACACAAGAAGAAAGGAACGGATATCATGATTAACAAGCTGGTGGAAAAGATAAAGAAAACCAACGCCCCTATTGTGGTGGGACTGGATCCGATGATGAAATATATACCGGAGCATATCCAGAAACAGGCATTTGACGCTTACGGAGAAACCCTGAAGGGTGCCGGAGAGGCGCTTTGGCAGTACAACAAAGGGATTGTGGACGCGGTATATGACCTGATTCCTGCGGTGAAGCCTCAGATCGCCATGTATGAGCAGTTCGGAATCGAAGGCATGATCGCTTACCAGAAAACGGTGGATTACTGCAAAGAAAAGGGGCTGGTGGTAATCGGTGATATCAAGCGCGGGGATATCGGTTCCACATCCGAAGCCTATGCGGTGGGACATCTGGGCAAAGCAAAGGTGGGAAGCCACAGCTTTGAGGGCTTTGGCGAGGATTTTGCGACCGTGAACCCCTACCTTGGTTCCGATGGGGTAAAGCCTTTTATTCATGTGTGTAAGGAAGAGAAGAAAGGTATTTTTGTGCTGGTTAAGACCTCCAATCCCAGCAGCGGGGAGTTCCAGGACAGACTGATTGACGGAAGGCCGCTGTATGAGCTGGTTGGGGAAAAGGTAGCCCAGTGGGGTGAGGAAGCCATGGGAGAGGATTACAGCTATGTAGGAGCCGTTGTAGGGGCTACCTATCCTGAAATGGGGGCCGTTCTCCGGAAAATCATGCCCAAGGCTTATATTCTTGTACCGGGTTATGGAGCGCAGGGCGGAAAGGGTGCGGATCTGCTTCCTTTCTTTAATAAAGACGGGCTGGGTGCTATTGTGAATTCTTCAAGAGGAATCATTGCGGCTTACCAGCAGGAGAAATACGCGCATTTTACAGGGGCAAACTATGCGGATGCTTCCAGGCAGGCGGTGCTTGATATGATTGAGGATATCGGAACGGCACTGGGAACCATCTGATCGGTTACGGCACCCACTTGCGGCTGCTGATTGATAATGGGGAGGGAATGTGATAGAATGGTAACAGTTCAGACTTGCCTGAACTGTTACATGGAATAGAAAAATAAGCCCCAAAACAGTGAGGAGAATGTGGATTATGGAAAGCTACAAATCAGAATTTATCGATTTTATGATTGAAAGCGATGTCCTGAAATTCGGTGATTTTACTCTGAAGAGCGGAAGAAAATCGCCTTTTTTCATGAATGCCGGAGCCTATGTTACCGGTACGCAGCTGCGCAGGCTGGGAGAGTACTATGCGAAGGCCATCCACGATAAATATGGCCTTGATTTTGATATTCTTTTCGGGCCTGCCTATAAAGGCATTCCCTTGTCTGTGGCGGCAACCATAGCTTTCAGCGAGCTGTACGGGAAGGAAATCAGATATTGCTCGAACCGCAAGGAAGTAAAGGATCACGGCGATGCGGGGATCCTCCTGGGAAGCAGACTGAAGGACGGCGACAGGGTGGTAATTATAGAGGATGTGACGACCTCCGGCAAATCCATAGAAGAGACCTTTCCTATTATCAGGGCACAGGCGGATGTGACGATAAAAGGGCTGATGGTATCCCTGAACCGCTGTGAGAGGGGAAAAGGCGAGAAAAGCGCCCTTCAGGAGATTCAGGAGCTGTATGGTTTCCCCGCCAATGCTATCGTAAGCATGGAAGAAGTGGTGGAATACCTGTATAATAAACCTCATAACGGCAAGATTATTATTGACGATGCCATGAAAGCGTCAATAGATGCATATTATGCGCAGTATGGAGTGAAATAGGAGGAAGTCTATGGACGAGAAAATTTACAGGACCATGAAAGGGACCGGCGTAACAAACATTGTGCTGGGAATTGTCACCATGGTAACCGGAATTACCGGCGGGATTCTGTTAATCATCAGCGGTGCGAGGCTGCTGGCCGGAAAGTCCAGGATTATGTTCTGACGTTTAAAGGTGCCTTTTTTGAGGCACTTTTTGCTTTAAGGAAAAGGAGGGAATGGAATGGGACGTAAATATATATTTACGAATAAAAAGGAATCCAAAAAAGGGATTATGTCCGCAATTCTGGGGACTGTTTCCCTGCTTTCCCTGTTCCTGGCAGTGTATGGGACCTTTCAAAACCAGGGGGAAGCGCTGGTTAAGTACGGTATGGGCGCCTTGTTTGCCCTTCTTTTTGCATTGGCGGGTATAGTCCTGGGTATTCTGTCTAAAATGGAAGAGGATAAATTTTATGTATTCTCTTATCTGGGGATTCTGTTAAATATACTGGCGATTGCCGGAGTTGGTTTTATTTTATATGCAGGAGTATATGGATTATGATGGAAAACAAAGAAGAAAATATTCTGATGGAACGGTTTTCCCTGTGCCGGGAACGGATTTCCCAGGTGGGGGAGGAACTGCTTCCGGAAGCCGCATTCCGGGATTATTTTTACCGTACGGCAAAGCAGACGGAGCTGTTTATACAGGAATATCTGTATGTGGCGGAAGGTAAAACGGAAGAGGCGGGGATGAAAGAGCTGCAGGAGCGCAACCGCAGGCTTTATGCGGATATTTTTCCTGAAAATTACGGGAAAAGCTATGCCAACCCCGCTTTTGCGGCGGCGGCCCTTGGAAAGGAATTCGGGCAGGTTCTTTCGTTTCTGGCGGCGGAATTAAGAAGCCTGATCGCTTTTGCTTATGAGCAGGACGTGGAATCCATGGTAATACGGATGGAGCTGTTCCTGGAAGTATACCACGCCTTTGTGTTTGCGGCGGAGGAAAGAAAGGCTTTGCCGGAGTACGGGGAAATCAGGGACATGATCTACTGGTTTGCCAGTGATTATTCCGAAACCATGCTGGAAAAGAATATGCGGTCCACCTTTGACTGGAAGGAAGATTTTGCCCTTGCCATTATCATGGACAGTAATCTGAACGATTTACGCTATCTGTACCGGTTCGGTGAATATATCACGGAAAACGAGCTTCGTATGGCCGGTTATCTGAATACACTTTCCGAGGAAAAAATCGCATGGATGGCGGATACCTATACCGAAGGTTACCGCATTGGATTTGAGGTAACCGGGAAGGATATCCATAAGAAAAAATCCGTGAATATCCGTTATTTCCTCGGCTTTGAACGCGTGGTAAGGAAAGCGGTGGAGAATTTCCGTAACATGGGCCTGGAATCCGTTATCTACCGTGCGCCTTCCAGTTTTCTGGAAGGCCGGAAGCTGAGTAAAAACGGTTTCTATGGAGCGTTTGCCAACAAACAGTTTGATTATGACCATGAATACGATCAGGCCTTGTTTTATGATAAGAAATATGTGCATCACCGCCTGGAAAATTACCGGAATGCGCTGGAAAGCGTAAAGGAGCTGGCAGCCGTGCACGGAGGGCCTGCGGTCATTGAGGAATTCGGGGGCATTCCCTTTGAACCGGAAAACAAGGAGGAAAACCTGCGCCTGAATGAGGAGCAGCAGAAGCTGGCTGTGGAATTCCAGTCCTCTGCCGGCGCCCTGATGAATGAATATGTGAAAGGGGAAGAGCGGAGCTTTACGATCATTGCCTTCCCGGTACCTGAAATAGGGGATAATTTTGAGACTATTTTTGACGGCGTGCTTCGTATCAATACGCTGGATTATAAGCTTTACCAGGGAATCCAGCAGAAGATTATCGATACGCTGGATAAGGCGGAATACGTGCATATCAAAGGCTGCGGCGCCAACCGGACGGATCTGCGGATAGCGCTCCATAAGCTGGAAAACCCGGCGGAGGAAACCAATTTTGAGAATTGTGTGGCCGATGTGAATATCCCGGTGGGAGAAGTATTCACTTCACCTGTGCTGGCAGGAACAAACGGGGTGCTGCATGTATCCAGGGTATACCTGAACGGATTGAAGTATCTGAACCTGGAGATGGCATTTAAAGACGGTATGATTTCGGATTACAGCTGTACCAACTTTGATACGCCTGAGGAAAATAAGAAATTTATCAGGGAAAACGTGCTTCATCACCACGACACCCTGCCTATGGGCGAGTTTGCCATAGGGACCAATACCACGGCCTATGTTTTCTCACGTAAATATGATATCGGAGATAAGCTTCCCATTCTCATCGCGGAGAAAATGGGGCCGCATTTCGCGGTGGGGGATACCTGTTATTCCCATGAAGAGGATCTGGTAACCCGTAATCCCGATGGAAAGAGGCTGATAGCCAAAGAAAATGAAGTGTCCGCCCTGCGCGGGGAGGATATGTCCAAAGCCTATCTGAACTGCCATACGGATATCACCATCCCTTACGATGAACTGGGGGAGCTGACCGCAGTGGACGGCAGCGGAAAGGAATACCCGGTTATCCGCAGCGGAAGGTTTGTCCTGGAAGGCTGTGAGGAGCTGAACCGGGCATTTGACGAGGAATAAGGAATAAGGAAAGAAAAAGCGCTGGGGCGGGAGAAACCGGTAGGGACAGCAACCGGTTATCCCGTCTCAGCGCTTTTTTGTAACCGTACCGTTCAGCCTGAACGGCGGTTATTTTTTATCAATGGTTATGGAACCGCTTGCTGCGCTTACCGTTACCGAATGGAAGGGGGCGGTGCCATAGCGGGAGGAAACGGGACCATCTGCTTTTTTATAGTCGGGTACCGGGAAAAAGGTATGGATACTGCCGCTTCCCACGGAGGCGATAGTAACGTCCATTGCTGTATTTTCCGGGACGGATATCTGGATACTGCCGCTTCTGGTATCCATGGTAAGAGAGCCTGTGAGCACCAGGGTATCGGACCGGATATGGCCGCTGCCGCAGCTGAGGCTGCCGTTTCCTGTCAGTGACTGGATTTCCATGGATCCGCTGCCCGTGGATACCGTATAATCCTTTGCGGTAAGCTGTCCGGCCGAAACCGGGCCGGAAACGGTGGAAAGCTGCAGAGAACCGGATATGTTCAGGTTGTTCAGGGACAGATTGCCGCTCTGGTTTTCGGCGCTGGCAAGAGGGGCTGTGACATCCCCGGCAGTTACTTTTCCGGAGGAGTTGGCAATAGCACTGCCTTTTTGGGAGATGATGGTGTTGACGGTAAGCTTGCCGCTGGCGTTATCCAGGATACATTGTCCGCCGGAAAGAGAACCGGCCTGCGTGGATCCGGAATGGTTGATCAGGGAAAGGCGGTCTTTTGCGCTGACATCCATAAGCGTCATTTTACCGGAGGCGGTTTCAAAGGAGGCAGAAGCAGCCTGCAGGTTTGTAGTGCTTTTCAGGCTGCCGCTGCCGATTTCCACCTGCAGGGTTCCCGCAACCGCGGCGGGCACGTAAAGGTATATTTTAGGCTGCCATTTATTTGAAAAAAGTTTGCTCCAAGCCGGATTGTATTTGCCGGATTCCAGGGTGACCGTTCCTGCATCCTGCCGGAGGACTGCTATTTCATCCGCAGCATAAGTGAACGAATTATTGCCGTAGAACAGCATGGTCAGCGTATTGTCCGCTGATGGATATAGGGTTACCTCCTCATAAGAGAGCAGAAGCTTCAGATCCCGGATAGAAGAAAGGGAAACGGTCTCGGTTTTCAGAAGCGTAAATCCGTCCGGGGCGTCGGTGTCAGCATAGCTCCCCGCCGTTTTTCCGGAGGAGGGCGTCTGGGAGGAAAGGGGGATGGCGGCAGTGGTATGGGCGCCGGCGGCCGTATTCTGTTTGGGGGAAGGGACGGGCGTGGTATCGCCGGGCAGGGAAGCATCACCCGGCGCCGCATAGGCACCCAGATAAAAGGCACCGAAGCACAGCCCTGCAGTGAGAAGAGGAGTGATAATTTTTATAATTCCGCTTTTTTTCTTAGTCATTTTAATCGTAACCAGCCTTTCTTTTATAAATACCGCATTTTCACACAGGGACGCGGAGGCGGCGGAGGAAGGGGAGAGGGCACCCGGTTCCAGAGCGTCCAGCAGAGTAAGCCCGTAGGCCTTGCGTTCCTGCAGGGTCATGTCCCTGACTACCGCTTCGTCGCAGGAAAGCTCGCAGCAGCGTTCTACCTGACGGAGAAGGAGGTAAGAGAAGGGATTAAAAAAGTGGATGCATTTCACCAGTTGGAACAGCCATTTGTACCAGATATCTTTCCTTTTATAATGAGTCAGTTCGTGCAGAAATATATAGGAAAGATCGCCGGAGCGCTGCAGGGTATCCGCAGGAAGGACAATGGCCGGCCGCAGAAGGCCGGTGAGCATAGGGGATCCGGCATCCGGGCTGACGAGCAGCCTAGGAGGACGCCGGACGGCAAGCCGGGCGCAGGCGCTTTCATAACAGGAATTGATGACCGGTGAATCAACCGGAAATGCACGGCAGCAGACCTTTCTGAGAAATGTGCGGGAGGCAGCCGCCGTACGCAGGAAAAGAAAAACCGCCGTAACGAGCCAAAGTGTAGCTAAAACTGCCGGCAGAGAATCCGCGGTTCCGGCAGGAAAAGAGGATACAAAAGAAGGATCTCCGGTATCTGTCCGTACCTTGGAAACCCCTTCCTGGTCCGAATGATAGCGGCTGTTTTGTGCGGCGGCCGTATCCTGCGGGAAGGCATCCGGGAAAGCGGCGGCAGGCGCTTCCTCACGAACCGGAGAAGATGGGACTGCCGCCTGCCCATCAGCCTGTGGACTCGTATTACCGGCCTGTTCACCGGTCTGTAAATCTGTACTGCCGGACAGGGACTGTTCCTGCCCGGGCTGCCCGGAGCTGCGGATGACATGGTTTAGCAAACCCTGCTCCGGAGTGATAGGCAGAAGCATCCGAAGGGCAACTATGGCCCAGATATAATACATCCATGTGCCGGAAAACGCTTTGCCCAGCACCGGACGAGACACGGACAGCAGGATAACCAGAAAACTGCCGGACAGCGACAGGGAAAGAAGCAGGATAAGAAAATCAGTCATTCGTTTCCTCCTCCCAGAACTGCCGGAGCGTACGGATATCCTCGCGGCTGATTTTGTTATTTTCTACAAGCATGGAAACCAGCTGGCGGGAATCCCCGGAAAAAAATTTGTCGATCAGATGTTCGGTCTGCTCCAGGGTATATTCCTGTTCCGAAAGAGCGGCGGAATAATAGGAAACGGTTTGTTTATCCCGCAGCAGGGCGCCCTTTTTTACCAGCTTGCTCAGCATGGTATAGATGGTGGTGTCCTCCCAGCCGCACCGCTGCTTCAGGGTACGGACAATTTCCGTACTTGCGGCAGGCGCCTGCTTTTCCCATACTATTTTCATGATTTCCAGTTCGGCTTCACTGATTTTATTTTTCTTAATCATTATTCCTCCTGAATACTCTATGCTTATAGAGTATGAGGCTACTCTATCATTATAGAGTGAGTAAGTCAAGAGGGAAACGGAAAAAGCCGTGATTGCGGTCCGCGGTTTAAAATGCTAAGATGGCTGTAGCTGTAAATTGCTGTAAATAAGGAATTAGCAGGGATTGGAAACGGGCATGAAAAATAGTGTGACTTTAAAGGGCTGTGTAGTAGAAAAATGCATCCGGATTTCTTCATTGTTCAGTGCTTTCCGGCAGGTTTTCGGAAAAGATTATTATTTCAGCGGGGAAACCCATGATTTCTGGGAACTGGTCTGTGTGGTGGAGGGAGCTATCGGGGTTACGGCGGGTGAGGATGTTTTTCTTCTGGAAACCGGGCAGGCGGTTTTGCACCGGCCTATGGAATTCCACAGCTTTTGGTCGGAAAAGGATACCTGCCCGGATATTATCGTGGTGACGTTTGCGGGAGATATTATGCCGGCGATGAAGGAATGGCGTTTCCGGCCCGGAAAGAAAGACGTGGAAGAGCTTTGTGCTCTGTTATCCTGCCTGTCAAGGATTTTTCAGATCGAACAGAGAATCCTGGTAGAAAAGGTTCTACCGGGAAAAGAGGCGGAAGCCCATCTGTTTGTCAGCCGGCTTGAAAATATTCTTTTGGCGGCATGTACCAGAGAGGAAGAGGATTTTACCAGGATACGGTCGGCAGGAGCGGAGAATTACCGTACCGTGGTCCGGGTGCTGGAGGAGCATGTGGCGCAGCGGCTGACGGTTTCCGAGGTGGCCCGCATGTGCAGCATGAGTGAATCGGCCATAAAGAAAACCTTTACCCGGTATGCCGGCATCGGGATGATGGCATATTTTAACCAGATGAAAATACGCCGTGCCGTGAAGCTGATGGGGGAGGGGATGAGCGTGGGTCAGGCCGCGGCGGCAGTCGGTTTTACGGATCAGAATTATTTCAGCACGGTTTTCAAACGGACCACGGGGATGTCTCCCCGTGCCTATCTTTCCGGCAGGGAGTATACCTGAATTCAAAGATTTTGTCCCCCAAATCCTATAGAAATGTATTTTTGGATATGGTAAAAATAAGGTAACCAGGAAGGGACTGAACCGTTACAAAAAAGTAACGCGGCAGATACTTTGTATACATAGAATAGAGGGAGGACAAACCAGATGGAACAAGTAAAGGTAGGAATGATAGGGCTGGGAAACCGGGGATACGGGCTGCTGAAGGATGCCATCCTTAAAATGCCTTCGGTGAAGGTGACGGCGGTATGCGATGTTTATGCGGACCGCTTCGAAAATGCGGTGCGGCTGACACAGGAGGAGTGCGGGCATACACCCTTTGGTACGACGGATTACAGGGAACTTCTGGCGAGAGAGGATGTGGAGGCGGTAGTCATTTCCTGTGCGTGGGAAGGCCATATCCCTGTGGCGGTGGATGCTATGCGGGCAGGAAAAGCGGTTGGCATGGAAGTGGGCGGTGCATACAGCGTCAAGCAGTGCTGGGATCTGGTGGATGCCTATGAAGAGACGGGTACCCCGTTCATGTTCCTGGAGAACTGCTGTTACGGCAGAAGGGAGCTGATGGCCCTGAATATGGTAAAGCAGGGGCTGTTCGGTGAGATAATCCACTGCAGGGGCGGCTATATGCATGATCTGCGTGAGGAAGTGGGAACCGGACTGGAAAAACGCCATTACCGCCTGCGCAATTATAAATACAGGAACGCGGAAAATTACCCCACCCACGAACTGGGGCCTATAGCCAAGATCCTGCATATCAATCATGGGAACCGGATGCTGACCCTGACCTCCATGGCCTCCAGGGCGGAAGGCATGCATGCCTTTGCGAAGGAACGGTATCCGGAAAATGAAAATCTGGTCCGGGCTAAATTTGCCCAGGCTGATGTGGTAAATACCATTATTAAATGTGCGGGAGGCGAAACAATCCTTCTGACCCTGAATACCACGCTTCCCCGTTTTTACAGCAGGGATTTCACCGTCTGCGGGACGAAGGGCATGTACGAAGAAGAAAACGATACGGTTTTTCTGGACGGGAAATATACGGAAGAAGAGGAGTTTTCTTTCCGGAAATATTGGGGAAATGCGGAAGAATACGAGAAAGAATATGATCATCCAATCTGGAAGGATTTCCTGAATGACGGCGTACTCGGAGGACATGGAGGTATGGACTGGCTTGTGCTGCGCGCTTTCTTTGACAGTGTCCGGGAGAAAAAGCCATGTCCTGTAGATGTTTATGATGCGGCTTCCTGGATGTGCATCACGGCACTGTCGGAGGAGTCTATTGCCCTGGGCGGCCAGCCGGTGGCTGTCCCTGATTTTACCAATGGCATGTGGATGGACAGGGAGGAACCGGAGCTGTAAAAGCCCCGGCCCTTCCTTGTTTATCCGATGATTTTCCAGTGCTTATCCGCCTTATTAAGAACCTCGCAGCCATCCGCGGTTACGAGGACCAGATCCTCCACGCGCACGCCGAATTTCCCAGGAAGATAGACACCGGGTTCGATGGAAAAGGTCATACCTTCCTCCACTGCGGCAGTATTTGCCAGACTCACATCTCCTGGCTCATGATCCTGAAGGCCGATGGAATGGCCCAGCCGGTGAGTGAAATAGTCCCCATAACCCGCTTCTGTAAGGAGCTCCCGGGCCACCCTGTCCAGATCACAGAAGCGTACCCCGGGACGGATCAGGTTTTCCGCCTTTTCATTGGCCCTTCTCACCAGATCATGAATCGGGGCATAGTCCGGATCTTCCTTCTTACAGAAGAAGGTGCGGGTCATGTCGGAGCAATAGCTGTCCTTCCGGCAGCCCATGTCAATGACAATACAGTCCCCCTCCTTCAGTACGGTATCATCCGGTTCATGATGGGGATCCGCCGCGTTGGCACCAAAAGAAATGATGGTGTTAAAGCCTTCTTCACAGCCTTCCTCTTTATAGAGGGAACGGATATAATCCGCACATTCCTTTTCCGTCATACCTTCCTTCAGCCAGGCCGCCGCTTTTTCCATGCAGGCGTCATTGATGCGGGAGGACTCTCTCATCTTTTCTTTTTCATAATCATCTTTGATAGAACGTACACCATCCACACATGCGGATGCATTGACATAACGCACCCCGGGATTACGTTCCATCAAATCCAGCAGGAAACGGGCCGGCCAGCTTTTGTCTACGCCCATGTCCGAACCGGCGTCCACATGGGCTGCCACAATGCCGATACAGTCATCCGTATCCGACATCCATACTTTCCCGATATCGGTTTCCGGGATAACGAAAAGATTGTTCAGGAAAAAGACATGCTTTCCGTCCGTACGGATGTACAGGGCAAAAAGCCGCTCATAGGGTTCGATCCGCACACCGGTCAGATACCAGATGCTCAAAGGATCGCTTACTATCATCTGCGTCAGCCCCTTGTTCTCAAGCTGCCCGCATACCCGGCCAAGCCGGTCTGCATAAAGCTGGTTCATGCTTCTACCTCTCATTCCGCCATTCATTCGGCTGTAAAATCAAATTAGGGAATCCATAAAATCTATCTCTATTATAGGCAGGACGGAGGAAAAAGAAAATAGGCAGCTGTATTTATTTGACAGATATGCACGGAGCTACTAGAATAAAAGGGATATGGAGAACCGCGTTCCGGCAGCTGCCTGTGCTGGCAGTGAAAATCGGATCAAAACAGGAGGACAGCTTATGTTTCATGTTCCGGAGATGATTCTTTTTGATTATGGACAGACCCTGGCGGATGAGGGGGATTATGATCCGATAAGGGGTAACCGTGCTGTTCTGGAGATGGCAGTGAGCAACCCCCGCAAGATTACGCCGGAACAGCTTCAGGATGCTGCGGACGGACTGACAAAGGATATAGGGGAACTGTTCGGGGAGGAAAAGAGAAGCAATCCGGAAGGAGAATTTTCCTGCAGGGCATTTAACCGGTATTTGTATGAATATCTGGGAATCGAACTGCCCATGCCCTGGGAAGAGGTGGAACGGGTATTCTGGAAGGCGGCTGTGAAAGTAAGGAAGGCGGACGGAATAGAAAAGCTGCTGGCGTACCTTCATGATAGGGGGATCCGTACCGCTGTTCTCAGCAATATGATGAAGGATACCGGGACTCTTACCGAAAGGATTCATGAGCTTCTTCCGGATAACCACTTTTCTTTTATTATGGCGTCCAGTGATTATCTCTTCCGGAAGCCCCATCCCCGTATTTTTGAAATGGCCCGGGCCAAAGCGGGCCTTTCGGCTGATACGATCTGGTATTGCGGCGACAATCTTGTCTGCGATGTGAAAGGGGCCGCCGGAGTGGGGATGAAACCGGTATGGTATACCCCCTATGCGAAAAAGGGGCAGGAGGCACCCGAAGGAATCTCCTATATGACGATAAACCATTGGGAGGAATTCATTCAGCTTCTGGAGCTTTTCCGCGGGGACAAGGGCATATGCCTTACCGTGGACAAGGCGGATTATAATCCCGTGTGGAAGAAACGTAAGCGCGTCGCCGTGCGTGGTTTTATCCGGAAGGAAGGCCGCTATGCCATGATTCACAGCGGGAAATACGGAGAGTATAAATTCCCGGGAGGCGGAGCCAAACCCGGAGAGCAGCTGGAGGATACCCTTTTAAGAGAGGTACAGGAGGAGACCGGCCTGCGTGTGAAAAGAGAATCTATACGGTATGCCGGCAGAGTGAGGGAAACCAGACGGGGAATGGGAGAGGAAATCCTGGAAATGATTTCGTATTATTTTGCCTGTGAAACGGAAAAGGATACGGCAGACCGCTGCCTGGATGCCTATGAAAAGGAATATGAATATGAGCCGGCTTTTGTTACGCTGGAAGAAGCCATCCGCAATAACGAGAGGATAACGGACACCGGGAATATCCCGTGGATTGTCAGGGATACGCTTGTGATGAAAGCTCTCCTGCAAAAAGAAAGGGAAGGAAATGGGAAGGAATAAGAAAGGCATTCTTGCTTTGGCAGCAGTACTGCTGTGCGTGCTGGCCGCGGTTGCGTTCCTGGCAAGCAACGAAAAAAGTTCCCCTGTGGAAAAGCTGGAGGAAAGCATTGCCTGTTCGGACGGAACGCTGTCTTTTACCATCCCGGAAGCATATGACAGTTCCTGGTATTTGCAAATCAGCGGCCGGTTGGAAACGGGAAACGGCGGTATGAGTGTGCACTATCTGGAGGAACTAAGCCGGGAGGGCAGTTGGGAGAAAAATGTGACCTATTCGTTTCAAACGGAAGAGGGAAACTACAGTGAACTGCTTCTGTATGTGTCCACAGGAAAAGAAGAGGCGGATATTGATTTGCTTTCCTATCTTCCGAAAAAGTAGGGAGGCAGGCGGGTAAAACGGAAATTTTATTCGGATAAAAAACGCCGGCCGTGCGGAAAGTAAAGGGGACTTTCCGCACGGCCGGTTTTCATAACCGCAGGGCCGGACACCGGCGTATGGTATGACCGTCCGTTTCCGGATTACGGGAAATGACGAAAGGTAAGGACCTCAGGAAAAAGACGCTTCCGGGAAGTTATCCTGTGTCTGTGCTTTGTCATTCATAAAGCTGTATTGGGACATAAACAGGTTATGATATGGCCCTTTATTTACCAGAAGCTCTTCGTGGCTGCCGCTTTCCTGTATTTTGCCTTTATCCACATACAGGATACGGGTACAATTTTGTATGGTGGAAAGGCGGTGGGCGATAATAAAGGAAGTACGCCCTTTCAGCAGCTCGTTCAGCCCTTTTTGCAGGATGATTTCCGTTTCCGTATCAATGCTGGAGGTGGCTTCATCCAGTATCAGAATTTTAGGATCGGCCAGCAGGGCGCGGGCGAAGGAAATCAGCTGTCGCTGTCCGGCGGACAGACGGCTTCCTCTTTCGTTTACCTGCGTATGGTAGCCCTCCTCCATCTGCATGATGAAATCATGGGCACAAACGGTTTTGGCGGCTCTGACGACCTCTTCATCCGTGGCGGTACGGTTCCCGTAGCGGATATTATCCATGATGGTACCGGAAAAAATGAAGCTGTCCTGCATCATAACCCCCATCTGGGTCCGCAGAGAATGAAGCGTGACTTTGGAAATATCCGTGTCGTCGATACGTATGGTGCCGCCGCCGATGTTATAAAAACGGCTGAGCAGGTTGACGATAGTGGTTTTCCCTGCGCCGGTAGGGCCGACGATAGCAAAGGACTCACCCGGCATGGCGGTAAAACTCACATCATCCAGGGTTTTTATGCCTTCTTCATAGGAGAAGGATACATGGTCAAAAGTCACCTTGCCGGTAATCGGAGGCATTTCCACCGCATCGGGTGCATCCTTAACCGCAACAGGCTCATCGATGGTTTCAAAAATACGCTCCAGATAGGAAATAGCTGTCAGCAGGGAGTTATAAAAGTTAGCCAGGGTGGTGATAGGGGACCAGAACCGGCTGATATAACCGGTAAAGGCTACCAGCACACCAACGGAAGCGGTTCCTCCGTTCATAGCCATATCCACGATAGCCACATACAGAAAGGCAGTGGTTACGGCCGAAATTACGTCCACGGTAGGTCCCATCATGAAGTTAAAACGCACCGCACGCATCCAGGACTGACGGTATCCGTCGCTGAGATGGTTAAAAATACCGCTGTTTTCTTTTTCCCTTACAAAGGACTGGGTTACCCGGATACCGTTAATGCTCTCCGCAATATAGGCGTTCAGGTTGGACTGCTTATTACTCTGGATCTGCCATGCCCGGTGCTGCTTCTTCTTAATCAGGCTGGCAAAGATAGCCAGGACGGGAAGACCGCACATACACATCAGAGTCAGCTTCCCATTAATGGAAAGCATGAAAAAGATGATGAATATCAGGCTGCACAGGTCGGTTATGGTATTGAGGAGACCGTTGGATAGCAGGTCGCTTAAGTTATTGACATAGTTAACCACCCTTACCTGGATTTTGCCATGGGGCCTGTCGTCATAGTAGGAGAACGGAAGCTCCTGCAAATGGCAGAAGATATCAGTCCGCAGCTGGTGGATGACGGACTGGCCGACCCGGTTGGTGATTTTAATTTTGGCTTTCAGGGAAATGACCGAATACAGGATAATCAGCAGCGTATAAAGGCTGATGCGGATCAATCCCCGGATATCCCCTGCGGGAATGATATCATTCATGACGGTCATAAAAAAGCGGGGGATCAGCATGGTAAGCGCACTGGCGGAAAGCATGAGGAAGGCTGCCAGGAACATATCCTTCTTAAAAGGAAGGACATAATGGCCGAGACGTTTCAGCTGCCCCAGGTCAAAGTGGTCTTCCATGATCTCGTCGATATCGTATTTATTACGTGCCATATTAACGTCCCTCCTTTGCCGGTGTATGGTACTGATGCTCAAAGACCCTTGCGTAGTAGCCGTTGTTTTCAAGCAGCTCTTTATGGGTTCCCCGTTCCGCGATCCGTCCGTGATCCAGAACCAGAATCTGATCGGCATCCTTCAGGGAGGAAATACGGTAGGCGATGATGAAAATGGTGTGGTTGCCTTCCAGGTTTTTCAGCTGTTTCTGTATGTAGGTTTCCGTTTCCATATCCACAGCGGACGTGGTGTCATCCAGTATGAGGATAGACGGATCCTTCAGCAGGGCACGGGCCAGGGAGATACGCTGCTTCTGGCCGCCGGAAAGGCCGACGCCCCGTTCCCCCACGATGGTATCATAGCCTTCGGGCATAGCCTGGATGAAATGGTTGGCATCTGCCGCGATGGCGGCTTTTTTTACTTTGTCAAACGGACAGTCGGGCCGGGCATAGGCGATATTTCCTTCAATGGTATCGGAAAAGAGGAAAACGTCCTGCATAGCCATTCCGATGTTGTCACGCAGCTCATACAAATCCAGATCCTTAACGTTGACACCGTCCACAAGGACATCACCCTCCGTTGTATCGTAGAAACGGCACAGCAGATTCATGATGGTGGATTTGCCGGCTCCCGTGGGGCCGAGAATCCCTATTGTCTGGCCGGGCTTCACGGAAAAGCTCACATCCTGTATAATATCCTCGCCCTCCGCCTGGTAGGAAACATTCCTGAATTCGATGCTTCCTTTATAATGCTTTTTGGTAATGGCATTAACCGGCTTGCTGATATGAGGCTCCTCGGAAAAGGTGGTATGGATTTTTTCCACGGAGGTAACAAAACGCTGTACGTCATTTACAAACCAGCCAGCCATACGCAGGGGCATATTCAGCATCCAGAGGTAACCGTTAACGGTAACAAGGCTTCCCAGGGATAGTTCCCCCCGGATAGCCATGATGCCTCCGTAAAGCATGAGGACAACGGTAAGGATATTGGAGAAGAATTCAAAAATAGGAACATATTTGGACCAGATAGCGGCGCAGTCCAGCTCGGCAGTCTTATAGGCATCGTTTTCCGCTTCGAATTTTTCCGTTTCATAGTCTTCCTTGGCAAAAGCCTTAACCACCCGGTTGCCGCTGATATTTTCCTGGACAAAAGCGTTCAGGCTGGAAAAACGGGTACGGATGTTATGAAAGGCAGGTTTTACTTTTTTAAACTGGCAGACGGTCAGCACCACCGTAAAAGGCAGGATACACAGCATGCACAGCGCCAGCTTGGTATTGATTGTAAAAATCATTATCAGGGCAAAGCAAAAATACAGGATATTTTCAAAGATGGAAGATATGACATTAGCCACAAAGTGACGGATGGCATCCATATCACCCGTCTGGCGGCTCATAAGGTCACCGGTGCGGTTACGGTTATAGAAGGCAAAATCCTCCATTAAAAGCTTGCGGTACACCGCATCTCTCATTTTATAAAGTACACCCTGGGAACAGATTTCGAAATTGTAAGGAACCATGAAGCGGAGAACACTTCGTATTGCAGTTACCAGAAGCAGTATGAGTACCAGTACGGGAAGCTTGTCGTACTGTCCGCCGCTGATAACATCGTCTACGACCTTTCCGCTGACGATAGGATTAATGATGGCAAGCCCTGCCAGAAATGTTACGAGAAACAATCCCAGAAAGAGCCGCTTTCGGTAAGGCTTGATAAAGGAATAGAACCATTTCATTGGTGTCATTTGGATATCCCCTCCCGGATGATATAAAAATTTGGTAATTATTAAGTTCCTTTCTATATTAGGGGATTGGGAGGAAAATAAAATGTATAATCTTGTTTTGTTTTTGTATTATTTTGGTGCTGGGGGATATTGGGGTATGTGACAGACCACATACCCATGAACCTTGGTTCGTTGCAATCACGACGTTTCTAACCGGGTGATCCGCTGGCGGCGGCGGGGGGCTGATTTAGTACTTTCCGCTGACAAAGCCGTGAGGATTTGAGGATGGAAATGCTTCCCGGGTGTGTAAAATAAATCGGTAACAGGAAGTCTGCACCTGACGTACACCGCTTTGCCTGAAGCAGAATACATCCTATATTTGTCAAAGCCAATATTTCCGTACAATTTCCATGGCTTCATTCTCACTGATGCAAAACCGTTGTTTTATCTTTTCTGCAGTCTCTTCAAAGCTGACGCCCAGTTCCCGGCAGGTCTCGACGATTCCTTTTTCGATTCCTTTTTCGATTCCGTCCGCTACCAGCATTTCTCCTAATTTTGTCATTGCTATCATCTCCTTTATTCTGTTTAATTCCGTTTTGTTTAAAAATTTGTCTGCCAGGGTATACAAAACCGCCTGCATTTTTTCTAATTCCATTTCGGTTATTGTTTCCCTGGAATTTTGAAGGATAATCAGGCTTTTTCGTATGCGTTCTTCGATCCGCAGACGGCCTGACATCAGCGGCGTGAGCAGCAGTGAAACGAGATCTGCTTTTGCGGGTTTCAGCCCCTGCTCTGCGTTTTCTTTCAGACGCTTAAAAAGTTGATCCGCGTTTTTCCCCCTCAGCCGTACCGCCTTAACCTGGTAAACATTAATTCCTTCTTTCAGTATTGTTTTCGGGCGCTTTACCTTTGCGGAACAGATTACATAGGTGATCACTTCTGTGTGATGGATCCGGCTGGTAGCTGCCTCATACTCCCGGAATCGTTTCAGATCTTCGTTGGTAATGGAATCGCTTTCAAATTCCAGATGAATCCAGACGCCGTCCGTCCTTACGTAGTTAAAATCCTGATACATTTGCCGTGCTTCCAGCTTTACTGTCTCCGTAGGGGCAATATAACTGGCAATACCCTGGATGCCCAGCAGCGGCATCAATTCTTCGCCAAAATATTGGGCCGCTGTTTTCAGTGCCAAATCTTCATGGTGAATGGGGCTTTTGACGGCCGGGTTGTTTACTGTTTGTTCTTTACTTCCCTTTTTCGTGCGTTTTTTCACACAGCCTCCTGTTCTGTAAGCCATGTGTAAAATCCTGCCTTTCATATAATTATAACTGATAAAACGACACCGGACAACCGCATCTTACCTTTTTAATCTGTTATATTTTATAGTTCTTTTGTGTTTGGTCTATAGAATTTGTTTTCTGTAAACAGGGATTGAATCATTGTCCGATACGGACTGAGAATTTGAAATGGCAATTAAAAGAAAATGCTGATTGGTATGGCTTTTTGTGGCGGGCAGGAACTTACACATAGTTCCGGCAGCCGGTGTTTCTTTATTATAGCAGTTGCCGGGGGGACTGTAAATGTAGTATGGGAATTATTTCCGATTATTCTATGCCAGTACTCCATCCGGCCAGGATTTTTTGAAATCCTGGCCCTTCGGTCTGTTTCTAATTCTGTTTCTTCCTATATTTAGAGGGGGACTCCCCAAAGTGTTTTTTAAATAGTTTGCTGAAGTGGTAGGCATCGTCGTATCCCACGCACAGGGCAATGTCCTGGATGCTGGCATCCTTTTGTTTGTCAAGAAGAAGTCTGGCTTTTTCCATTCTCACCTTTATGAGGTGGTTGATGGGGGTGTCGCCGGTCTCGCTTTTAAATATTTTGGATATGTAAAAGGGGCTGAGGTACATGTTGCGGGCTATCTGGTCAAGGGATATTTTTTCGTTGTAATGGCAGTCCAGATAGTCGATGATTTGTTCGACTACGTATTTTTTGTTGGTGGATTCAAATTCATAGCCTTCTTCAATGCTTATGGGGGCAACAACCTGCTCGCGGTAGAGGAGGAGGATCATCTGGGTGACGTAGGCTTTTAGCATGAAGTAGCGTCCCGGCTGGCAGCTTGTGCTCTCTGTTTTGATGAGGGAGCAGAGGCGGGAGAGGGTGACAAATGTCTTTTCCCCGGGGCGGATGAGGCATTCGTGGCCGGGGAAGAGGATTTGGTTGGCCTCCATGTCGCGGATGTGGATGTCGGTAAAGGCTACGTAGAATTCTTCAAGGGGGGCATCGGGAGCGGCATAGGTGCAGTGGTGCTGGATGCCGGGGTTGATGAGGAGGACGTCGCCTTTTTTGACGGGATACCATTTTCCGTCCAGCATAAAATGACCCTCACCGGACAGGATCAGGGCGATTTCTATGAAGTCGTGGCTGTGGGGGCGTTCGGGTTCCTTTCGGGACAGCTGGCAGGTGAAGAGGAATGTTGGATTCAGGTCGTCGTAGGTGATGTCATATTGTATTTGGCACATGGTGGTGAATCAGCTCCTTGTGTTAGGGGTGGTGGAAGGGATGTCGGGGCATAAGGGAGGGGCGTAAAAAACGGAAGGACGTTGAACCCTGAAGGCCGCAGAACCCTGAAGGCCGCAGAACCCTGAAGCCCGCAGGGCTTCAGGGCTTGGGGCAGTCGCCCCAAGCCTCCCTAAAAGGAAAAGCAGCCTGGGAAGCAGGCGGCGGTGGGGCTGCCGTCTGTTTCCCATTCTGTTTTTCCTTTTAGGGAGGTTGCTGCTCGTTGGTAACAACATTATAATCCATTCTCTCTCAAAAAAGTATCCCTCTTGGGTGAAAAAATTGAAAAGTTGAATTTTTTATTAATTCGGGGTGGTTGATGTTGCATATCGGGAAAAAGTTTAGTACACTGTAGATTGAAATATTACCGGCTTGATTTTGTTGGGCTTTTGCTTGTTTGGCGGGGCTCAGGGTCAGGTCCATGAGGATAAAGGAGGAGAACCAATGGCACAGGTTGGTATTGTAATGGGAAGTGATTCCGATATGCCTGTTATGGCAAAGGCGGCGGATATTCTGGAGGAGCTGGGGATTTCTTATGAGATGAAGATTATTTCGGCCCACAGGGAACCGGATTTGTTCTTTGAATATGCGAAGAGCGCGGAAGCAAAGGGGTTCAAGGTAATCATAGCGGGTGCAGGTATGGCTGCGCATCTTCCGGGTATGTGTGCTGCAATTTTCCCTATGCCGGTTATTGGTATTCCTATGCATACGACTTCTCTTGGCGGAAGGGATTCCCTATATTCCATCGTTCAGATGCCCAGCGGGATTCCGGTAGCTACGGTGGCGATTAACGGAGGCGCGAATGCGGGGCTTCTTGCTGCAAAGATCCTTGCCACATCGGATGCCGTGCTTTTGGAGAAATTGAAGAATTATTCCCAGGGTCTTAAGGAGAGCGTGCAGAAGAAAGATGCGCATCTTCAGGAAGTTGGTTATAAGAATTACAGTAAGTAAACTTCCATGCCCGGTTTACCGGGTAACACCATGCATGGAAGCAGCCGTGCCGAATGGCATCAAAGCTGTGGAAGCGGAGCTTTTCCTATAAAGATAAAACGATGGAACCCGGAAGGTGCAGGATACCTGACGGGCTTCCTATATAACGGAGGATACGATGGATTATAAGAACGCTGGTGTAGATATTGAAGCAGGGTATAAATCGGTAGAACTTATGAAAAAATATGTGAAGGAGACCATGCGCCCCGAAGTGCTGGGCGGCCTTGGCGGATTTTCAGGGGCTTTTTCCCTGGAAAGCTTTCAGGGGATGGAAAAGCCTACTCTGGTTTCCGGAACGGACGGCGTGGGAACGAAGCTGAAGCTTGCGTTTCTGCTTGATAAGCATGATACGGTGGGAATCGACTGCGTGGCTATGTGTGTGAACGATATTGCCTGCGCGGGGGGTGAACCGCTGTTTTTCCTGGACTACATTGCATGCGGAAAGAACTATCCTGAGAAAATCGCCACGATTGTAAAAGGGGTGGCGGATGGCTGTAAGCAGGCGGGTGCTGCCCTGATTGGCGGCGAGACTGCGGAAATGCCCGGCTTTTATCCGGAAGAGGAATACGATCTGGCCGGTTTCGCCGTGGGCATTGTTGATGAAAAGAAGCTGATTACCGGAGAGAACCTGAAGCCGGGAGATGTACTTGTCGGTATGGCAAGCTCCGGGGTTCACAGCAACGGTTTTTCGTTGGTAAGAAAGGTTTTTGAAATGACAAAGGAATCCCTGGATACTTATTATGAGGAGCTGGGGACAACACTGGGCGAAGCGTTGATCGCCCCTACCAAGATTTATGTGAAGGCGCTGAAGGCTGTAAAAGCTGCAGGCGTTACCATTAAAGCCTGCAGCCATATTACGGGCGGCGGATTTTATGAGAATATTCCCCGTATGCTTCCGGAAGGTATGTGCGCGGTGGTTAAGAAGGACAGTTATGAGGTTCCTGCCATTTTCAGGCTTCTTGCCCAAAAAGGAAATATTGATGAGCAGATGATGTATAATACATATAATATGGGTATCGGCATGATCCTGGCTGTGGACTCTGCCCAGGCGGATGCCGCGGCGGCAGCGATCCGGGAAGCGGGAGAAACACCGGTAATCCTGGGGGAAGTGAAGGCCGGGGAAAAAGGAGTCGAGTTATGCTGAGAATTCTGGTATGTGTATCCGGCGGAGGCACCAATCTTCAGGCGGTTATCGATGCCATTGGGGATGGCCGCATAACCAACACGGAAATCGCAGGAGTTATCAGCAACAATAAAAATGCGTATGCGCTTACCAGAGCCAGACAGAGCGGAATAGAAGCCATCTGCCTGTCTCCCAAAGATTTCCCGGACAGGGCGGCGTTTAACCGGGCGTTTCTCGATAAAGTGGATTCCTGTCTGCCGGATTTGATTGTGCTCGCCGGTTTTCTGGTGACGATACCGGCGGCTATGATAGAGAAGTACCGGAACCGTATCATCAATATCCACCCGTCTTTAATCCCTTCCTTCTGCGGCGTCGGGTTTTATGGGCTGAAGGTTCATGAAGCGGTGCTTGCCAGAGGCGTGAAGGTGACGGGAGCCACCGTGCATTTTGTGGACGAAGGGACGGATACCGGGCCGATTCTCCTTCAGAAAAGCGTGGAGGTAAACGAGGATGATACCCCGGAGAGCCTGCAGCGGCGTGTTATGGAGGAAGCGGAATGGCAGCTCCTTCCCCGGGCGATCGATTTGATTGCCAACGGGAAAGTCAGCGTAACAGACGGAAAGGTGAGATACAAATGAAAATTCTGATTGTAGGCGGCGGCGGCCGGGAGCATGCCATTGCTGCGGCCGTGGCGAAAAGCCCGAAAGCAGATACCATATATTGTGCACCGGGAAATGCCGGGATTGCCCAGGTGGCAGAATGTGTACCCATAGGCGTGGATGAATTTGATAAAATAGCATCTTTTGCTAAAGAAAAAGAGGTGGATCTGGTCATCGTAGGGCCGGATGATCCTCTGGCGGCCGGGATAGTGGATGTCCTGGAGGCGGCGGGGCTGCGTGTGTTCGGCCCCAGGAAAAATGCGGCTATTCTGGAAGGAAGCAAAGCTTTTTCCAAGGATTTGATGAAAAAATATAACATCCCCACTGCGGCGTATGAAACCTTTGATGATGCCGAACAGGCGGCGGCCTATCTGGAACAGACGGAATATCCTGTTGTGCTCAAGGCGGACGGCCTTGCTTTAGGCAAAGGCGTCCTCATCTGCAATTCGAAGGACGAAGCGCTGGAAGGCATGAAAAGCATTATGCTGGATAAGCAGTTTGGTTCTGCGGGAAACCGTATGGTAGTGGAAGAATTTATGACCGGAAGGGAAGTGTCCGTACTTTCCTTTGTGGATGGTAAAACCATCCGCATTATGACATCCGCCCAGGACCATAAACGGGCCTGCGACGGAGATAAGGGTTTGAATACCGGCGGAATGGGAACTTTTTCCCCGTCCCCTTTTTATACGAAAGAAGTGGACGATTTCTGTAAACAATATATATACCAGCCCACTGTGGATGCCATGGCAAACGAAGGAAGAGCGTTCAAGGGAATTATTTTCTTCGGTTTGATGCTGACGGATAAAGGCCCCAGAGTACTGGAATATAATGCCAGATTCGGGGATCCGGAAGCGCAGGTGGTGCTTCCGCGGATGAAAAACGATATTGTGGATGTGATAGAAGCATGCATAGACGGTACCCTGGATAAAACGGAGCTTCAGTTTGAAGACAATGCGGCGGTATGCGTGGTGCTCGCTTCCCAGGGATATCCTGTGAAATATGACAAGGGGCTGGTCATCAGCGGTCTGGAGAAATTCCGGGATGCCGGCGGCTATTATTGCTTCCATGCCGGAACCAAATTTGACAGCCAGGGAAACATTGTGACAAACGGCGGCAGGGTCCTGGGGATTACAGCTACGGGAGACGATCTGAAAACAGCCAGGGCCAATGCATATGAAGCGGCCGGCTGGGTAGACTTTGCCAATAAGTATATGCGTACGGATATCGGTAAAGCTATAGATGAGGCGTAACCACAAAAGGTAAAGGGGTCAGGAACATGAACAGGATAAAAAAGATAAGTACAGGATTTTTGCTTCGGATGACGGCAGTTTTGGCAGCGATACTGTTTTGTGCTGCAGTTCCGGGGCAGACAGCTCTGACAGGCTATGCGGCAAATACGCTGGGAAGTCAGGGGAGCCAGGGAAACAGCAGTGAGGGGAATGAAGATGCAGGGGGAGCGGAAGACGCAGGAGGAGAATTGGATGATGAAGTGAATAATATCATCAATGAAAACGCTGCGGAAGGTATAAACGGATCCACGGCATCCAAAATCAAGATTATTGCTGCCAGTGCCCGTGTTCGTTCCGAAGCCTCAACCAGCTCCAGTGTAGTGGGAAGCCTCGCTTCCGGCGATGTTATGGATGTTACCGGGGAAACTACGGGAAGCGACGGAAAAGTCTGGTATCAGATAACAGGAGAAAAGGATGGGAAAGCGATTAACGGTTATGTCCGTGAGGATACGCTGGAGGTAACCGAAACCGCGCAGCCGGAGGCACCGGCCGAAGTTCCGGAGGAAACGCCTGCGGAAGAACCCTCGGATACGGCGCCGTCAACCAACGATTACGATGTGAGCTATGCGGATGACGGTATGGGAAATAATGACTGGTATTTAAATGATAATGTGAAAGGTACCAGATATAAAATTTCCGATCTGCTAGGTGCGGCCCAGACCAATGAAACCAATATTGACACCATGGAAAAGCAGACGGGCAGCCTCCGTCTTATCATCATCATTCTGGCAGTGATTATCGGGCTTCTGGTTATTGTGGTAACTGTCATGATCTTTAAGCTGAAAGCGGCGTACGAAGACGGCTATGACGAGTACGGCGATGAGGATGACGAAGACGAAGACGACGAAGATATGGATGACGACGACGAAGACGATGAGGACATGGACGACGAGGATGACGAAGACGACTATGTTCCCAGACGCAGCAGAAGAGGCGGCAGGGGAGGCCGGAACAATAAGAAGAAGCCGGCCCGGAGAAGCAGCAGATATTATGAAGAGGATGACGACGACGAAGACGACGAGGAAGAAGAGGATGAGGACGACAGGTACTCCCGTGAAGAAGAGTATGACGAACCTCCCAGAAGAAGTTCCCGTTCTACCGGAAAAGGCAGAAAATCCCAGAATTATAAGCCGCGAAATTTCCTTGATATAGACGATGACGACGATTTGGACTTTGAATTCCTTGATTTAAAATAAAAACCGGCTGTCGGTAGACAGCCTCAGAAAAACAAGAAAGCCGCTGGGGATGGACTGCAGCGGCTTTTTCCCATAATCTTTATTCAGCTACCAACCCTCTGCGTCCCATGACATCCGCCCGGTATCCTACAGGACGCAGAGGGTTGGCTGAATGGGAAAAGCGGTTGACAGGATGTGCTCACTGTTATACTATAAATATAACAAAAGAAACACAGAAAGAAGAGCGATGCGTATTGGATATGTTTATAGAGATTGATTTCAGCAGTGATGAGGCATTATATATTCAGCTGAGGAACCAGATTATTCTGGGGATCGCTACCAACCGTTTTCATGAGGGAGATGTGCTTCCCAGTGTGAGACAGCTTGCTGACACCATCGGCATTAATATGCATACGGTGAATAAGGCGTACACCGTGCTGAAGCAGGAAGGCTATGTAAAGGTAGACAGAAGAAAAGGCGCGGTAATCGCTGTTGACGAGGGAACCAAGCAGGCTTTGCTGGATGTCCGGGAGGAACTACGGGTTTTGCTGGCAAAGGCAAGCTGTAAGAATATTTCCCGGGAAGAAGTGCATGCTTTAATTGATGAAATCTATGAAGAATATGGAGGACTGGAATAATGCAGTCACAGTATACGGATAAGGCCAGAACGGCCCTTATACTGGCTGAGAAGGCCGCCAGGAAGCTGAAACAGAATTATGTGGGGACAGAGCATATTCTTTTGGGGCTTCTGGAGGAAGGTACCGGCGTTGCTGCCAGAGTGCTGATAGAGAACGGGGCCAATGAATTGGAAATCCGTGAAATGATTGAAGATTTGATTGCGCCTGTATCGGAGACGCCGGTAAAGGAACGGGACGGATATTCCCCCCGGGCCATGTCTATTCTGGAAGAGAGCCACAGACAGGCCGCCAGGTTCCGCTCCCCTCTCACCGGGACGGAGCATATTCTGCTTTCCCTCTTAAAAGAAGGGGAGAATGTGGCCGTAAGATTACTGAATACCTGCGGGCTTCAGCCGCAGAAGCTGTATATGGATACACTGGCGGCTATGGGACAGGAGCCCGGGCTGTACAAAGAGGATCTGATGAAAAAACAGAAAAAGAAGGGCGGAGCCCCTACCCTTGACCAGTACAGCCGGGATATGACCGCCCTGGCCAGAGACGGCAAGCTGGATCCGGTTATCGGCAGGGAAGAGGAAATCAGCCGCGTGATCCAAATCCTCAGCCGGAGGACGAAGAACAACCCCTGTCTGGTAGGAGAACCCGGCGTAGGCAAAACCGCTATTGTGGAAGGGCTTGCCGCCAGAATCGTAGCCGGCGAGGTACCCGATACCGTGAAGAATAAACGGGTGCTTATGCTGGATTTGTCAGGTATGATAGCAGGCAGTAAGTACCGCGGTGAATTTGAAGAGCGGATTAAGAAGGTTATCCGGGAAGTGACCGATGACGGCAATATCCTGCTGTTTCTGGACGAACTGCATACCCTTATCGGAGCGGGCGGGGCGGAAGGGGCGATAGATGCCTCCAATATTCTGAAGCCATCCCTGGCGAGAGGGGAGATTCAGCTGATCGGCGCCACTACGATTACCGAATACCGCAAATATATTGAAAAAGATGCCGCACTGGAGCGCCGGTTCCAGCCGGTGAATGTGGAAGAACCTACGGAAGAAGAGGCTGTCCGCATTCTGGAAGGGGTTACCCCCAGATATGAGGATCACCATAAAGTAAAAATCCTGCCGGAGGCCATAGAAGCCGCGGTGCGACTGTCAAGCCGTTATATAAACGACCGCAGGCTTCCGGATAAGGCGATAGATTTGATTGACGAAGCGGCATCCGCCGTGCGTCTGCAGCATATGGAACCCCCGGAAGAGCTGCGCAGGCTCAATGAAGAAGTGAAGGAGCTGGACCTGAAGATCGAAGGGGCCATCCGGATAGAAGCCTTTGCCCAGGCGGGAGAATGGAAGCGGGAGCAGGATGCCCTGCTGAAGAAGCTCAGCCAGAAAAAGGCACGGCTGGAAAAGAAAAATGCGGCCAGAAGGGAAGCGGTTACGGAAAATGACATCGCCGGTGTCGTGGCTATGTGGACTAAAATCCCCGTTAGCAAGCTGGAGGAGAAGGAAAGCGAGCGTCTGCTGAAGCTGGAAGGAATCCTGCACAAACGGGTTATCGGCCAGGAAGAGGCGGTAAGCGCTGTGGCACGGGCCATGCGCAGGGGGCGGGTCGGTCTCCA
Organism: Eisenbergiella sp. OF01-20; assembly: GCF_003478085.1. Lineage (NCBI taxonomy): Bacteria > Bacillati > Bacillota > Clostridia > Lachnospirales > Lachnospiraceae > Eisenbergiella > Eisenbergiella sp. OF01-20. Next base: position 27,251 of record NZ_QUES01000014.1, on the reverse strand, counting down.
GGATCCCAGGCGCCCGATTGGATCCTTCCTCTTTCTGGGCCCTACCGGTGTGGGAAAGACAGAGCTGAGTAAGGCTCTTGCGGAAGCGATGTTCGGATCGGAAAACGCCCTGATCCGCATCGATATGTCGGAATATATGGAAGGGCATTCCGTTTCCAAGCTGATCGGATCCCCTCCGGGCTATGTGGGCTTTGACGACGGCGGCCAGCTTTCCGAAAAGGTGCGCAGGAACCCTTATTCCGTGGTGCTGTTTGACGAAGTGGAGAAGGCCCATCCGGATGTGTTCAACATCCTGCTCCAGGTTTTGGACGACGGCCATATCACGGATTCCAAAGGAAGAAAGGTGAGCTTTAAGAACACGGTGCTCATCATGACCTCCAATGCCGGCGCACAGCGTATCATCGATCCGAAAAACCTGGGTTTTTCAGCCCATACGGATGAAAAGAAGGACTATGAGAAAATGAAAGCCGGTGTGATGGAAGAGGTTAAGCGCCTGTTCAAGCCGGAATTCATAAACCGTATTGATGAGATCATGGTGTTCCATCCTTTGACAAAAGAAAATATGAAACAGATCATCACCCTTCTTTCCAGGGATTTGACGGATCGGTGCAGCAAACAACTGAATATCCATCTGACTATTACACCGGCTGCAAAAAGCTTTATTGTGGAGAAGCACTCGGATCTGAAAATGGGAGCACGTCCTTTGAAGAGAGCCATCCAGAATATGATAGAGGATGCGTTGGCGGAAGAAATCCTTGCACGGAGAATCCAGCCGGGAGATAATGTAACCGTAGGATGCAAGGAAGGGAAAATTACCTTTCAGGTAAAAAAATAATACGTATTATGAGAAATACCGTCGGAGACGGATGATAAACCAAAAGGACGAACCATATTTAAGGAGGACAAAAGAAATGGCAGTAGTAGAAGAGTTAATCCGTGCAGAGGCAGACGGCAGCATCAGTTTTGGAAACCATACCCTTGCGGAGAAAGCGAAGCTGGAGGATTTTTCCCATGAAGGCGATCTGTATAAGGTGAAAACCTACCAGACCATGACCAAGCTGGAGAAAAACGGTATGTTTGTCTATGAGTCCGTGCCGGGTACCAGCGTGCTGTCTTTTCTGGAGGGTGAGGACGGCGTAAGCTTTGTGGTGGAAGGGCAGGAGGATGCCCAGCTGACCATCGGCCTTCAGGACGATACGGAATATGACGTGCGGATTAACGGAGAGGATGCCGGCAGAATGTGCACGAACCTGGGAGGAAAGCTCAGTCTTTCCGTAGAACTGGCGGGAGCAGGAGAAGTGAAGGTAGACATCCATAAATAAGCACTGCTAATCGGAAGAAAGTTACAGGAGGACAGGGGTGCGGTATCAGCCGCACCCTTTTTTTGAAAAATGGCAAAAGCAAAATCAGGGACCGTATTCTATTGCCAGGAATGCGGTTTTGAATCGGCTAAGTGGATGGGACAGTGCCCCGGCTGCCATACATGGAACAGCTTTGTGGAAGAACCGGTGAGAAAAGCTTCATCCAAAGGAGGGGCGGGCGAACGCACCCAGGGACTTTCCTCCCAGGGAAAGAAGCCGTCCAGCCTGTCGGAAATCTCCATGGATAAGGAAGAGCGGATCCTGACGGGGATCGGGGAGCTGGACAGGGTTCTGGGAGGCGGTGTCGTACCCGGTTCCCTCGTTCTTGTGGGAGGAGATCCGGGCATAGGCAAGTCTACCCTTCTGCTGCAGATGTGCAGGCTTCTTGCGGAAGCAGGGAAGAAGGTTCTCTATATTTCCGGGGAAGAATCCCTGCGGCAGATCAAAATGAGGGCACAGCGTATCGGTGAATTCCGGGATACCCTGCAGCTGTTATGTGAAACAAATCTGGGGGATATCGAAGGGGCAATCGCCCGGGAACAGCCGGAAATTGTGATAATTGATTCCATACAGACCATGTACCAGGAGGAGGTTTCCGCAGCGCCGGGCAGTGTTTCCCAGGTCAGGGAATCCACAGGTATCCTCCTCAGGCTGGCGAAGGGGTACGGGATATCCATATTTATAGTGGGTCATGTTACCAAAGAGGGAACCGTGGCAGGCCCCAGGGTGCTGGAGCATATGGTGGATACGGTCCTGTATTTTGAAGGGGACAGACATGCCTCCTACCGTATCCTGCGGGGAGTGAAGAACCGTTTCGGTTCCACCAATGAAATCGGTGTGTTTGAAATGCGTCAGGAAGGCCTTTGTGAGGTGAAAAATCCGTCGGAATTCATGTTGAACGGAAAGCCCGAGGGCGCAAGCGGCTCCGTGGTGTCCTGCTCGATGGAGGGGACAAGGCCTATTCTGGTGGAAATACAGGCGCTGGTCTGTCAGAGCAATTTCGGCTTTCCCAGAAGACAGGCGGCGGGTACGGATTTCAACAGAGTGAACCTTTTAATGGCGGTTCTGGAGAAGCGGCTGGGGCTGCAGATTTCCGGCTGTGATGCCTATGTGAATATCGCAGGGGGGATGAAGGTACTCGAGCCGGCCGTTGATCTGGGTATTGTCATGGCGGTGATTTCCAGCTTTAAAAACCGCCCCATTGAAGAGCATATGATCGCGTTCGGGGAGGTGGGCTTAAGCGGAGAGGTCAGGGCGGTGAGCCAGGCGGCCATCCGTGTGGCGGAGGCAAAGAAGCTGGGATTTCAGTCCTGTGTCCTGCCTAAGGTATGCCTGGACAAGCTGCCCAAAACAGAAGGGATCCGCCTGATTGGCGTGCAGTCCGTAAAAGATGTTATGGATATTATTTAGACCCGATTGTACGAGTAACAACAAACAATTTGGCATTGTCAACCGGACGTGAAAATGCTATGATTAGTTTGTAATTATTTGCAATGTGGTTTTTACGACAGGTTTTTTGCCGGTAAACCGCATGCAGACAGGATGGAAGCGAAGCTTCTGTGGGATTTATGATGAAGGCCGTCTCGGACGGCGAAAAAGGAGGATTTTATTATGAAAAAAAGCATGTTAACGCTTGCTGTCGTGCTTGCCATGACGCTGACAGCCTGCGGCAGTACAGGCGGTGCCGCCACGGAAAGCAGTGCGGTTCCGGAGAGCAGTGCGGCGGAATCCGCAGCGGAAACTACGGAAGCATCATCTGAAGCGGCTGCGCAGACAACGGAAGCCGGAAACGATGAGTTGAAGATTGCCATTGTATCCAGCCCCTCCGGTGTGGATGACGGTTCTTTTAACGAGGATAATTATAACGGTATCCTTTCTTTTATCGGGAAACATCCTTCCTCTACGGTTACTCCGGTAAAGGAGCCCACAGGAGATACGGCTGCGGCGGTACAGGCGGTAGCGGATATCGTAGCCGATTATGATGTTATCGTATGCTGCGGTTTCCAGTTTGCAGGCATCACTCAGGTTGCACAGGACAACCCTGATGTTTCCTTCATTCTGGTGGATGCGTTCCCTGCCGACGCGGAAGGACAGGATACGGAAGTGGAAAATATCTATGCCATGCAGTTTAAAGAGCAGGAAAGCGGATTCTTTGCCGGTATGGCAGCTGCCCTGGAAACAAAGAGCAACAAGGTAGCCGTTGTTAACGGTATCGCTTATCCCTCTAACGTAAACTATCAGTACGGCTTTGAATGCGGTGTGAAATATGTCAATGAAACTGACGGAAAAGCAGTGGAAATCGTTGAGCTTCCTTCCTATGCGGGGACAGATGTAACCGGTGTTAATGTAGGCGGCAATTATATTGGTTCCTTCGCTGATGCGGCAACCGGTAAGGTGGTTGGGAATGCCCTTATCGACGAAGGCGTGGATATCATGTTCGTCGCTGCAGGCGATTCCGGAAACGGTGTGTTTACCGCAGCCAAGGAAGCAGAAGGTGTTTATGTCATCGGCTGTGACGTGGATCAGTATGATGACGGTGCAAACGGAGATGCCAACGTGATTCTCACCAGCGGCCTTAAGGTAATGAGCACCAACGTGGACAAGGCTCTGGAAACGATTGTGGATGGTTCCTTCGCCGGAGGTAATGTGACTCTGGGTGCGGATACCGATTCCACAGGTTATGTAAGCGCGGACGGCAGATGCCAGCTTTCTGCGGATACCATTACGAAAGTGGATGCGGCTTATGAAAAAGTAAAAGCAGGAGAAATCGTACCTGCTGCCAACTTCAACGGCATTACTCCTGATGACTTTAAGGCGGAGTAAGGAGCTGCAGCCGCAGTTTCTGTGAAAATAACGGATGACTCGCGCTCTGCGGGCCATCCTTATGTCCAACGGAAGGCGGGCCGGGGTTCCGGCCTGCCTTTTTGGTATATTTAGGGGATGCCAGCAAGAACCGGAGGCTGATGACATCCCCTAAATATATCATGGACGCAAACGCTTATCATGCATGGGAAAAACCAAACAGCCGTGGAAAGCGGCGGAATGAGAGGGAATGTATGTCGGATTATATTGTGGAAATGCGCCATATTACCAAGAGGTTCCCGGGCATTGTCGCCAATGACGATGTTACGATTCAGGTAAAGAAGGGAGAAATTTATGCCCTTCTCGGGGAAAACGGTGCCGGTAAATCTACGCTTATGAGCATGCTTTTCGGCATGTATGAGCCGGATGAAGGGGAGATTTATATCCGGGGGGAAAAGGTGAAGATCGCTTCCCCGAACCATGCCACCAGACTCAATATCGGTATGGTGCACCAGCATTTTAAGCTGGTGAGCAACTACACTGTCGCAGAGAATATTGTGATGGGCATGGAGCCGGTAAAAAAGGTGTTCGGGTTTCTTCCCGCCGTGGACAGAAAGAAAGCAAATGAGGACATCAGAGCGCTTTCCCTGAAGTACGGCCTGGAAGTGGAACCCACCGACGTGATTGAGAATATCAATGTTTCCACCCAGCAGAGGGTGGAAATCCTGAAGATGCTTTACCGGGAAGCGGAAATCCTCATCTTTGACGAACCCACCGCGGTGCTTACCCCCCAGGAAATAGAGTTCCTGCTGGAAATAATCAAAGGGCTGCGGGATAACGGCAAGACGATTATTCTCATTACCCATAAGCTGGAGGAGATTAAAAAGGTGGCGGACCGCTGTGCGATCCTCAACCGGGGCCGTCTTATCGATGTGCTGGATGTGAAGGAAACAAGCACAAAGAAAATGGCCAGCCTGATGGTAGGCCGGGAGGTCAGCTTCGAAACCCCGAAAAAAGCGCCTTCCTTCGGCAGGGAAATCCTCCGGGTGGAACATATGACCGTAGTAAACCAGGATCAGTTTGAGGTGGTGAAGGATGTGTCCTTTTCCGTAAGAGGCGGGGAAATATTTGCCATAGCTGGTGTGGCAGGGAACGGCCAGGTTGAACTGGCGGATGCAATTGCGGGCCTGCTGCCCATTCACAGGGGAAAGGTATGGCTGAACGGAAAGGATATTACGGAGATGTCTATCCGGCAGCGGAGCCTGGAGGGAATTTCCTATATTCCGGAGGACAGGCAGAACTACGGAGTGGTAATGGATTTCACCCTGTCGGAAAATCTGGGGCTGCGGAAGTTTTTCAGGGAGCCTTTTTCCAGAAAAGGTATTCTGAATAAAAAAGCCTTTGACAGCTACGCGGAAACCCTGATTGATAAATATGACATCCGAAGCGGACAGGGGAGCCGCACGGTAATCCGCTCCATGAGCGGCGGCAACCAGCAGAAGGCGATTATTGCCAGGGAAATCGAACAGGAATCGGATCTGATGATTTTTGTCCAGCCTACAAGAGGACTGGACATCGGGGCGATTGAGAATATCCGGAGACAGATGATCGGAGAGCGGGATAAGGGCAAGGCCATCCTTCTGATTTCCCTGGAACTGGATGAAATCATGGACTGTGCGGATACTATCGGCGTTATATATAACGGGCAGATGCAGAAACAGGCGGCTGCCAGTACGCTGACCACCAATGAGGTGGGAGAATTCATGATGGGGGTGAAGCGTCATGCATAAGAAACCATCCGTGTTTAAGAGAATAATAAGCCGGACTCTTGGCAATAAGAAAACCCAGAGCATAACCATTCCGCTTTTATGTGTGCTCATCGGCCTTATTGCGGGGGCGGCGGTCATCGCCTTGCTCGGCAAGAATCCGTTTTCCGCGTACTATAATCTCCTTCAGGGCTGCGGTCTGGCGCCGAAAGCATCCTATGCGGGCTATAAGAGCATCCTTACCGATTTTTTAAGTTTTCTCAATTACCTGACGCCGATGATTTTTGCGGCCCTTGCCGTGGCGGTTGCCATGCGGACCGGACTCTTTAACATCGGGGTATCGGGGCAGATGCTGGCGGCAGGGTTTCTTGCCTCCATTCTGGTGGGCTACAGCGGACTGCATGCCTTTGTGGCAAAACCGCTGGTGCTTCTGATCGGAATCACAGCCGGTGCTGTGGTGGGAGGGCTGATCGGTCTCCTGAAATATAAGTTCAACATCAATGAAGTGGTTTCGTCCATCATGCTGAATTATATTATCCAGTATGTGTGCAGCTTCTGCATAAACACGTTTTATGTGGATCCGGTTTCCCGGCAGTCCAGGGAAGTAGGCCAGGCGGCCAGGCTTACCCTGGCGAACAGGGTGGTGGGGAACCTGAAAATGGATATTCCCCTGGGATTTATCCTGGCGCTGGCGGCGGCAGCGGCAGTGAAGTTTCTGCTGGACAGGACGAAAATGGGATATGAAATGAAAGCGGTGGGTTTCTCCCGCAGCGCATCCCGTTATGCGGGGATCAATGTGGGGAAAAACATCGTGGTGACCATGCTCTTGTCCGGTGCACTGGCGGGGCTGGCAGGGGTTACTTATTACCTGGGATATTTCGCATCCATCCAGCCCAGAGTCTTAAGCAGCACCGGCTTTGACGCCATCGCGGTTTCCCTGCTGGGAAATAATAATCCGTTTGGGATCATTTTCTCCTCTTTCCTGATAACCATTGTGGATAAGGGAAGCACCTACATGAGCTCTGCGGCAGGAATCCAGGCGGAAATTGCCGATGTTATCACGGGAATTATCCTTCTGTTCTGTGCATGCTCCGCATTTATCAGATATCTGCTGACACGCAGGAAAGACGAGGAAGGGAGGAAGGATAAATGAATACGGTAATCATAGACGGACTGTCTTTCGCCCTGCCTTTGTTTATCATGGCCATAGGCGGTATTTACAGTGAAAAAAGCGGAATAACCAATCTGGCCATTGAAGGCCTGCAGGGTTTCGGTGCTTTTACAGGTGCATTGGCCGCCATACTTGTGGCGGACTGGTTTGCAGGGAATTCAGCCATGCCTTTCTATATTGCCATGTTGTTTGCCGTCATCGGAGGCACGCTGTTTTCCCTCATCCACGCGCTGCTGTGTATCCGGTTTAAGGCCAATATGGTAATCAGCGGCGTGGTAATCAATATTCTCGCCATGGCGCTGACCTCCTTTTTAACTAAACAGATTAATGCTACGGTTTTCGGAGCGGCTTCGGATAAGTTTGTGTTGGGCGTATCCAACCGGATCACGGTTCCCGGAATCTCCCGGATTCCTGTACTGGGAGCGGTATTTACCAACATGTATCCCTTTGAGATCGTGATAGTTGCCGTGTCCCTTGGCGCGTGGTTTGTTATGTATAAGACCCGTTTCGGCATGCACCTGCGTGCCTGCGGAGACAACCCCCATGCAGTGGATGCCGCGGGAATCAAGGTGGGTAAGGTACGTCTGGCGGCCGTTATGGTGTCCGGCGCTCTTTCCGGCCTGGGGGGCATCTGCTTCGCCTATTCCATTTCCGCCAATTTTTCCGGAAATATTTATGTGGGATACGGCTATCTGGCAATCGCCGCCATGATTTTCGGAAACTGGAAGATTCTCCCCACGCTGGGGGCCTGCCTTCTGTTCGGGTTTGCCCGTTCCGGCGGTTACCGCATTGTGCAGATTATGGAAATGCCCAGCAGCTATCAGGATCTGGTTATGATTCTTCCTTATTTGCTGACGCTTCTTCTTCTTGTGTTCTTTTCCAAGCATAATCGTGCGCCCCGCGCCCTGGGAGAGATTTATGACAAGGGCAGCCGGTAGGACACACGGCTGTCAGAAAGTTATTTTCAAACACATGCAAATCCATCCCGGTATATAAGATGATTGAATCTGCATAGTATTTGCCATAATCAGTTATAGAAAGTGCCTGAGAAAAAAACTATAATAGCATCAGAAAGGGTTATGGAGGAATGGAACATGGAAAAAGGATATGACGGCCATACCTGTGAAAGGGTGGGGCGGTGGTTTGAAGAACACAGGGAAGAGATGATTCGGGATATCATAAGGCTGGTACGGATCCCCAGCATTTCCGATCCATTGTCGGAGACAGGGCCTTTCGGAAAGGCCTGCCGCCTCGTTTTGGATGAAATGCTCGCTATAGGAAGGGAGTATGGATTTTATACGGAAAATAAGGAGTACTATGTGGGGACTATCGGCAGGCAGGTAAAGGACTGGAAGAATACCATAGGCCTGTGGAACCATCTGGATGTGGTGCCGTTGGGCGAAGGATGGGAATACGAGCCTTTTCAGCCGGTGGTAAAGGACGGCTATCTCATTGGCAGAGGGGCGCAGGATAACAAAGGGCCTGCTGTAGCCATGCTGTATGTGATGCGGTGCATACGGGATTTGGAGCTTGTGATGAAGCACGACATCTGCCTCTTTGTAGGCTGTGATGAAGAACGGGGAATGGCGGATCTGGAGTATTACGGGAGCCGCTATCCGTTCCCGGCCCTGTCCATGATCGCGGACTGCGGTTTCCCCGTGTGCTATGGGGAGAAAGGGATACTGGAAGGCTGGGCTGCTGCTGCGCATCCCTTCAGCGCGGATGTGGTTGATTTATACGGGGGAAGCGCCGGAAATATCATACCGGACCGGGCGGTTCTCGTACTCCGGGACCGGCCGGAACTGGAAGAGCAGATCGGACGGCTGCCGGAAAATCTCCGGGCGGAAAGAGAAGAGGGACTGATACGGATAACCGCCAGGGGAACAAGCCGTCACAGTGCGTTTCCGGAAGGAAGCGTGAATGCGGTGCATGAGCTGGCAAAGGGAGTGTGCGGCACAGGGCTTTTGAAGGAAGAGGATCGGCGGATTCTCCATTTCATCGAAAAAGCGACCTCGGATTATTATGGCGAAGGGATTGGCATTGCCTATGAAGATGAAGTATCGGGCAGGCTGACCTGTGCCGGGACGGTCCTGAAGCTTCAGGAGGGGAAGGCGGCCCTGCAGTTTAACATCCGCTATTCCATTTCCGCGGATCCGGTCCATATGGAGGCGGTGCTTTCCGGTTTTTGCCGTGCGGGCGGGTACCGCTGGGAGCTGATACGCAACTCGGCCCCCAATTATTTCCCGAAGGAAAGAAAAGAAGTGGCATGTCTGACCGCGCTGTTTAACGACATGACCGGTATGGATGCAAAACCTTACGTGATGGGCGGCGGAACCTATGCAAGAAAGCTTCCCAATGCCTTTGGATATGGGATCGGGGGAATGCCGGAGCGTGAGGACGACCGGGCTGGCAGCCTTTTTGCAAAAGGGCACGGAGGTGCGCATGAACCGGACGAAGGGCTGGATCTGCAGAAGCTGCTGGATGCGGCAAAGATCTATACAATGGCATTGCTTGCCCTGAATGATTGTGAACTGCAGGATTAAAGGAGGAGAAAAATGTATCAGGCACAGGAAAACCGATATGAAAACATGAAGTATTTCAGCTGCGGAAAGAGCGGGCTGAAGCTGCCTGCCGTTTCTTTGGGACTCTGGCATAACTTTGGCAGCAAGGATAATTTTGACAACATGAAGGAGCTTATCTTCACCGCGTTCGACAACGGGATTACGCATTTTGATCTGGCGAATAATTACGGGCCGGTTTATGGCAGCGCGGAGGATAACTTCGGAAGAATTATGGAGAGCGATATGCGGCCCTACCGGAACCAGATGGTTATCAGCACCAAGGCGGGCTATGATATGTGGCCCGGGCCTTACGGGGACGGGGGGAGCAGGAAGTATCTGATCTCCAGCCTGGACGAGAGCCTGAAAAGGATGAAACTGGACTATGTGGATATTTTCTATCACCACAGAATGGATCCGGAAACGCCTCTGGAAGAAACAATGCTTGCCCTGGACAGCATTGTAAAAAGCGGAAAAGCCCTGTATGTGGGAATTTCCAATTACACCGGGGAGGTTATGGAAAAGGCGGCTGCGATTCTTAAGGAATTAAAATGTCCGTTTATCATCAACCAGAACCGTTACTCCATCTTTGACCGCTCGATTGAAGAAAACGGCCTGAAGGCGGCTGCGGTCCAAAACGGCTGCGGTATTATTGCTTTCAGCCCGCTGGCGCAGGGGCTTCTGACGGACAAATATCTGCATGGGATCCCCGAGGACAGCAGAATCAAAAGGGACGGAAGATTCCTGAATGAGTCCGCGCTGACGGAAAAGACGCTGGGGCAGATCCGTGCCCTGAATGAGATTGCCGCAAACAGGGGGCAGAGTCTGGCACAGATGGCCCTGTCCTGGATATTGAAGGATGGTGAAGTGACGAGTGTTCTGATTGGGGCATCCAGACCTTCCCAGATAACGGAAAATATCGGTATTATCCGGAAACTGGATTTCACAGAAGAAGAATTGAAGGAAATAGACAGAATCTGCGGGCTGTAAGAGCAGTAAAAACCAAACTGCGGATTGCGGTCTGTCCCTATAAAAAATAAGAAAACACCGTCCGGCCGGTAGGAACGGTTCCTGTCACAGGGAACCGTACAGCGGCCAGGGCGGTGTTTTTTTGTTTATAAGAGCAGATGTCTTATAAGAATCGGATAATCACAGATCCGGAGTTCCCCCTGCGCCGGGAAAATAGACGGGCGGAATCACTCCGGGATAAGGACCGGGGGCAGTGCCCGGCATTCCTGAGTTGGGGTAAATACCAGGAAAAATCCAATCGGCACCGTTATCTGTGGCCCGATCCATTTCGGAATCCCGGTTTACCGGATTACAGCCGTCACCGGACATTACGGAACGGGTATCCATATCGGAGGCTTTGCCATCCTCTGCGATACGTACGCTGTCCTCTTGGCCGGCGTTATCCATATTATGAAGCGCTGTCAGATAGCCGTCGGTAAAGGCGGATTCCGGGGTGATACCGGGAACATTGGCGCTGGGAAATGAAAGTCCGTCATGATAAGGTCTGTTTTCTTCCTTCATGTCTTACTTCCTCTCTTTTCTTTTTGTTTTTGCTGGTCCGGCCTGCAGGCTCATAAAGCATAAAAAGGGCATGGAAAAGCAGCCGGTACAGACAGAACCGTTGTATTTTGCCAAACCTTGGGGCATTTTGCCGGATGTGGCAGAAATGGCTAACATGCACCTGCAAAGTTTGTTAATTAGTATACCTGTTAATGCTTGAAAATATTTAAAAATACGGTACAATTATATTATAAATAAAATTTATAAACGGAATAACCGCGCTGCCGCATCTGTGTTGGCGGCAGTGCCGGACATTCTGTAAAAAGAGGGGAAAACAGTGGCAATTAAATCCAAGGAACTGGCTAATCTGCTGGGGGTATCCACAGCAACCATGTCTCTGGTCCTGAATCATAAGCAGGGAATCAGTGATGAACTCCGCAGTTCACTTCTTTCCAGGATAAGGGAGATGGGCTATGGCTATATGATCAAGGAGACACCGGAGGCGGAACCGGGCGGCGGTGCGGCAGCCGCCAAGAACATTGCCTATATCATCCTGTCCGATCATCAGGAGGAAGGGGATGAGGGCGCTTTTTTCCCGCCGGTAATCGAAGGGGCGGAGAGGGAGGCCAGGCATCTGGGCTATCATTTTTCCATCATCCACATGTATGATGAAAAGGCGGGAAGGCTCCGTGACAGTATCGGGAAGGATCAGTATGCAGGGATGATCGTTTATGCCGATGTGATGAGCGCTGCGCTGAAAAAAGAACTGGACAGTACGGAAATTCCATATGTGATGCTGGATTGCTATGATCCGGATGTGAAGGCAAGTTCCGTTACGGTGAATAACCGGCAGGGAGTTTATGCCGCCGTGCGCTATCTTTTGGAAAAAGGGCACAGGGAAATCGGGTACGTCTCCTCGGGAACGCCGCGAAGCTCCCTTGTGGAGAGGAAGCGCTGCTTTTCCTACGCCTGTGAGGATCTGGGCGTGGAAATGCGCCCGGAATGGAATATCGTTACAGACAGCCTGGGGCAGAAGGCCCAGGATTATCTGGAAGGCCTGTGGAAGGGCGGTGTGAGGCCGCCGTCCGCTTTGCTGGTGGAAAATGACGTGCTGGCGCTTTCCGTATACCGTGCATTGAAAAGTGCCGGCTATACGGTGCCGGAGGATGTATCGGTAATCGGTTTTGACGGGCGCAGCATCTGCAGTATCATGGAACCCACTCTCACCACCATGCGCATTCCCCGCCGGCTGCTGGGAAGAACCCTGATCATGCTTCTTCACGGGAAAATAGACATGAGAAGCCGTTCCATGGAGGAAGTGGCGGTGCGTCTGGAGATGAATGCAGAACTGGTGGAAATGGCCAGCGTCCGGAAGTTGCCGGAGCCTTTGAAAGAAAAACGGGTGGATTAGCTGGTAAAACGTCGGTTTATATAAATTATTTTTATAATGTAACGGTTCAGACGCCCCTTCCAGGAATCTTTGCAGCAACGCCGCCCCAGGGAAATGCAGGGGAGGGGATGCCGCGGGACACAAAGGGGCGTCTAAACCTTTTTATAAAATTTATAAATAAAAAAATAATTTATAAATATATGTTGACAAATTTATAAATTTGTTGTATGATAAACCCAAGTTGAAAAGTCATCAACCCACAAAATTAGCTGGTACAGCTTCGGCTGTGCCAGCACCCCCCCTTAAAGCTTACAAGCTTATATCTCCGGTTCCATGCCGGTTTTTGATAACTGCTAAGTCAGGCATAAGAAACATGGAAAGAAGATAAAGACGTTTGTGCCAGAGCGTATGAGCGCCTTTTTACTCCCGGTCGGAAAGTCCCCCTTTCCGATCGGAAAGAGAAGGCTTCCGTGGAATGTTTTGCATTCCATAAGCAGGAGTGCCTGAAGAGGAGCCTTCACAAGCCGCGGCGGATACTGGCTGGTTACAGCCAGTCCCCCTCCCCTATTCCGCCGCGGCATTCCCCCCCTTTTTTTATTACTGATACATAAAATACGGCCGCCTCATTTATGAGGCGGCCGTATTTTATACCGGTCTGTTTCTTTTTCCTGTGTGCAAAGAGCAGATTCAGCTGCCCATATTTTCAATGGAAGAAGAGAGTTCTGACAGCCAGGGCGCATCCAGCGCTTCGATTTCACCCAGGTCGCAGGCAGCTGCTACCGCGGGATTGATGGGAAGTTTTGCAATCGCGGGGATGCCGTGTTTGGCGGCGATCTCTTCAATGTGGCTTTCTCCGAAAATACTGTGCCTGCTGTGGCAGTCGGGGCATTCATAATAGGACATGTTTTCCACGATGCCCAGTACGGGGATATTCATCATCTCCGCCATTTTCACGGCTTTTTCCACAATAACGGACACCAGCTCCTGGGGAGAGGTAACCACCACGATTCCTTTGAGGGGAAGTGACTGGAACACGGTAAGCGGCACATCCCCGGTTCCCGGAGGCATGTCCACAAACATATAATCCACATCCTCCCAGATCACTTCGCTCCAGAACTGGCTTACCGCTCCTGCGATTACAGGTCCGCGCCATAAGACAGGATCCGTATCGTTATCCAGGAGAAGATTGATGGACATAATATCAATTCCTCCGCGGGTTTTTACGGGGATCAGGCCCATTTCATTGGCATAGGCCTTTTCATGAAGCCCAAAGGCCTTCGGGATGGAGGGGCCGGTAATATCCGCGTCCATAATAGCGGTATGATATCCTTTTTTCTGCATGGAAGAAGCGAGGAGAGAGGTTACCAGGGATTTTCCCACACCGCCCTTACCGCTGACTACCGCAATGACATTTTTAATGCTGGACATTTCGTGAGGCTCCTGAAGAAAGCTTTTGGGATCCCGGTCGTTGCAGGATTCCTTGCATGAGGAGCAATTGTGACTGCAGTTTTCGCTCATTTGATTGATTCCTTTCCCATATAATTACTATTGTTATGATACCGGATCAAAAAAAGGCCGGGTATCGGTATCACCGGTTTTGACCAGCATAAAGCCCACAAAGCGGAAGCTTTGTGAGCTTTTGCTTAAAGAGATGAGTTACATGGTTTTACAGTTCTGTTTTCCATAAGCCGTGGAGATTGCAGTAAGCATATACGGCAACGGGTTTTGCACCGCCGGTATAAAAGGATGCTTCCGGCGCTTCTCCGGGGGCAAGGGATTGGCGGTAACCGCCGTTTTCCAGCTCCAGATAAATCCATTCAATATGATGTTCTTCCAGCATGGGATGAAGGGCGCTGCCAACCTGAACCTTTACCACTTCCCCTTCCGCCGTTACGGCGGGGACATGCTTTTCTGTGCTTGCTTCCACTGTGTTGGCCTTCAGTTCTTCCATTTTTTCACCGCAGCAGATAACAGGAACGCCTGCATCGTGAATCATTTCCACCTGGTTGCCGCAATGTCTGCAGATATAAAATTTTACTTTGCTCATAGTATTCTCTCCTTATTCTTCCGGTATTCCGGATACACAATTATAATGGTTTCGTAACTGTCTGGCAGTTACAGGGTTTCTTATTTTATTAATGCATCCCGTTGAGAAAAGATGTCATTTTTTTATTTCTTTTTCCTCTCCGGCAAAACGCTGGGGGCAGGCTTTCTTCCTCTTGCATTCACCGGCAGGACAACAGCCGTTTCCATCACACAGCCGGAAGGTCCCTCCCTTAATATGGAGCTGCTTTCCATTTACCAGGGAATCCGCCATCTTTTTCCGGGCTTCATTATATATCATCTGCACGGTGGAACGGGCGATGGACATTCTCTTGGCACATTCCTCCTGGGTACAGCCTGACAGATCAATCAGCCGGATACATTCATATTCGTCTATGGTCATGCAGATGCTTTCCTGTTCGCTGCAGCTTCTGGTAAGCGGCCCGAAGGTACATGACTTGGGCATGCAGCAGATATTCCGTTCCTTAGTAGGCCGGGGCATGTCATCACCTCACAATTCCAGTTTATGTAAATGGCATATGCTGTTTACATGTTCCATTATACACATTTGAAAAAAGTTGTCAATAGAAAATGATAATAATTATTATTTTTATTATAAGAAAAGTAACAGCCCAGACGGCCCTTTGTGCCCTGCAGCAACGCCGCCCCAGGGAAACGCAGGGGAGGAGAATGCCGCAGGGCACAAAGGGCCGTCTGAACTGTTAGTAAGAAAAATTGGTAAATTTGGGAAAGAGATATTGTAAGTGAGGTGGGTATCGTTTATAGTGGAAAGTGTGCAAATGGCGTCGGATAATGGACGGTTTAAAAGGAAATGGATAAGGAGAAGCTGCTATGTATCAGCATCATGAGGAGTCGTTGAAAATTTTGGAGGATATGTTCCGGGGGAGGGAGGAAGTGATTGCCCTTGTTTTCGGGGGATCGGTGGCTAAGGGGATGGAGAGGCCGGATTCGGATCTGGATGCCATGGTGATTGTTACGGATGCGTATTTTGATCAGTGTATGAAGGAAAACAGGACGGCGGAGTGTCTGCAGGGGTGTACATATGAAGGGGGATACTTTGATATTAAGTATATGACGAAGGGATTTCTGGAGCAGGCGGCGGTAAAAGGGAGTGAACCTACCAGGAATTCATTTGTGAAGTCCAGGGTGCTTTTTTCCAGGGATCCGGATATAGAAGGGCTTGTTGCGGCGATTCCGGTTTTTCAGGAGAAGGAAAGGGAGGAAAAGCTGCTTTCGTTCTACAGTGATCTGCAGCTGAATTATAATTATTTCTGGAAATGCTGTAAGCCGGACGGATATATGAAAATACGGACAGCCAGTGAAATTGTTTACGCCTTGTATCGTCTGATCCTGCAGGAAAAGCGGGTGCTGTTCCCCTGTAACCGAAGGCTGGAGGCGACCGTGGAAGGGCTTGCCGATAAGCCGGAGGGGATTGTGGAAAAATGCCGGGAATTCTGCGTGACCATGGATTCGGATCTGCTTGTGAAAATCGTGGAGAGCTATTATGCCTGGACATCCTATGATTATCCGAAAGATAACAATATCTGCTGTTCCCAGTACTGCCTGGACTTTGAAAAATGGTGGCTGTTCCCCAGGCCGCTGATTGCAGAGTGGTAGGGGGCGGTACAGGAGATGTAACAATATAGCTAACGATCCAGGCTTGTCTGAACGGTTACAAATATATTCTTTTTAGTAGGTAATATGAAGTTTGGGATATAGGATAAGGTATTTATTTATGGTATTATGGCGGTTGTAGATAAAAAAGTTTGGCGTCCCTCATCCCTGCTTCCCTGTGCGGCCTGCTGCCCTGGAAGGAACCTTGCAGGGCAGCAGGCCGCACAGGGAAGCAGGGCTGGGGGACGCCAAACTTTTTTATCTACAACCTAATGGCAACGGCAGAAACGAAAAGAAAACAGGATGTAGAAGAAGGAGGAGGCAAATAGAGAAAAAATTGCCTGAAATCTTGCAGAAGCTGATTAAAAAGGTGGAGGATTCTTTTCCGGGGGATCCGAAAATGGGGGAACTGTTCGTAAACTGTTTTACCAATACGCTGGATACTACGGTGAAAAGGCTTCCGGACGGGACGACGTACATAATTACCGGGGATATCCCGGCTATGTGGCTTCGGGACAGTGTGGCGCAGATCCGGCCTTATCTCATGGCGGCCGGCGAGGATGAAGAGATTGCGGACATGCTGGTGGGGCTTGTTAAGAAGCAGTTTTTTTATGTCAACCTGGATCCGTATGCCAATGCATTTAATCAGGAGGCCAACGGGAATTGCTGGGAGCATGACGAGACGGAGATGCTGCCGTGGATCTGGGAGAGGAAATACGAACTGGATTCTTTGTGCTATCCGATCCAGCTTTCCTATCTGGTGTGGAAGAATACGGGGCGCACCGATCAGTTTGATGAAACCTTTGTGAAAGGGGTCCGCAGGATTCTGGAGGTTTGGCGCACGGAGCAGCAGCATGAGGAAAAGTCACCCTATCATTTTGTGCGTAAGGGCTGTTATTATACAGATACGCTTTCCCGGGGAGGGAAAGGCGCCCTTGTCAAATCGGGTACAGGGCTGATCTGGTCGGGATTCCGGCCCAGCGACGATGCCTGTGTATATGGCTATCTGATCCCTTCCAATATGTTTGCCGTGGTGGTGCTGGGATATCTGGCGGAGATTGCGGAGAAGGTGCTGGGGGATCAGGCGCTTGCCGCCGAGGCGCTGGTTTTCCGGAAGGAAGTGAAGGATGCCATTGAGACGCTGGCAGTGGTGAAAAATGAGTATTACGGCAGGATATATGCGTATGAAACGGATGGATACGGGCAGTATCTGCTGATGGATGATGCCAATGTCCCCAGTCTGCTCGCCATGGAATATCTGGGCTATGACGGGGACAGAGAAGTGATGGAGAATACCCGCCGCTTTATCCTCAGCGAAGGGAATCCTTATTATTTTAAGGGGACGGCGGCAAGGGGAATCGGAAGTCCGCATGTGCCTCCCTATTATATCTGGCATATTGGCCTGGCTGTCCAGGGGATGACGGAGGACAGCCGGGAAGAGAAGCTGCGCATTCTGCAGCTTATGCGGGATACGGACGGCGGGACAGGGATGATGCATGAAGGGTTTCATGTGGACGATCCCACAAAATATACCAGGGAATGGTTTTCCTGGGCCAATGCGGTGTTCTGTGAACTCGTCCTGGATTACTGCGGTATCCGGGTGAAACGGTAACAAGGGAAAGGGAAAAGGAGAGGGAATATGGGAACGTATTATTTACTGCCGGAAGAGGGAAACTTTTATAAGGCGAATCTGCATTGCCATACGGTGATTTCCGATGGGGATCTGACGCCGGAGCAGGTGAAGGAAGCATATATGGAGCAGGGGTATTCCATCGTTGCGTTTACGGATCATAACAAATACTGCAAGCATGAGGAGCTGGATGAGGAAGGTTTTCTCAGCATTGCGGCATATGAAGCGAATATCGACCAGTTTGCCCCTCATAAGGACGCCTGGCCGGATCTGAAGGTATATCATTTTAATTTTTATGACAAATACCCGGAGAGAAGGGAGAGGGAAGAAAAGATCCCCATGCCGCTGCGCCGCTATAATGACATGGAATACATCAACGGCTATATCGATCAGATGAATGCGGAAGGGTTTCTTGCCTGTTATAACCATCCTTACTGGTCCCTGCAGACGTATGAGGATTATAAGGATTTAAGAGGGCTGTGGGGGATGGAGATTTATAACCATGGGTGTGAGCATGACGGCTTGTATGGTTTTAATCCCCAGTCTTATGACGAGATGCTGCGTACAGGACAGCGTATTTATACGGTGGCGACGGATGATAACCATAACAGGGAGCCTTTCGGTTCCCCGCTGTGTGATTCCTTCGGCGGTTTTATCATGGTAAAGGCCGGGAAGCTGGAATATCCGGCGGTGATGGAAGCGCTGGAAAAAGGGAATTTCTATTTTTCCATGGGGCCTGAAATCAGGGAAGCGTATATAAAGGATAACCGGCTGGTGGTGAAAACCTCTCCGGTGGAGAAGATTTTTGTGATCCAGCAAGGGCGGGACTGTTACAAGAAACTGGCGCCCATAGGGGAAACCATTACGGAGGCGGAGTTTGACCTGACGGGCAGGGAAGGGTATATCCGCGTGGAAATCCGGGATGGGAAGGGACTTTATGCAGGGACCAATGCGTACTGGATGGATAGATTGATGGCGGAACCGGCTGAAAAAGGGCAGTAAGGATATCTTGGGGCTGTGGATGTATCTATCATGCCGTCAGCCTGCAGGAAGTCCCGCAGAAATAGGGAAAAAGCTCCGTCTGTTCTCCGTAGGGGAGGACAGGCGGAGCTTTTTGTCCCTGTTGGGGAAGCAAATCCTGTGCAGCCGCTGCCGTTTACCCCGTTGCCTGTGGAATCAATGGAAGGTGTCAACGGAATAGTCATGGTAATGGAAACCGAACCATCGGCCGGGCATATCCCCGGGGAAACGGGGAGCGGGCGTGGTTTTGAACCGGCAGGAGGATCCTGCGCCGGAAGGAATTTCCTCCAGTACCTGGGGCGCGGTTTCTTTTACATGTGCCAGGAGAAGCGCAAAAAGCTCCTGTTTTTTCTCCTGCCATGCAGGATCGCCGGACAGATCCTTTTGTTCCATGGGATCCTCTTTCAGATTAAACAGAAGCAAATGGTCTCCGCAGGTGGTATAAACAAGCTTGATCCGGTTCTGCATCACGCAGAAATTGGTATGAAGGCTGTCCCCGTAAAAGATACGGTCCGCCGGAAGGGCGGCAGGATCCAGGAGGCTGTGCCCGGTGAGGCCATCCGGGAGGGGAATACCCGCCATTTCCAGGATGGTGGGGTAAATATCGGCGATTTCCGCCAGGCTGTCCACGGTAAGGTTATGGGGGATGCCCCTGCCCGCAGGAGGGACAAGGATCAGCGGCACATGGGCGGAGCCTTCAAAAAACAGGTTTTTCTGGGACATGTGATGATCCCCCAGCATTTCCCCGTGATCCGAAGTAAAAAGGATCCAGGTATTGCGGAACAAATCGTTTTCCCGTAAAGCGCCGAACAGGCGGCCCAGCTCATAATCGATCTGGGTGATGCAGGCATAATAGGCCCTGCGGGTGGCAGCGATCTGCTCCGGCCCGAACAGATGCATATTGGTATTTTCGTAGGCGCCTGCCAGGAAGCCCTGGGGCGCTTTCTCCAGCTCCCTGGACCAGTCCCCGTAAACAGGGGCGGGCATGGGGATATTTTCGTAGAGGGACCAGAAATCCCGGCAGGGGTCAAAGGGGGGATGGGGTTTGGTGAAGCTGGTCCAGAGGAAAAAGGGACGGGTGGTGTCCCTGGTTTCCAGAAAATCAATGGATTGATCGGTAATCCAGGTGGTGATGCTGTCCTTCACGTCAACGGTGGAAATAACGGGTTCCATTTCGCATTCGCCGATCCCGTGCACTTTGGGGCGTGCGTTTTCCGCCTTTTTGTCGTATTGACGCATGTAATCCAGGGGAAGGGTCATCTGCTCGAAGCCGTAGCAGGCGCGGGCGGGTTCAAAATGCATTTTACCCTTGGCACAGGTCTGGTAGCCGGCATCGGTGAGCAGGGCGGGAAGGGTGCGGCGGAGCCGGGTCTGTCTGCGCATCTGTGTTTCATGGGTGGCATTGGATACCACGCCGCTTTCGTAGCCGTGGCGGCCGGTCATGATGGTGGTGCGGGAAGGGACACAGATAGGGCAGCAGGCGTAGCAGCTGCAAAAGCTGGTTCCCATCGCAGCCATATAATTCAGGTGCGGTGTGAAAATGCTGGTGTTTCCCCAGGCGTTAATGGTGTCAAAACGCTGCTGGTCGGTGGTGATGAGCAGAATATTGTCCTGCGGCATAAGCAAGTCCTCCTCCGTATGGGTGAGTGCGGCCGGGCTGGGAACGGCGGCACCGTTCGTATTTATAATCAGTATAGATTTGGTAAAAAGGGTTGTCTATATCAAAAATGTTAGATGTGGTATTCAAAATGTTACACAAAAGGAAGATAAGGAAAACAGGGGATTATTTTGTGCTTGTTGTGCAATATGTATAAATGCAACTCACGTTTTTTTATTTTTGACATGATGTTTTTAGACTACTATATAAGAAATGTTAGATAGAAATAGCGAAATGCATAGTTTATAATTGAGTCATAAAGCGGTCGGAAAAGAGCAGAAGAAAGAAGCGTACGCATTCCGGCTGCAGCCCTCCGGCAGGCCGGCTGACGGAGGGGAAGCTGTCCGGTTTTGTCTTTGCAGGCCGGATGGACTAAAGGGACGGCAGACATTTTATCAGACCTTCAGTGCCGTTTACGTAAAAGAAAGGGAGGTTTAAAATGGCTGTAAAGGAAAATGGTATTAAAAAGAAAAAGCGCTGGACCCGTGATGATACGGAGCTTACCCTGCTGGCGCTTCCCACCACCATCTGGTATTTCCTGTTTGCATTCCTGCCCATGTTTGGTATTATCATTGCCTTTAAGAAATATCAGATCAGCGGAGGATTCCTGAACAGTATCATAACCAGTGACTGGATTGGCCTGGACAATTTCAAGTTCCTGTTTTCCGCAGGGGATATCTGGATTATCCTTCGTAACACCATTCTGTACAACATTGTATTTATCATACTGAATATTGTGGTTCCCGTGACGATGGCGCTGCTTATCGGTCAGCTGCATAATAAAAGGATGGCTAAAATTTACCAGACGGCGATGTTCATGCCTTATTTCCTGTCCTGGGTAGTTGTAACCGCACTGATTTGGGCGTTCCTGAGTTTTGACAAGGGGCTGCTTAACAGCCTGCTGGAATTCTTCGGACAGGATCCGCACCAGTGGTACATGGAACCCAAGCTGTGGCCGCCGTTTTTGGTATTCATGTATATGTGGAAGAATCTGGGTTACAGCATGGTAGTATATCTGGCTACCATCACAGGAATTGACAAGACCTATTATGAGGCCGCAGGAATTGACGGTGCCACGGTATGGCAGCAGATGCGTTATGTGACGCTGCCGCTTATGAAGACCGTAATTATCATGATGTTCATCATGGCGGTAGGACGTATTTTCTACTCCGATTTCGGTCTGTTCTATCAGGTGCCCCGTGATTCCAATTCCCTGTATAACGTTTCTTATACACTGGATGTATTCGTATTTAAGCAGCTGAAATCATCCACGACGGGAATGGCGTCTGCGGCTGCGTTCGTACAGTCGGTGGCCGGCTGTATTACTATCCTCACGGCAAATGCCGTGGTACGCAAGGTTGACCGCGACAGCGCGATGATTTAAGGAGGTGCGGGATGGCTGAAACAATAAAAAAGAAAAGAAAAAAGGAACCCGATGGATTTGACCGTTTTAACCGGGTATCCAATACGGCGAATGTTCTGCTGAATGTCATGTTTATCCTGATGGCGCTGGTGTGCATTATCCCGGTGCTTCTGGTAATCGCCATATCGCTTTCCGCGGAAGCTTCCATTACGGAATACGGCTATCATCTGATACCCAAGATTATTTCCTTTGAAGGATATGAGTATCTGGCCAAGCAGAGCACGCTGATCATACGGGCTCTGGGCATATCCCTCTTTGTTACCATCGTGGGGACCGTTCTGGGGATCCTCCTCACTACGCTGATGGGGTATGTGCTTTCCCGTCCGGGATATAAGCTGAACGGATTCCTGACTATGGTGGTGTTTATCCCTATGGTATTCAACGGCGGCCTGGTTTCCACGTATTTCATCACCTCACAGTTTTTGAACCTGAAGGATTCGGTGTGGGCTTTGATCCTGCCACTGGCGGTTTCTTCCTTCAATGTGGTCATATGCAGGACCTTTTTCAAGACCACGGTTCCCGAGGAACTGATTGAATCCGCAAAAATGGACGGGGCAAGGCAGTTTACCATATTTTTCAGGATTGTACTTCCCATATCCCTGCCGGTACTCGCCACAATCGGCCTGTTCCTCTGCTTTGCCTACTGGAATGACTGGTACCAGTCCATGCTCTATATCGACGATCAGAGGCTTTATTCTCTGCAGGCACTGCTGAACGCCATTATGACCAACGTCAACATGCTGGCCCAGAATGCGGCGGCTATGGGGGCAAGTATGGCGGATACGGTGGCGAATATGCCGAAGGAAGCGGCGCGTATGGCAATCGTAGTGGTAATCGTACTTCCCATTGCCTGTGCCTATCCTTTCTTCCAGAAATATTTCATATCAGGCCTTACCGTTGGTGCGGTTAAGGGCTGACAGGAATCTTAACAAGTTATCATGCCGGCAAACGGTTTGCCGGAAGATATATAAACAATTATAAGGAGGTTACTATGAAAAAGAATGTAGTGAAAAGACTTCTGGCTATCGGACTTTCCTGTGTGCTCGGCATGGGTATGTTAGCGGGCTGCGGTTCCAAGGAATCCGGCACAAGTACACCGGCTGGGGAAACGGGGGCTGCTGCTGCGACAGAATCCGGCGCGGCGGAGACAACGGCGGAAAGCGCGTCGGCCGATAAGGCCAGCGGCGATATCCCCACACTGATTTGGTGGACGGTAGGAGGAACCACGCCCAGCGATTACACGGATCGTCTGGCGGACATCAATGAATATCTGGTGGATAAGCTGGGTGTGAAGATTGATATTAAGGTAGCGGGCTGGGGCGATTACGATCAGAAGATGAACACCATTGTTAACTCCGGTGAATATTTTGATATGATGTTTACCAACAACACCAATTACAGCAAATTTGTAAATTTGGGAGCTTTTGAAAACATAACCGATATGGTGCAGACCAGCGCGCCGGAGCTGTACAGCTTCATTCCGGAAGCGCTGTGGAACGGTGTTAAAATCGGCGGAAACGTATATGCGGTTCCTTCCTACAAGGATTCCTCCGTTACCCAGTTCTGGTATTTTGACGACCAGTATGTACAGAAATATAATATCGACATTACTTCCATCAAGACCATGCAGGATCTGGACGCTGCGTTCCGCGCCATGAAGGAAGGGGAAGGAAAGAGCTTTTATCCTCTGCAGATGGCACAGGGAAGCCCGTTCAACGGTTTCTTTAATGAATATGACGGACTTACCGCAGGCCTTCAGCCCATGGGTGTTAAGATCGATGACGAGACCCGTACGGTGGTATGTACCCTTGAGCAGCCTGACATTATGGAAAACCTGAAGCTGATGCATCAGTGGTACATGGACGGCATCACCAATCCGGATGCCAACGTCCTTACCGAAGTTCCCAAGAAGCTTCCCTTCTCCTCCGCACAGGGATGGCCCAGCGCGGCAGCTACCTGGCAGACACTGAACGGTGTGGAGAAATACGATGTATTTAAGGTCTTTGGGCCTCTTTACTCCACAGAGACTATCCAGGGTTCCATGAATGCCATTTCCGTGAACTCCAAATACAAAGAAGAATGTCTGAAGGTTCTGGATCTGGTTAACAGCGATTCCACCTTCCGTGATATGCTGGCTTATGGTGTGGAAGGAAATACCTTCGAATATGTGAGCGACGGCGTTGTGAAGAAGCTGAGAGACGACTGGCCGCTGGCTGCTTATACACAGGGAACCTTCTTCAATATGTCCATTACCGAGGACGCAGATCCCCAGCAGTGGGAGCAGGTTAAGAAACAGAATGAAGAGGCCGCCTCTTCCGTATGTCTTGGTTTTGCACTGGATATCACCAACATCCAGAATGAAGTGGCAAACTGTCAGGCAGTCTGGGACAAATATAAATACGATATGCTGGTAGGCGCATCGGATCCGGAAACCACCGTTCCCAAATGTATTGAAGAATTAAAGAGTTCCGGCCTGGATACCATCCTTGAAGAGACACAGAAACAGATTAATGAGTTCTTTAAATAAAGTGAAATCGTGTACTTGCGGTGATCTTTAGAACCCAGCCTCCCGGCGTGAACTTTGGACTCCCAATGTTCACGTCAGGGGGCTTTTTCCTTGTTGGCGGATCCATTTACGGGTATAATGGGAGGGAAGGCAGAATGAATAACCGAACAGACGAAGGCCTGAAAAAGGAGCCCCCAATGAGAAAAAACAGCATATCTTTCCTGAAAATAAAGGTTTACAGGAGGAAATTCCTGGGAACCGCCATTGCTATCTTGCTTCTGTGCACTATTTGTTTTATCGGTGTATCCGCTTTTTTTACCACAATCTGGGCGGGCCAGCAGAGACAGGAGGCCCAGGATGCTTTTTCCATTGTTGAGAAAAAGATAGGAAATATTAAGGATCAGCTGAACGAATATATTGAAGGCTGTTATGCCGGCAGGACCATGATGCAGGATGCCATGGCACTGTTTACCTCCGGATCGGAGCCGGAATATCTGAAGAAAAGGCTGTATAACAGCCGTTCCACCACGGCACAGATCGCCTATATGCCCGGTGATATGAAAAAGCTGTTCATCAACAGCCGGATTCAGGTAAGAGGGGCCACCTTTGTATCGGAAAGCGGTATCAAGGCCGTGTGGCTGGACCGGTTATCGGGGGACATGCACGTGACATTCGGACTGGATCGGGAAGAGGATGCTCTGGATATTCCGGGCTTCGGGGATCTGATGCTGGCCTCCTATGAGATCCGCGATCCGGATTCCATCAGCCGGCAGCTGGGGCGCCTTACCTTCTGGGTGGATCGGGAGGATTTGTTCCGCGGATTGGACATTTCCGGAGCATGGGCGGTTATGCAGGAGGGAAAGCCGCTGCATGTGGATTATACCACAGAGAAGGAATGGAACTGGATCTGTGCCGCAGAAAAACTGGAGGAAAGCCAGGGGACTTTTTACGGGACCGGCTATGATCGGATATTTTATACGGTATTCCCGTCCAGCCAGTATGATTTTTCCTATATTTGTGTGATAAACAGCAGTATGCTCTGGAAGCTGAACCTTTCGGCGCTGATTGGGATAAGTTTTGTCCTGGTCATTCTGGCCATGGGGGCGGTCCTGGTTTCTTTTGTGGGAATCCGGAATGATGCCCGTTTCCTTTCCTCTATTATGCAGATGCTGGGGGCAATGGAAACCGGTGATTTTTCCGTGGCGAAAAAATTGGAAATCCATAAAGAACATAAAAATGAATATGGAAGAATAGCCATTGCATTAAAGGATGTGAGCCAGAAGCTGGAAGGCTATATTCGTACGGAATATGTGATGAAGCTGAAGCAGCAGGAAGCGGCCATGCGGGCGCTGAAGCATCAGATCAACCCCCATTTCCTTTATAATACGCTGGAAAGCATACGCTCCAAGGCGCTGATGTGGGGGGATGAGGAAACGGCGGAGGCCATCACCCAGCTGGGCAGCCTTTACCGGCGGATTGTCCACAGCCCGGATGTGATCACCATGCAGGAAGAGGTGGAGCTGCTGGAAATGTACCTGCGGATTATGTCTCTGCGGTTTGCCGGTAACTTTGTCTATCAGCTGGAAATCGAAAAAGGGCTGGAAAAGGTACATACGCCGGGTTTCTGGCTGCAGCCTCTGGCGGAAAACTTTTTTTCCCATGGGTTTGACAGAAATAATGAATTTAACCTTCTCATTTTGGACATCCGTTCGGAAGGGGGCGGGGTGAGAACACTCATGACGGACAATGGCCTGGGAATTGCCAGGGAACGGCTTGAGGCGATACGAAAACATATGCATGAGGGAAGCGATGATCCGGATGCGGATATCGGGCTTCGGAATGTATATATGAGACTGCAGTATTTTTACGGGGATGATTTCACGATGGAGATCGGAAATAATCCGGAAGGAGGGGCGCGGATTTCCGTCTATATTCCCACGCAGGCAGGCAAGGAGGAGACTGATGTACACGTTGTTGATAGTGGATGATGAGCCAAACATCCTGGAGGGAATCAAACGGCTTCTGGACTGGAAAAGCCTGGGAGTGGGCCGGATAGAGACTGCCCGCAGTTCTCTGGAGGTGATGTCGGGTATCCTTGACTGGAGGCCGGATATCTGTCTGATGGATGTCTGTATAGGCAATGATAAGGGTTATGAGGTGATTAACTGCCTGAATAACCTGGGGGTACGATCCAATTATGTGATGATGAGCGGTTATGATGAATTCAGCTACGCCTGCGAAGCCATCCGCTGCGGGGCGCTGGATTACCTGCTCAAGCCGGTGGAAAAAAAGAAGCTTCTGGAGGTGGTAAAAAAAATCGTGGTGGAGAAGCTTCACGGAACCATACCGGAGGAGGATGAGAAAAAGAATTGCGATCCTGTGCTGGATATGGATTACGATGCCATGTCCCCGCTGATACATAAAATTGTCATGATGGTGAGAGTGGAGTACGGAGGACATATTTCTTTGAAAAGCATTGCGGATAAATTCCGCATGAACTCCACCTATCTCGGCCAGATTTTTATCAAGGAGACAGGCATGAAATTTTCCGAATATCTGATGTGCTACAGGCTGTATGTGGCAAGGGAACGGATTCTGAATTCGGATGAAAAAATAGCCGTGATCGCGGCAGATGTGGGGTATTCCAACATGAATTATTTTTACCAGCATTTCCACGGCTATTACCACACCACGCCGTCGGATATGCGGGCCAGAAAATAAAATGACGCTGTTACCGGTTCCCTGTGCGGCTGCCTTTGCCGCCCCGTCCTGTGCCCCTC